>NZ_JBFUHO010000003.1:0-337586 GCF_056402355.1 Variovorax sp. P4_B11
GGAGATCGAATCGGCGCTGGTGGCCAAGACCGACCTGGTGGCCGAGGCGGCGGTGGTGGGCCGGCCCGACGACCTGACCGGCGAGGCGGTCTGCGCCTTCGTCGTCCTGAAGCGCGGCCGCCCGGCCAGCGACGAGGAAGCGCGCAAGATCGCGGCCGAGCTGCGCAATTGGGTGGCGAAGGAGATCGGCCCCATTGCAAAACCGAAAGATATCCGCTTCGGAGAGAATCTTCCGAAGACACGCAGCGGCAAGATCATGCGTCGGCTGCTGCGCTCGATCGCCAAGGGCGAGGCCATCACGCAGGACACGTCGACCCTGGAGAACCCCGCGATCCTCGAACAATTGGGACAAGGATACTGACGACTCCTACCGGGCGGAGAGAGGAGCAGACCGCCGCCTCGATGCAGCGGCTCGCGAACATCATGGCCAGATCAGCCCACGATATCCGCGCCGCGCTCCGCCAGCAGCGCACGAAGGAAGGACCGATGGCAATGCGCCTCGTCCTCGCAGTAGCAGCCGACCGAGAACGCGCTCTGGTGCGACAGCGCGGCCAGCAGGTCCAGGCTGCGGCTGGCGTCGGCCTCGGCCATCTCGCTCTTGTACTTGCGCCCGAAGGCGGCCCATTGCGCGGGCACGCCCGATGCCACGGCGGCCTGCGCCTGCTTCATGGTTTCGACCGAGGGCGCCAGGTTCGGGTACCAGACGTCGTACCAGTTCTGCGAAGCGAACTCCGCTTTGGGGACGCCGCGCGGCGGCCGGCGAACCGTGCCGATGCGCAGGCCCTCGTCGGGCGCGCGCTCGCTGCCGAGGCGAACGATGCGGATGGCCATTTTCTTTTCCTCTCCTTTGACAATCAGGTGCCCACGATACCGCCATCCTGCCGCCGGACGACCACCGTCGCCGAGCGTGGCCGCGCGCTGCCGGGCACGGTGCCGTCGGGCCAGGCGCTGTTCGGCGTGCCGCTCGCGCCTTCGCGCGTCTCGCCCGGGTGCTGGATGTTGACGAACAGGCTGCGCCGGTCCGGGGTCAGCACGCAGCCCGTGATCTCGCAGCCGCTCGGGCCGACCAGGAAGCGCTTGATGACGCCGCTGGCCGGGTCGGCGCAGAGCATCTGGTTGTTGCCGAAGGCGGCCATCGGCGCCTTGCCGATCGCGCTCCCGCTCATGTCGGTCTGGATCCACAGCAGGCCGCCGCTGTCGAAATGCAGTCCGTCGGGGCAGCCGAAAGCGTCGGCGCCGGCGCTCGGGTAGCGCGCGCCGGCGCCCGGCACGGCGGGGTCGCCGGCCAGCACGAAATGGTCCCAGGCGAAGCCGGTGCTGGCGGCGTCGCGGCCGTCCTCGCGCCAGCGCAGGATGCCGCCGAAGACGTTGTCCGCGCGCGGGTTGGCGGCGTCTACCGGCGGCATGCCGGGCCGGCCGCGCGAGGCATTGTGGGTCAGCGTGGCGTAGACGTCGCCGCCCCTGGGGTCGACCGCGATCCATTCGGGCCGGTCCATCCGGGTCGCGCCGACGATGTCGGCCGCCCGCCGTGCATGGATCAGCACCTCGGCCTGGCCGGCGAAGCCGCTCGCGGCATCGACGCCGCCCAGGCCGTGCCGCAGTTCGAGCCATTGCCCGCGGCCGCCGTCGTCGTAGCGCGCCACGTACAGCGTGCCCTCGTCGAGCAGGTGGCGGTTGGCGGCCCGCGCGGCGGCATCGTTGCCGGGCCGCACCTTGTCGCGGCTCACGAACTTGTAGATGTACTCGAAGTTCGAGTCGTCGCCCATGTAGACCGCGAGCCGGCCGCCCTTCGTCAGCCTGCAGGTGGCGCTCTCCTGGGCCTTGCGGCCGAGCGCGGTGCGCTTGACCGGCGTGGACGCCGGATCGAAGGGGTCGATCTCGACCACCCAGCCGAAGCGGTTCGATTCGTTAGGATGCTTCGCGAGATCGAAGCGATCGTCGACGCGCCAGTAATCGACCCAGGATCCAGTGGCCAGGCCGTAGCGGCGCTGCGCCGCGGTGGCCTGCGCCAGCGCATCCTTCGGCGCGCCGAAGTAGACGTGGAAGTTCTCCTCGCAGCTCAGGTAGGTGCCCCAGGGCGTGACGCCCATGGCGCAGTTGGCGAAGGTGCCTGCCACATGCTCGCCGGCCGGGTCGGCCGCGGTGCGCAGCAGCGGGCTGCCCCTTGCAGGACCCGACAGGCGCATCGGCGTCTGCCCGTGGATGCGGCGGGCAAAGCGCGAGGGCAGCACCTGGCGCCAGCCCGATGCCGTGAGTTCGACCTCGATCACCGAGACACCCATCGCGTGCAGCGACTTGCGGGCCTTGTCGAGGGTCAGGGGCCTGGCGCCGTCCGGGTGCAGCAGCTGCTCGTCGGTGTACTCGTGGTTCATCACCAGCAGGCCGCGATCGGCGCGGCCGTCGAGCGTGAAGAAATGCATGCCGTCGTGGTGCATGCCGGCCTGCAGCGCCTGGTCGGCGGCGCTGTTCGATGCGTCGGGCGCGAAGGCCGGCATGGCGCCTGCGACGCCGGTCGGCGAGCCCCAGGGGTAGAGCACCTGCGCCTCGTAGCCGGGCGGCACCGTGACGGCATCGCGCAGCGTCGCTGGCACGGCGCCGAAACCCAGGCGCTCGTCGCCGGCTGGTCGCGCGCGGGCCTCGCCCAGCAGGGCGACGACGGCGGCAGCGGCCCCGGATCGAAGGAACTGGCGGCGGGCGATCGGCATGGTGGGTACTGTTGACTGGGCGACAGCGCCATCATCGCCGAGCATCGATACTGACTGCCACCGAACCTGAACCGAACACCAGGAGACATCCGTGAACGAACGCATCGAATCCATCCGCCACGCCGACGGCGTGGTCGAACTGCACATGGCGCGCGCCGACAAGATGAACGCGCTCGACCCGGCCATGTTCGACGCCCTGATCGACGCCGGCAGCCGCCTGCGCGATGACCCGGCCGTGCGCGCAGTGGTGCTGGCCGGCCGCGGCAAGGCCTTCTGCGCCGGGCTCGACATGAAATCCTTCGAGCGCATGGGGCAGGGCGCTGCCGGCTCGGTGCTCGGCGCCGGGGCCGCCGGCGCCGACATCTTGGCGCGCACCCACGGCATCGCCAACGCGGCGCAGCAGGTGGCCATGGTCTGGCGCCAGGTGCCGGTGCCGGTGATCGCCGCGGTGCATGGCGTGGCCTTCGGCGGCGGCTTCCAGGTGGCGCTCGGCGCCGACGTGCGGCTGGTCGCGCCGGACACCAAGATGTCGGTGATGGAGATCAAGTGGGGCCTGGTGCCCGACATGGGCGGCATCGTGCTGATGCGCGAACTGGCGCGCGACGACGTGGTGCGCGATGTGACTTTCACGGGGCGCATCTTCTCGGGCGAGGAGGCCGTGACGCTCGGCTTCGCGACGCGTGTCGCGGCCGATCCGTTGGCCGAGGCGCTGGCGATGGCGCACGAGATCGCGCAGAAGAACCCCGACGCGATCCGCGCCGGCAAGCGGCTGCTCAATGCGGCGATGGTGCCGGGTGCGGCCGAGCTGCTGCTGGCCGAGTCGCGCGAGCAGAAGGCCCTGATCGGCAGCCCGAACCAGACCGAGGCCGTGCGTGCGAATGTCGAGCGGCGGTCGCCGCGGTTCGGCGACGTGCCGCCGGCGGGCTGAGGCCGCGGCTCAGAGGCCGCGGAAATTCAGCCATTCGTGGGTCGGCGCGCGCTCGCTCACGAGGCCGTTGACCGCATGCTCGGGATCGCGGTGGCCGATCGACATGCCGCAGAACAGCATCCGCTCGGCCGGCAGGTCGATCGCCGCGCCGACGGTTCTGGGGTAGATCGCCCAGCATTCCTGCGCGCAGCTGTCGAGGCCCTCGCCGCGCAGCAGCAGCATCACGGTCTGCAGGTACATGCCCAGGTCCGACCATTGAGGTGGTCCCATGCTGCGATCGACCGAGCAGAACAGCGCCAGCGGGGCGCCGAAAAAATCGAAGTTGCGGGAGAACCAGCGGCGCCGCGCCACCTTGTCCTCGCGCGGAATGCCGAGCCGCGCATACATCGCCTCGCCGACCTGGAAGCGCCGGTCGCGCCAGGGCGCACGCAGGGCCGGCGGGTAGACGTCGTACTCGGTCGGCTCGGTTTCGCCGCCCTGGGCCAGCTTCTCGCGCATGCGCGCCCTCAGCGCCGCGAGCGCGTCGCCCGCGAGCACGTCGATGTGCCAGGGCTGCAGGTTGCCGCCCGAGGGCGCGCGCGCGGCCAGGATCAGTACCCGGCGGAGGGTCTCGCCGTCGACCGGCGTCGGCAGGAAGGCGCGGGTGGAGTGGCGGCTGGCGACGGCTTCCTGGATCTGCATGGCGTTCGATGCGGAGTGGGTCGGGCGAGTTTAAGCAGGGCGTCAGGCGCAGGCGGCATACTCTCGCCGTGCCCATGCATCTACTTCATCGTTTGGCAGCGGAAGAACTGCCTGTCGCCGTCGCCGGAGGCGCGGACGTCGACGCCGTGCGCGTGCTCAGCATGGCCGGGCACGTCAGGGCGACGATTCCCAAGCCGCTGCGGACGCTGGACGGCTACCAGCAGCCGCCGGCCATGGTCAACGAGATCACTTCGCTGGGCCGCACCATGCTGAAGCGCTTTCCGATTCGCTAGCAGCCGTGCGTCATCCACACTGAAGCGGCAGGCGAAGGCTTGAAGACCACAGTCGAAGAATTGCAGGCGTTCGCCGCCGTCGTCGATGGCGGCTCGATCACCGCCGCGGCCGAGCAGCTCGGCCAGACCGTCTCGGGCATCAGCCGGGCGCTGGGACGGCTGGAACGCAAGCTGGCCACCACCCTGCTGCGGCGGACCACGCGCCGGCTCGAGCTCACCGAAGAGGGCCGGGCCTTCCTGGCGCATGCGCGCGCCATCCTGATCGCGATTGACGACGCCGAGGAGCAGATGGCGGCGCGGCGCGAGAAGCCCGCCGGGCGGTTGCGCGTCAATGCCGCGTCGCCTTTCATGCTGCATGCCATCGTGCCGCTGGTGCCGGCGTTCCGCCTCGCCTATCCGCAGATCGCGCTCGAACTCGACAGCGACGAACTCAACATCGACCTGCTCGAGCGCCGTACCGACATCGCGATCCGCATCGGCGCGCTGCGCGATTCGACGCTGCACGCGCGCCCGATCGCCACCAGCCGGCTGCGGGTGCTGGCCAGCCCGGCCTACATCGCCGCGCACGGCCGGCCGAAGAGCCTGGCGGCCCTGGCGCGCCATACGCTGCTGGGCTTCACGCAACCCGAGTCGCTCAACCGCTGGCCGTTGCGCGGGCCGCACGGAGACGAATGGCCGATCGCGCCGGCGCTCACCGCATCGAGCGGCGAGACCTTGCGCCAGCTGGCGCTCGCGGGTGCGGGCATCGTCTGCCTGGCCGACTTCATGACCGCCGCCGACTGCGCCCGCGGCGACCTGGTGCAACTGCTGACCCGGGATACGGTGGAGGTGCGACAGCCGATCAACGCGGTGTACTACCGCAACACCCAGCTGTCGGCGCGGATCACGTGCTTTCTCGACTTCATCGCAGAGCGCCTGGGTTGAGGCGAGTCTCCTGGAAAACCCTGTATGAAATAAATCCAATCGTCTGAAAAAAAGACAACCTCATTGTTCTCATTTCAGTCGAAGCGATTGATTTTGAAGCGGATTTCCTCGAAACAGGGGCTCGGCGCGGATGGCATGAACTGTGCAAGTTCCAGCCATCGTTTTCAGGAGGTCTCGCCATGGATCCACGCAACCCTGCCTTTGCCGCCGCTTCGGACTCGATTCTCGACGCCGACATCGCGGTCTTGCGGCTGTGCGACCGCACCACCAATCTGCTGCGCGTCAATGAACTCAACACCGTCCGCGACCTGGTCCGGCTGCCGGCCCGCAAGCTGTTCGCGCTGTCGCGGCTGGGCCGCAATTCGCTGCGCGAGATCGTCGACAGCATCGACCGCCAAGGGCTGCGACTGGCGGATTAGATGATTGATTGCCCGACGGCCCGAGGGCCCGACGGCCCGGCGGTGAAGTGGAGCGGCTTCGGCGGCCGAGGCCTCAGCGACCCTGGTTGAGGCGCTCGAGGCCCTGCTCGGTCAGGAACTTGCCGCCTTGCCTGTCGCAGCCGACGAGGCCGTTCGACAGCAGGCGTTCGGAGACGCTGATCGAATCGGTGGGCGAGCGCCGCGTGCGGGCTTCCTGCAGGGCCTGCAGCGTGCGCCATTGTTCTTCATTGAGCTGAATCTTCTTGACCAAGTGGACCTCCTTCGACGCGCGCAAGTGTGGCGCAATCGGCGGCTCGCTTCCTCCCCATTACAGACGAGGCACGAAGCTGGTAAAACGGCACCCGACCTCGAATGAAACCAGCGTCCCACTCCTTTTCCTCCTCGTCGGCGCCGAAGCGCCCGATCCGCTTCGCGGCAACCCTGATCGTCCTGCGCGATGGCGCTGCCGGCCTCGAAGTGCTGATGCTGCGCCGGGCCGAAAAGGAGGGTGACCAGAACAGCGGCGCCAGCGTTTTCCCGGGCGGCGGCGTCGATCCCCAGGATCTCCTGCTGCATGCATGCTGCGCCGGGCTCGACGACGCCGCGGCCAGCCGGCGGCTGGCGCTGCCGGCCGGTGGCCTCGACTTCTACGTGGCGGCGGTCCGCGAGTGCTTCGAGGAGGCCGGCCTGTTGTTCGCCAGCGGTGCCGATGGGCGCCCGGTCGCCCTCGACCACCTGGCCGACGACGAGCTCTCGGCGCTGCGCACGGCCACGGAGGAGGGCGCCGAATCGCTGCGCGGGCTCTGCGACCGGCAGGGCTGGCGGCTGGCCGTCGACCGGCTGGCCTATTTCGCCCACTGGCTCACGCCGCCCGGCATGCCGCGGCGCTTCGACACCCGCTTCTTCGTCGCGCTGGCTCCGACCGGGCAGCAGGCCCGCCCCGACGGACGCGAAACGGTGGAGCACCTCTGGCTGCGGCCGGCCGAGGCCCTCGATCCGGCGCGCGGGTTGCGGCTCATGAACGTGCAACGCCGGATCCTGCAGCAGCTCGAGGCCTTCGACAGCGCCGAGGCCTGCCTGGCGCATGCCCGGGGGGTGCAGCAGATCCCGCTGGTCATGCCGCGCCGCGCGATGGCCGGGGACGGGCTGCAGGCCGTGAACCCCGACGAGCCGGCCTATGCGGAGATTGCCCGCATCGATCCGGACGGCGAGGGCCACGGCCGCTGCGAGTTGGCCGACGGGCTCGCGATGTTCCTGTCGCCACGGGTGCTGCGGGTCACCGCGCGCCGGGCCGGCGCACTGGTCAATGGCTACCTGGTCGGCGGCGACCGCAACGAGTGGGCGCTGATCGATTTCGAACCCGGCGACGAGCGGCATCGGTCCTTGTTGCTGGCGTCGGCGCCGGGCCCCGTGCGCTGGGCGCTGTCTCTGGACGCGATGCCGCCGGCCGGGAGCGACTGCATCGACCTCGGCGGCTGCAGGTTGCGCGCGCTGCCCCACGGCTTCCTGCTGGAAGAAGAAAGGATGCTGTTCGTCGCCGGGACGGCGCCGATGCCGGCCCTCGGCGGCGTCGACGTCGACGTCGAATGGCTGGCGCCGCGCAGCGGCTTCCTGCTGCGCGCTTGAGCGCATTCAGGCCGCGTTCTGGATCACGGCCATGATGTTGCCTTCGCTGTCCTTGAACCAGGCCGCCCTGGCGCCGCCCTGGGCCACGATGCCGTTGGCATCCTTGCCCGGCATGTCGTAGTCCTCGAAGACCACGCCGCGCGCCTTCAGTTCGACGACCTCGCGCTCGATGTCTTCGACCTGCCAGAAGGCCTGGCTGGCTTGCGACGTACCGGCGTTCGGGGTCGGATACAGGAAGCAGCCGGTGCCGCCGGCGAAGGCGTAGTGCACGCCCCCGGCGATCTCGGCCTGGGGCTTGAAGCCCAGCGTGTCCTCGTAGAAGCGGCGCGCCCGAGCCAGGTCACGGGCGGGAATGTAGGCGTACATGGGGGATTGCTGCAGCATCGATGTCTCCTTCGCGGGAATCACGTGCAATGGCGCGGCGGACAGGAATCGAACCCGTAACCCCCAGCTTAGAAGGCTGGTGCTCTATCCGGTTGAGCTACCGCCGCGCAGGAAAAAAGAGAATCGCGACCGGCGTGCGAACGCACGCGGGTGCGAGGATCGCGATTCTACGGTGGCTGCGAACCGGCGCTGGGCGCCGAGGTATCCCTCCGGCGCCGTTTGCCCGATGATCGGGCCAGCGCGCTCGCTGCGGTCCGCACCGTGGCCGCGACCCGGCGAAGCGTTGCTTCGCCCAGCTGGAGGCCCGCCATGGATACGTCTGGTTCTGACGCGATGTTCGCCGGCTCGATCCCGGAGCTGTACGACACCCGCCTGGTGCCGCTGATATTCGCGCCCTGCGCGGTCGATCTCGCGCGCCGGGCGGCGGCGCTGGCACCGCTTCGCGTGCTCGAGACGGCCGCCGGCACCGGCGTCGTCACCCGCGAATTGGCGAAGGTCTTGCCGCCAGCGGTCGAGCTGGTCGCGACCGACCTGAACCCGCCGATGCTGGCGCGCGCGGCTGCGGTTGGCGCCGCGCGTCCGGTGATCTGGCAGCAGGCGGACGCCATGCACCTGCCCTTCGACGACGCCGGATTCGATCTCGTGGTCTGCCAGTTCGGGGTCATGTTCTTTCCCGACAAGGCGGGCGCCTTCGCCGAGGCGCGGCGGGTACTTCGGCCCGGCGGTGCGCTGCTGTTCAATGTCTGGGACCGGATCGAGGAGAACGAGTTCGCGCAGGAGATCACTGCCGCGCTCGGCGCGCTCTACCCCGCAGATCCGCCACGGTTCCTGGCGCGCACGCCGCACGGCTACTTCGACCGCCAGGCGATCGCGCGCGATCTGTCCGACGCGGGCTTCATCGTGGCACCGGTGTTCGAGACCGTGACGGCGTGCAGTCGCGCCGCGTCGCCGCTGGGGCCGGCCATCGCCTACTGCCAGGGAACGCCGCTGCGCAACGAGATCGAGGCCCGCTCGCCGGACGGTCTTGGTGCTGCCACCACGGCGTGCGCGCAAGCCCTGGCGAAGCGCTTCGGCACCGGGGCGGTCGAGGGGAAGATCCAGGCCCATGTGGTGCTCGCGAGAATCTGAAGGGCGGCGGCCGGGCCCCGCAACGCAAAATGCCGGTAGCGACCTAAGTCACTACCGGCATTCACTTTTTCTTGGTCGGGGCGAAAGGATTCGAACCTTCGACCCTCTGGTCCCAAACCAGATGCGCTACCAGGCTGCGCTACACCCCGACGAGCCTTCTATTCTAACCTGCGAATCGGGGGCGAGCCGGTGGGCCCGCCTCATCGACGCTGATATTGCGTGTTGCCGAACAAGACCTCACGCTCCTTGTCGCCCGTGATCGGCTGCCGCAGGTCGGCCAGCACCTTGACGCCGCGCTGCACCGCCGGCCGCGCGGCGATCGCGTCGAACCATCGCTTGAGGTGCGGGTAGTCGGTGAGGACGATGCCCTGGTTCTCCCAGCTGCGCAGCCACGGAAAGATCGCGATGTCGGCGATCGAATAGCTCTTGCCGGCGATGAACTTGCTGCTCGACAGCTGCTTGTCGATCACGCCATAGAGGCGCCTGGCCTCGTTGCTGTAGCGGTCGATGGCGTAGCCGATCTTCTCGGGCGCATAGATGCGGAAGTGGTGCGCCTGGCCGAGCATCGGGCCGACGCTGCCCATCTGGAACATCAGCCACTGGAGCACCTCGTAGCGCTCGCGGTCGCCGGTCGGCAGGAGCTTGCCGGTCTTGCCGGCCAGGTAGACCAGGATTGCGCCCGACTCGAAGAGCGAGATCGGCTTGCCGTCCGGTCCGTCGGGATCGGTGATGGCCGGAATCTTGTTGTTCGGGCTGATCTTCAGGAAGGCGGGATCGAACTGGTCGCCCTTGCCGATGTTGACCGGATGGGCGCGGTAGGGGAGGCCGCACTCCTCCAGCATGATGTGAACCTTGTGGCCGTTGGGCGTGGGCCAGGAATAGACGTCGATGGGAGCTTTGGTCATGTCCGAGGAATCCAGGAGGGTGAACGAAAGGCCGGCCAGCATAGCCCCGGCCGCAATTTCGTGCAGGCGGACCCTGGCTTCGGCCTGCCCGACCTGGCGCCCGCGCGCATGGCACCCCGTCCGGTCCTCGCCCGGCTCCAGCTTTCCTTGCGAACGCGCGTCTCAGGCCGTTGTCGCGGTCGGCGCCAGGTGCTGATGGATCAGCGCGACGACCGCGGCGCCTTCGCCGATGGCGCCGCCGACCCGCTTGACCGAGCCCGAGCGCACGTCGCCGACCGCGAACACGCCGGGCACGCTGGACTCGAGCGCGGCCGCGGTCTTGGCCGGAAAGCCGCCGCGCGCCGCCTGTCCCGTGAGCACGAAGCCGTGCTTGTCGAGGGCGACGCCGCAGCCCTCTAGCCAGTCGGTCTCGGGCACCGCGCCGATGAAGAGGAAGATGTTGCGTGCCGGGCAGTCTTCCAGCTGGCCGCTGCGCCGGTCGCGCCAGGTCGCGCCGTTCAGGCCGCTGCCCGGCTCGCCGTGGAGCGCCACCAGCTCGGTGTACGGATGCAGCTCGATGTTGTTGCTGGCCTCGATGCGGTCGATCAGGTAGCGCGACATGGTCGCGGCCAGCGAGGGGCCGCGCACCAGCACGTTCACCTTGGCGGCATGCTGGGACAGGAACACCGCGGCCTGGCCGGCCGAGTTGCCGCCGCCCACCAGCGCCACCTCCTGCCGGGAGCACAGCTTGGCTTCCAGTGCCGAGGCCCAGTACCAGATGCCTCGGCCCTCGAAATCGGACAGCCGCGGCACCTCGGGCCGGCGGTAGCGCGCACCGCTGGCGATCACCAGCGTCCTCGACTTCAGGCGCCGGCCGTCGGTCAGCCGCACGGAGAGTTCTCCCCGCGTTTCGGCGGCCGTGCAGTCGAGCGATTCGACCTGCGCCGGGATCAGCATCTCGACGCCGAACTTCTGCGCCTGCACGTAGGCGCGGCCGGCCAGCGCGCCGCCCGAGATGCCGGTCGGGAAGCCCAGGTAGTTCTCGATCCGCGCGCTGGCGCCGGCCTGGCCGCCGAAGGAGCGGCAGTCGACCACGAGTACGCGCAGGCCCTCGGAGGCCGCATAGACCGCGGTCGCCAGGCCGGCCGGTCCGGCGCCGACCACCAGGACGTCGAACAGGTCGTCGTGCGCGATGCTGTCGACCATGCCCAGGCAGCGCGCCAGCGCGTGCTCGGTGGGATTCGGCATCACGGTGCCGTCGGGGCAGACCACCAGCAGCTCGGCTTCGCCGTACTGCTCGAGCAGCGCGGCAGCATCGACGTCCCGCGTGGCGTCGACCACCTGGTAGGGATGGCCGTTGCGGCCCAGGAAATTCTGCAGCCGCAGCACCTCGGCCGATTGCGGCGGCCCGATCAGCACCGGCCCGCTGGCACCCGATTCGATCAGCGCCACGCGGCGCAGGATCATCGCCCGCACCAGCCGCTCGCCCAGGTCGGCCTCGGCGATGATCAGCGCCCGCAGCTGGTCCGGCGGCACCAGCAGGGTCTCGACGTCTTCCTCGGCGTGGCCGTCGACCAGGGCCGGCCGGCCCGAGAGCTGGGCGACCTCTGCCAGGAACTGGCCCGGCCCCTGGTGCTCGATCGGCACCACGTGGCCGAGGCCGTCGCGCTGGGTGATCGCCACCACGCCCTCGAGTACCACGAACATCCCCGGCCCGGGCTCGCCGGCGCGGAACAGGCAGTCGCCGCGCGCGTAGCGCCGCACGCTGCCGAAGCGCCGGATGCGCCCGATGTCCGCGGCGCTCAGCACCGGAAACATCTGGTGGCGGCGGGTCTCGACTTCGATTCTTGTTTCGGTGGCCATCACAACTCCATGGAACGCATCTGCGGCATTAAACGCCGAAGCGGGCGAGACCGCGTGCCGTCATGCAATTGACTCCGAACCGACATGCCCGCTTCATCGCCGGTGACCAGACTGCGTCCGCAGAAAGGCTCCCCATGAAAGAACTGCCCACGCCGACTTTCCCGTTCTCCCAGCTGGGCCTGCGCGGCGCCCTGTGGCCCGTGCCCGACCCGGCACGCGGACCCGATGCAATACCCGTGCCTCGCGCGCCGACCGGCGCCGCCGACGCCGCCGGCGGCATCAGCGTGAGCTGGGCCCGCCATCAGGACGAGGTGCGCGCCGCCCAGCGCCTGCGCTACGAGGTGTTCGCGGGCGAAATGGGCGCGCGGCTGGCGACGCCGGTCGCCGGCCATGACGTCGATCTCTTCGACGACTTCTGCGAGCACCTGCTGGTGCGCGACGGCGCCAGCGGCCAGGTGATCGGCACCTACCGGGTGCTGACGCCGGCCCAGGCCCGGCGCGTCGGCAGCACCTACAGCGACATCGAGTTCGACCTGACCCGGCTGCGCGACCTGCGCGAGCGCATGGTCGAGCTGGGCCGCAGCTGCGTGCATGCCGATCATCGCCAGGGTGGCGTGATCCTGGCGCTGTGGGGCGCACTGGCCGGCTTCATGGCCCGCAACAAGCTCGACACCATGATCGGCTGCGCCAGCATCCCGATGTGGCACCACGGCGTGACCAGCGGCGACGCCGCAGCCAGCATCTGGCGCCAGCTGTCGGCGACGCACATGGCGCCGATCCAGTACCAGGTGCAGCCGCGGCTGCCGCTGCCGGTGCACCAGCTCGATGAGGCGCTCGAGGTCGAGCCGCCGGCGCTGATCAAGGGCTATCTCCGGCTTGGCGCCAAGGTGCTGGGCCCGCCGGCCTGGGATCCGGACTTCAACACCGCCGACCTGCCCATGCTGATGCGCATCGACGAACTGCCGCCCCGCTACAGGCGGCACTTCTCGGCACGCTGAGCGCGCGTGTCCGGTCGGGATTCCGTCACGCAACCGTCACAAAAATGTCATGTTCGTCCTCGACACTGGCATGCTGCGATCGTTGAGCATTCCTGCGACGGTTGTTACAGAATCCTTCTTCATGCCGCTAGCCACTTCCGAGACCACGCCTGTTATTGCCGAAGCCGAAGCTCCCCTGACCCTGCTCGATCGGGACCATGCGATCCTGGCCTTCAACGAGCGCGTGCTCGACTGGGCCTATCGCGCCGAGGTGCCGCTGATCGAGCGGCTGCGCTACCTCAGCATCGTGTCCGCCAACCTCGACGAATTCTTCGAGGTGCGGGCCGCGCCGCATCTGGCGGCAGGCGTGGCCGGCGAGCAGAAGGGCAGCTATACGGTCGAGTCCTTCGAGCGTCTCGCCGAGGCGGCCCATACGCTGGTGGGGCGCCAGTACGCGCTCTACAACGACGGCCTGATCCCGGCCTTCGCCGGCGTGGGAATCCACATCATCTCGCACGGCGAGCGCAATGCGGCCCAGCGCAAATGGGTGCATGAGTATTTCGAGCGCGAGGTTCGCCCGCTCCTGATCCCGGTCGGTCTCGATCCGGCCCATCCCTTTCCGCAGGTCGCCAACAAGTCGCTCAACTTCATCGTCCGGCTGGGTGGCAAGGACGCCTTCGGCCGCGAGAATCCGATCGCGATCCTGAAGGTTCCGCGCGTGCTGCCGCGGGTGATCCGCCTGCCGGCCAAGCTGTCGGGAGGCAAGACGCTCTTCATCGCGCTGTCCAGCGTGGTGCGGGCCCATCTGTCGAGCATGTTCCCGGGCCGCGAGGTGGGCGAGTTCTCCCAGTTCCGTGTGACGCGCCATTCCGACCTGGCGGTCGACGAGGAAGACGTGCGCAATCTGCGCACCGCGCTGCGCCAGGGCCTGCAGCACCGCCACTTCGGCCAGGCCGTCCGGCTCGAGGTGTCGGCCAGCTGTGCCGAGTCGCTGGCGAGCTTCCTGCTGGCGCAGTTCGAGCTGCCGCCGCAGGCGCTCTACCGCGTGCACGGCCCGGTCAACCTGGCGCGCCTGACGCAGCTGATCGACCTGCTCGACGAGCCGCAGCTGCGGTTTCCGCCGTACCTGCCGTCCTATCCGATCACGCTGTCGCCGGGCCAGTCCTTCTTCGACCGGCTGCAGCGCGGCGACGTGCTGATCCACCAGCCCTTCGAGAGCTTCGCCGGCGTGCTGGCCTTCCTGCGTGAAGCGGTGCAGGACCCCCAGGTGCTGGCGATCAAGCAGACCATCTACCGCACCGGCACCGATTCGGAGCTGATGGACCTGCTGCGCGAGGCCGTCCGACGCGGCAAGGAAGTGACGGTGGTGGTGGAGCTCAAGGCGCGCTTCGACGAAGAGGCCAACATCAACTGGGCCGAGATGCTCGAGTCGATCGGCGTCCAGGTGGTCTACGGCGTGGTCGGCCTGAAGACGCACGCCAAGATGCTGCTGGTGACGCGCCGCGAGGGCAAGCGCATGCAGCGTTACGGCCATTTGTCGACCGGCAACTACAACCCGCGCACCGCCGCGCTCTACACCGACATCAGCCACCTCACGGCCGACCCGCTGCTGACTTCCGACATGGAGGCGGTGTTCGTCCACCTGGCGGGCCAGAGCCGGCTGCCGAAGCTGCATCGCATGTGGCTGGCGCCCTTCGACCTGCACCGCAACCTGATTGCGCGCATCGATGCGCTCGGCGCCGCGGCGGCGGCCGGCGAAACCGCCCGCATCGTCGTCAAGATGAACGCGCTGACCGACGAGGCGCTGGTCGCCGCACTGGTTCGCGCGGGAAGGGCCGGCGTCAAGATCGATCTCATCGTGCGCGGCGCCTGCACCCTGCCGGCCCGGGTGCCGGGCCTGACCGACAACATCCGCGTGCGCTCGGTGATCGGCCGCTTTCTCGAGCACTCGCGGGTCTTCTATTTCCGCCACGGCGCAGACGAGGCGCTGTACCTGTCGAGCGCCGACTGGATGAACCGCAACATGCTGCGGCGCATCGAACTGGCCTGGCCGGTGACCGACCCGGTGCTGCGCCAGAGGCTCATCGACGAGTGCCTGGTGGCCTACCTGCACGATGGCCGGGACGCCTGGGACCTCGGCGCCGATGGTGCCTACCACCGGGTCGACCAGGACACGCATGCGGGCGAGGAGGGCGCGTCGCGGGCCATCGAGGTCCATGGCGCCCAGACCGCGCTCATGAACCGCTACGCATCGCGCGGGAGCAGCCGCGCGGTATCACTGGACTGAACCATGGACCTCATTTTCTGGCGCCATGCCGAGGCGGAAGACTGGACCGAAGGCTGCGACGACCTGCAGCGCTCGCTGACCGCCCGCGGCGAGAAGCAGGCCAAGCGGATGGCCGCCTGGCTCGACCGGCAACTGCCCGAGGGCACCCGCATCGTCTGCAGCCCGGCACGGCGCTGCGAGCAGACGGTGCAGGCGCTCGGGCGCAAGTTCAAGATGCGCGCCGAACTCGCGCCCGACACCACGCCCGACGCGCTGCTGGAGGCCGCCGGCTGGCCGAACGGGAAGTCGGTGGTGCTGATGGTCGGCCACCAGCCTTCATTCGGCCAGGCGATCTCGCGGCTGCTGGGGCTGCAGCAGGACAGCTGCCCGGTGCGCAAGGGCGCCGTCTGGTGGGTCCGCACGCGCGAGCGCGACGGCGACGTGCAGACCGTGCTGGTGACCGTGCAGGCGCCCGAGCTTCTGTAGCGTCGTCGGGGCGCAAGGCCCCTCAGAATCCCGCGAGCTCGACCCGCCACGGGGTCTTTTGCCAGGCCAGCACTTCTTCGCGCAACAGGTGCGCGGACTGCGGGAACAGGGCCGACCAGTCGGGCCGGCAGCCGATGACGAAGCGCCGCGCATCGGGGCGTTCGAGCGTGAAGCCCTGCAGGTCCGGGTCGCGGCGCGCGTGACAGAGGATCACGGCCAGCCGCAAGGCGACCAGCTGCGCGACGAAAGCCTCGTCGTCCAGGGCGCCTTCCAGTTTGCGCAGCTTGCCGCGATGCCCCAGCACCAGCTGGCTCAGCGCGTGCATCTCGTTGACCGCGAAGCCGGGTGCATCGGCGTTGTCCAGGATGTAGGCGCCGTGCTTGTGGTATTCGCTGTGGGAGATCTGGGCCCCGATCTCGTGCAGTTGCGCGGCCCAGCCCAGCTTGCGCAGCGCCCGGCCGGCGCGGCTGGTGGTGCTGCCGCCGCGCGCCGCCGGATTCAGCTGCACGTAGAGCGAGGCCGCGGTCTCGCCGACCCGCTTGACCTGGGTGGCATCGACCGGGAAGCGGTTTGCGAGCCGGGCCACGGTGGCGGTGCGCAGGTCGGCCACGGTGTCGTCGCGCTCCAGCAATTCATACAGCACGCCGTGGCGCAGTGCGCCCTGGGCGACCCGCATCTCCTCGATCTCGAGCAGGTCGAAAACCGCGCGCAACACGCTGACGCCGCCGCCGATCACCGCCTTGCGGTCTTCCCGCATGCCCTCGATGCGCAGCCGGTCGGCGCTGCCGGCCCGCAGCAGGCGATCGACCAGCCAGTCGAGGCCATCGCGCGTGATCAGGCCGGGCTCGTTGCCGGCCGCGGCCAGCACGTCGCCGACGGCGCCGATGGTGCCCGAGGCGCCGTACGCGACGTCCCAGCGGTCGGGCACGTAGGTGCCCAGGGCGTCGTCGAGCACCGCCTTGGCCGCCACCTCGGCGGCCTGGAAGGCCGACGGGGTGAACAGCCCCTGCTGGAAATGCTTCATCGACCAGGCGACGCTGCCGACCCGGTAGGACTCCATGACCTCGGCCTCGAGCGCGTGGCCGATGATCATCTCGGTCGAGCGGCCGCCGATGTCCACCACCAGCCGCCGCTCGCGGTTCGACGCATCGGTATGCGGCAGGGTGTGGGCCACGCCCTGATAGATCAGCCGGGCCTCCTCGCGGCCCGTGATGACGTCGATGCCGAAGCCCAGCACGGTGCGCGCGCGCAGCAGGAACTCGTCACGGTTGCGTGCTTCGCGCAGGGTCTGCGTGGCCACCGCTCGGACCTGGGAGCGGTCGAAGCCCGCCAGCCGCTCGCCGAATCGGGCCAGGGCGTCCCAGCCGCGCTGCATCGCCTCCGGCGTCAGGTTGCGGGCGCTGTCGAGACCGTTGCCCTGGCGGACGGTTTCCTTGAGGTATTCGGTGCGATGGATCTGGCCATGGTCGACCTGGCCGATCTCGAGCCGGTAGCTGTTCGAGCCGAGATCGACCGCGGCGAGGCGGGTTCCGTTTTTCATAAAGGGTTGGCGGTGTCGGGGCCCGATCGTAGCCGGGCAGGGTGGCAAGGCTAGGTGGACCGTGTGACGAATATGTGACAGCGACATGCCGGCAGCTGTCGCAACGGACGGTTTTCCCTCTGTACGAGGGTGTCACGACCTTGTCACACAAGCTTTCTAGAGTCGTTGCCAAGCCCCCCGAGGGGTCCTTGTTGCAGTTCAAAGGAAGCACATGAAAACGACGTTCAAATTCGCAGCCGCCGGCCTGATCGCCGCGGCCTTCGCCCAGGCTCCGGCGCTGGCCCAGGAAACCGCCACCGGGGCCGGCGCCAGCTTTCCGGCGCCGCTGTACTCGAAGTGGGCCGCCGATTTCAACAAGGCCACCGGCGCGAAGATCAACTACCAGTCGGTCGGCTCGGGCGCCGGCATCAAGCAGATCGATGCCAAGACGGTCGACTTCGGCGCCTCCGACATGCCGCTGTCCGACGACGAACTCAAGAGCAAGGGCCTGATCCAGTTCCCGACCGTCATCGGCGGCGTGATCCCGGTGGTCAACATCCAGGGCATCAAGCCCGGCGAGCTCAAGCTCAGCGGCCCCGTCATCGCCGACATCTACCTCGGCAAGATCACCAAGTGGAACGATCCGGCGATCAAGGCGCTGAACGGTTCGCTGGCGCTGCCGGATGCCGCCATCGCGCCGGTGCGCCGCGCCGACGGTTCTGGCACCACCTTCCTGTTCACCAACTACCTGAGCAAGGTCAACCCGGACTGGAAGGCCAAGGTCGGCGACGGCACCGCGGTCAACTGGCCCACCGGCGCGGGCGGCAAGGGCAACGAGGGCGTCGCGGCCTTCGTGAACCGGCTGCCGAACTCGATCGGCTATGTGGAGTACGCGTACGTCAAGCAGAACAAGATGACCTACGCCCAGATGCAGAACCAGGCCGGCAACTTCGTTTCGCCGGACGACGACGCCTTCAAGGCCGCGGCGGCCGGCGCCGACTGGTCGAAGAGCTTCTACCAGGTGCTGACCAACCAGCCGGGCAAGGATGCGTGGCCGATCACCGGCGCCACCTTCATCCTGATGCACAAGGCGCAGGACAAGCCGGCCCAGGCCACGACCACGCTGAAGTTCTTCGACTGGGCCTACAAGAACGGCGACAAGACCGCCGGCGAGCTCGACTACGTGCCGATGCCCGACAAGGTCAAGGGCGCGATCGCCACCGCCTGGGGCGAGATCAAGGACGCCTCGGGCAAGCCCGTCGCGATCAAGTAAGGCAACTCGGCGCGTATGAGCACACCGCTTGATCGCGCGCCGACTCCGGAGCGACACGTGTCATCCACATTCCCCGCCAGCGCCACGCCGCTCGAGCGCTCGCCCGAGCGCGCCCGTACCCAGGCCGGACCGCCGCCGGCCAAGCGGCCGCGCAGCGGCCCCACCACCGACCGCCTGTTCGGCTGGGCCGCCAAGGGTGCCGCGCTGCTGACGCTCGCGATGCTGATCGGCATCCTGCTGTCGCTGCTGTACGGTGCCTGGCCCGCCATTTCCAAGTTCGGACTCGGCTTCCTCACCAGCAGCGTCTGGGACCCGGTGCAGGACCAGTACGGCGGCCTGGTGATGATCTACGGCACGCTGGCCACCTCGCTGATCGCGCTGCTGATCGCGGTGCCGGTGAGCTTCGGCATCGCGTTGTTCCTGACCGAGATGTCGCCGGCCTGGCTCAAGCGGCCGCTCGGCACCGCGATCGAACTGTTGGCGGCGGTGCCGTCGATCGTCTACGGCATGTGGGGCCTGCTGGTGTTCGGCCCGATCCTCTCGACCTACGTGCAGCAGCCGTTGCAGAAGCTGTTCGAGGGCGTGCCTTACCTGGGCGCGCTGGTGGCGGGCCCGCCGGTGGGCATCGGCATCCTGTCGGCCGGCATCATCCTGGCGATCATGATCATCCCGTTCATCGCCTCGGTGATGCGCGACGTCTTCGAGGTCACGCCGCCGCTGCTCAAGGAGTCGGCCTACGGCCTCGGCTCCACCACCTGGGAAGTGGTGTCGAAGGTGGTGCTGCCCTATACCAAGGCCGGCGTCATCGGCGGCATCATGCTCGGCCTCGGCCGGGCGCTGGGCGAGACCATGGCGGTCACTTTCGTGATCGGCAACACCAACCAGCTCAATTCGCTGTCGGTCTTCGAACCGGCCAACAGCATCACCTCGGTACTGGCGAACGAGTTCGCCGAAGCCGGCGCCGGCCTGCACCAGGCCTCGCTGATGTACCTCGGCCTGGTACTGTTCTTCATCACCTTCGTGGTGCTGTCGCTGTCCAAGCTGCTGCTGCAGCGCATGAAGAAGAGCGAGGGCACCAAGTCATGACCACCACCGCGGAACGCCTCCTGAACGCCAAGACGCTGGACGAGACGCGCGCGGCCCGCTTCGCCGGCCGCAAGCGGGTCAACTTCATCGCACTGACCCTGTCGCTGGCGGCCATGGCCTTCGGCGTCTTCTGGCTGGTGTGGATCCTCTGGGAAACGCTGCGCCTGGGCGTCGGCGGCCTGGCGCTGAGCACCCTGACCGAGATGACGCCGCCGCCGAACGAGGCCGGCGGCATCGCCAACGCGATCTTCGGCTCGCTCGTGATGGTGCTGATGGCCACCTTCGTCGGCACGCCGATCGGGATCATGGCCGGTATCTACCTGGCGGAATACAACCCCAAGGGCTGGCTCTCGACCCTCGTGCGCTTCGTCAACGACATCCTGCTGTCGGCGCCCTCGATCGTGATCGGGCTGTTCGTCTATGCCGTCGTGGTGGCCTACTTCAAGTCCTTCTCGGGCCTGGCCGGCGCCCTGGCGCTGGCGCTGATCGTGATCCCGGTGGTGATCCGCACCACCGAGAACATGCTGCAGCTGGTGCCGCCGGGCCTGCGCGAAGCGGCCTACGCGCTGGGCGCGCCGAAGTGGAAGGTGATCCTCAGCATCACGCTGCGCGCCGCACGCGCCGGGGTGGTCACGGGGGTGCTGCTGGCCGTGGCCCGCATCGCCGGCGAGACCGCGCCGCTGCTGTTCACCGCGCTCAGCAACCAGTTCTGGACCTCCGACGTCACGCAGCCGATGGCCAGCCTGCCGGTGACCATCTTCAAGTTCGCGATGAGCCCGTACGAGAACTGGCAACAGCTGGCCTGGGCCGGCGTGTTCCTGATCACGGTCGCGGTGCTGGCACTCAACATCCTCGCGCGGGTTCTCACGCGCAACAAGCTCTGAAACACATCATGCCTACCTCTCTCGCACAGCCGACGCGTTCGAAGATCTCGGTCAAGGACCTGAATTTCTACTACGGCAAGTTCCACGCGCTCAAGGGCATCAATCTCGAGATTCCCGAGAACAAGGTGACGGCCTTCATCGGTCCGTCGGGCTGCGGCAAGTCGACCCTGCTGCGCACCTTCAACCGCATGTTCGAGCTCTATCCCGAGCAGCGCGCCGAGGGCACCATCGCGCTCGACGGCGAGAACCTGCTGACCTCCAAGCAGGACGTGGCGCTGATTCGCGCCAAGGTCGGCATGGTGTTCCAGAAGCCGACCCCGTTCCCGATGTCGATCTATGACAACATCGCCTTCGGCGTGAAGCTGTTCGAGAACCTCAGCGCCTCGGAAATGGACGACCGGGTCGAATGGGCGCTCAAGAAGGCGGCGCTCTGGACCGAAGTGCGCGACAAGCTGCAGCAAAGCGGCTCCGGGCTCTCGGGCGGCCAGCAGCAGCGCCTGTGCATCGCCCGCGGCATCGCGATCAAGCCCGAAGTGCTGCTGCTCGACGAACCCTGCTCGGCACTCGACCCGATCTCGACGGCGAAAATCGAGGAGTTGATTGCCGAGCTCAAAAGCGAGTACACCGTGGTCATCGTGACGCACAACATGCAGCAGGCGGCGCGCTGCAGCGACTACACCGCCTACATGTACCTGGGCGACCTGATCGAGTTCGGCGCCACCGAGGACCTGTTCTTCAAGCCGAAGCGCAAGGAGACCGAGGACTACATCACCGGCCGTTTCGGCTAAGGGGACAGACATGACCGAAAAGCATCTTTCCAGCCAGTTCGACAGTGAACTCAACACCGTGTCTTCGCGGGTGATGGAACTCGGCGGCATGGTCGAGGCCCAGATCCACCAGGCGGTCTATGCGCTGCAGGAGTTCGACGCCGACGCGGCCGAGCGGGTCGCCGAGACCGAGCACCGCGTCAACGCGATGGAGATCGAGATCGACCGCGAGCTGTCGTCGATCATCGCCCGCCGCCAGCCGACTGCGCGCGACCTGCGCCTCCTGATCGCGATTTCCAAGACCACCGCCAACCTGGAGCGCGTGGGCGACGAGGCCAACAAGATCGCGCGCATGGTCAAGTCGATCATCGAAAGCGGATCGGCCCGTGCGCTGCCCTCGACCGAGCTGCGGATCGCCGCCGACCTGGCCTCGGGTCTGCTGCGCAAGGCGCTCGACGCCTTCGCGCGGCTGGACACCGCGGCCGCGCTGTCGATCCTCAAGGACGACGACTTGATCGACAAGGAGTTCGACGGCTTCGTGCGCAAGCTGGTCACCTACATGATGGAAGACCCGCGCAAGATCTCCGCCAGCCTCGACCTGCTGTTCCTCGCCAAGGCGATCGAGCGCATCGGCGACCACGCCAAGAACATCGCCGAGTTCATCATCTACATCGTCAAGGGTGCCGATGTGCGGCACACTTCGATGGAAGCCATCGAGTCGGCATTGCAGTGACCGGCCAGCACTGAATTCATGAAGAAACCAAGGATCCTGATCGTCGAGGACGAGTCCTCGATCGCCGAGCTGATCGCCGTCAACCTGCGCCACAACGGCTTCGAGCCGATCTGGGCCGAGGACGGCGCGGCGGCGCAGCGCGAGATCGACGCCTTCCTGCCCGACCTGGTGCTGCTCGACTGGATGCTGCCGGGCCAGAGCGGCCTGCAACTGGCGCGCCACTGGCGCAAGGACTCGCGCACCAAGGCGATCCCGATCCTGATGCTGACCGCGCGCGGCGACGAGCCCGACAAGGTGGCCGGGCTCGACGCCGGCGCCGACGACTACATCACCAAACCCTTTTCGACGCAGGAGATGCTGGCGCGGATCCGTGCCGTGCTGCGCCGCCGGGCGCCGGAAGCCGCCGCCGAGCGGGTCGAGATCGGCGAACTGGTGCTCGACACCGCGACCCACCGCGTCACCTGGCAGGGCGCGCCGCTGAAGGTGGGGCCGACCGAATTCAAGCTGCTGGGCTTCCTGATGCGGCACGCAGAGCGCGTCCACAGCCGCGCCCAGCTGCTCGACAAGGTGTGGGGCGACCACGTCTACATCGAGGAGCGCACGGTCGACGTGCACGTCAAGCGCTTGCGCGAGTCGCTCGGCGCCGCCGCGCCGATGGTCGAGACCGTGCGCGGCGCCGGCTACCGGCTGACCGTCCAGGCGACCGTCTGAGAGTCCACCGCGCCACTGGCCCGGCCGGCTTCGACCGGGCGGGATAATCGTCCGGCATGCCGCTCCGTATCGCCACTTTCCTCACGGCTTCCGCCCTTGGCGGTGGCCTTGCCACGGCATTGCTGAGTTGGCACTACGCCTGGCTCGGCGCCTGGCTCGGCGCGCTCTTGTGGCTGCTGCTCGATGCCTGGCGAGCCCAGCGGCTGCTCAATGTGCTGCGCAGCGATGCCGCAGGGCTGCCCTCGCGCGGCCCGGGCGTCTGGGGCGAACTGTCCGAGCGCATCCGCAAG
This sequence comes from Variovorax sp. P4_B11, assembly GCF_056402355.1. Classification (NCBI taxonomy): domain Bacteria; kingdom Pseudomonadati; phylum Pseudomonadota; class Betaproteobacteria; order Burkholderiales; family Comamonadaceae; genus Variovorax; species Variovorax sp. P4_B11. The sequence continues at coordinate 22,828 of NZ_JBFUHO010000003.1, forward strand.
CTGCTGCGCGAGCGCGAGCAACAGACCCGCCAGGCCGAGGACCGGCTGCAGGAATTCCTTGCCGCCATCCAGGCGTCGCCGAACGGCGTCGTGCTGCTCGACGAGCACGGCCGCATCGAATGGTGCAACCAGACCGCCGCCGGGCAGTTCGGCATCGACGCCGAGCGCGACCTGCTGCAGCACATGGCGAACCTGGTGCGCGACCCGGCCTTCGTCGCCTACCTGGCGTCCTGGAACTACAGCCGCGACGTCGTGATCGATGCCCAGGGGCCGGCGCAGCGCAGCCATCCGGCGCGGCTGTCGGTGCAGGTGCATCCCTATGCCGGCAACCGGCGCATGCTGCTGACGCGCGACATCACCTCCCTCGAGCAGGCCGAGGCGATGCGGCGCGACTTCGTCGCCAACGTCTCGCACGAGATCCGCACGCCGCTCACCGTGCTGGCCGGCTTCGTCGAAACGCTGCAGAACCTGCCGCTCGACGCCAAGGAGCGCGCCCGCTATCTCGGCCTGATGGCGCAGCAGTCCCATCGGATGGAGACCCTGGTCAACGACCTCCTGACGCTCTCGCGGCTGGAGGGCAGCGCGGCCCCGCCGGCCAACCGCTGGACCCGCATGCGGGCCCTGATGGCGCAGTGCGAGGACGAGGGCAGGGGGCTGTCGAGCCGCCTGAGCTCGCAGGGCCACCGGCTGTCGTTCACGCTGGAGTCCGACTCGGAGATCGCCGGCGCGCCGACCGAGCTGCAAAGCGCGATGTCGAATCTCGTGAGCAATGCCATCCGCTACACGCCCGGCGGGGGCGAAGTCGCCGTCAGCTGGCGCCTGTTGCCCGACGGACGGGGCGAGTACGCGGTGCGCGACAGCGGCCCGGGCATCGCCGCCGAGCACCTGCCGCGCCTGACCGAGCGCTTCTACCGCATCGACCGCAGCCGCTCGCGCGAGACCGGCGGCACCGGCCTCGGCCTGGCGATCGTCAAGCACATCGCGCAGCGCCACGGCACCGAGCTGCGCATCGAGAGCACGCCCGGCAAGGGCTCGCGTTTTGCGCTCGTGTTTCCCGTGTCGCGGCTGCGGCAGGCCTCGCCGCTCAGCGTCGTCGCCTGAGGCCCCCACGCTCGTCACTTCGTGTGCTCGCTGCCCCCCGAGGGGGCACAGACCGCCTTGGGGCGGCCCGGCGCCGGTCTGAGCGTGGACAGCAGCAAGGCGATGAACAGGGCGGCGGTGAAAGCCAATGCCAGCGCGCCCATGAGCCAGAAGGCCAGCGGCGATTGCATCGCCGTCCAGGTCCCGATGCCGCGATAGGCCAGCAGGTAGCCGCCACCGAGCCCCACGCCCCACAGCAGGGCGCAGTAGAGCGCCAGCGGCGCCACGGTGACGCGGTAGCAGCGCAGCACGAAGACGCTCAGCGTCTGCAGGGCGTCTGCGAAATGATAGAGCGCGGTCGCCAGCAGCAGCGTCGCGCCGAGCGCCTCCACCGCCGGGTTGCCCGTATAGATGCCGGCGAGCTGCCAGCGCAGCACCGCCATGCCGCCTGCGATCAGCAGGGCGAAGCACACGGTCAGCTCGAAGCCCCGCCGGCAGGCGCGCCGCGCCAGCGCGGCCTGATCGGCGCCGAGCCAGAAGCTGACGCGCGCGCTGGTCGCGATCGACAGCGACAGCGGCGTCATGTAGGCGACGGCCGTGAGGTTGGCGGCGATCTGGTGCGCGGCCGAGGCCGCAGTCCCCAGGCGCGCGATGAACAGCGCCATCAAGGTGAACGAGGTCACTTCCACCAGCACCGACAGGCCGGCGGGCACGCCGAGCCGCGCAAACTGGCGCAGCTGCCGCCAGTCGGGCGGCTCGATCCGTTGCCAGAAGCGGTAGCCGGTGTAGAACGGGTCGCCGCGCAGCAGCCAGACGGCGGCTCCGAGCATCGTGTAGTTGACCGCCAGCGTGGCCCAGCCGCAGCCGACCAGCCCCATCGCCGGCAGCCCGGCGCCGCCGAAGGTGAACCAGATCGACAGCGGCAGCTTCAGGCCCAGCGACGCCAATTGCAGCCAGGTCACGAGCTGCGGCTTGCCCAGGCTCTGGTTGAGGGTGCTGAAGAGGCGGAACAGCAGCGCCGGCGCCAGCGCGAAGGCCAGCACCTGCAGGTAGGCTTCGACGGCGTCGCGCATCGCCGGCGGCACCTCGGTCCAGCGCAGCAGCGGCGCCGGGAACAACAGCAGCGCCATGCCGAGCGCGATGGCCCCGGCGCAGAGGTAGAGCGACTGCCGCACCGAGCGGCCGACCTCGGAGGTGCGCCGGGCGCCATGGAGTTCGGCCCACACCGGCAGCAGCGCCTGCAGCCCGCCCATCAGCGAGACGTAGACGCTGATGAAGATCGCCGAGCCGACCGACAAGGCCGCCAGCGCGCCTTCGGCATAGCGGCCGGCCACGATCGTGTCGGTGACGCCGAAGGCCATCACCGCGAGCTGGCCGACCAGCACCGTCGCGGCGTGGCGTGCGATCACCCGCCGCTCGCTAGGCACCGCCGGGCCGCTCCCACGGCTAGCCACCGTTGGGCGCGATGCGTTGGTAGAGCAGCAGGTCGTCGCTCGGGCTGGTGGGGCGACGCAGCGTGCCGATCAGGCGCCAGCCCTCGAGGTTCACGATGTTGTGCAGCCGCGCGATCGCGTCGGGGCTCACCAGCAGCCAGGGGCAGACCGGCTCGGTCCCGAGCGAACGCAGCTTGAAATTGCCGTGGTGGCGCAGCGCCGCGACGTGGGGCCGGCTGAGGGCGAGCTCGGAGATGCACTCGGGCTGGCCGATCTTGTCGGCGATTGCACTCACCTGGGGCCCATAGCTGCGCGCGTAGTCGAGCAGCGGCAGCCACAGCGTCATCAGCAGCATCCAGCACAGCGCGGCGCCGCCGGCCGGCAGCACCAGCGTTTTCCAGAGCGCGGCGCGATGGCGCCCGGTGCGCCAGCGCACCAGCCAGGCCCAGGCCAGGGTCGCGGTCAGCGCGAAGACGAAGGCCGTGGCGGAGAAATGAGGAACGAAGCCGGGCGCGAGCTTGGCGACGTTGGCCGCCGGCTTGGCCGGCACGCCGGTTTGCATCGCGACCCACATGACCCAGATGATGATGGCGAAACCGGTGAAGAACAGCAGCGTGAACCAGTCGATCAAGGCCGCCACGCTGCGCCGCAAGGTCGGCAGCGCGAAGGCGGCCAGCGTCGCGAAGGCCGGCAGGCCGAGCAGCAGGGAGCGCTCGGAGAAGTCCGTGGTCCAGGTGGCCAGCAGCGGCATCAGCGCGAACCACAGCGGCAGCGCCACGTGGCGCGCCAGCAGTTGGCGGCGCCAGCGCCAGAGGGTCCAGACAGCCAGCGGCCAGGTCGGCCAGGTGAACCACAGCAGCAGCTTGGCCTGGCTGCGCACGTCGGCGATCAGGCGCGTGTGGGGGTCGCTGCCGGGGAGGTCGATCTTCCACTGGAAGAGGCCGAGCCCGGCGGCGAGCGCAGCGACCAGCAGGGTCGCGCCGAGCACGGCGGCAATGGCCCCGAAGCTGTAGGTCGGTTCGGATTCGGAGGCTTCTTCGGCGCGGTGGCCCCAGCGCTCTGCTGCCAGAAGCCCGACGCAGCCAAGGCCCAGTCCGAGGCCGACCGTCGGACCGCCCGACAGCGTCAGGCCGACGCTGCCGATCAGCAGCGCGATGAAGGCGCCGACGCGGTGATAGGGCAGCGCCGCGACGCCGTAGAACAGCTGCGAGGCGAAGAACAGCTGGGCCAGTGCCGGGGTGGTTTCATGGCCCAGCTGCGCCAGGCCCAGCGAGGCGATCAGCGCCAGCACGGCGCCATCGGCGATGGCTCGGGCATAGTCGGTCGGCCGCGCCTCGCCGCCGAAGGCAAAAGCCACCGGCTGCGCGCGCGGGGTGCGCGCCAGGTAGTAGGCGGCGTACCAGGTGGCGCTGAAGGTGCCCCACAGCAGCAGCGCGAAGGCGATGCGCACCGCGAGGTCGGGGTTCATCCAGGCCGGCGCGATCTTGATCGCCCAGGCGCCGATCCAGTAGGGCAGCAGCGCAGCTGTCTCGGGCCTCAGGCTGAGCAACATCGGATCCAGCCAGCGCGCGATGCCGCCGCCAGCTTGTGCCAGCTCGGCCATGAAGCCGAAGGCTGCGATGTCGGCACTCTTCCAGGGCCCGCGCCCCACCAGCCCCGGCATCAGGTAGGCGGCGCAGAGCAGCAGCAACGCGATCCGCGGCAGGCGGCGCACGGCGCTCTGGGCAACGATCGCTGGCGTCGGCTGGTTCAAGGGGCGGGTTTGCGTGGGAGGGAGCGAAAGCAAAAAAAGGGCAGCGCGGTAAACCGGGCTGCCCTCGACGCGGAAGCGCCCGCCTTACTTGGAGGCGGCGCCGGTGGTCTTGCCGAAGCGGTTGCGGAACTTCTCGACGCGGCCACCCATGTTGTCGACCGACTTTTGCGTGCCGGTGTAGAAGGGGTGCGACTCGCTCGAGGTATCGAGCTTGAAGAGAGGCAGTTCGCGACCGTCGTCGGTCTTGCCCATTTCCTTGGTGTTCGCGCACGAACGGGTCACGAACTTGAAGCCGTTCGACAGGTCGACGAACAGAACTTCGCGGTAGTTGGGGTGAATGCCTGCTTTAGCCATGATCATTTCCTTGTGGGTCGATGCGAGAGCCACAGCGGGACACAACGTCCACGCAGCACTTTTCGCTAAGCCCTCAATTATCGCATACTGGGCCGTTTCAGCGCCAGAGGCCCGATCACCATGCCCATTCCCACCCTGAAAGCCGGCCTGGTCGGCTACGGATTCGCTGGCCAGACCTTCCACGCACCGGTGCTGTCGGCGGTTCCGGGGCTCGTCCTGGGCGCCGTGGCGAGTTCCCAGCCGAACAAGGTCCACGCCGACTGGCCCGGTGTTCCCGTGGTCCCGGACGTCGAGGCGCTGTTGCGCCGCGGCGACATCGACCTGGTGGTGGTGGCCGCGCCGAACGCGCAGCACCATCCGCTGGCCCGGGCGGCGCTGGAGGCCGGCAAGCACGTGGTGGTCGACAAGCCCTTCACGCTCGACGCGGCCCAGGCCCGTGATCTGACCGCGCTGGCGAAACGCCAGGGCCGGCTGCTGTCGGTCTACCAGAACCGGCGCTTCGACTCGGACTTCCTGAGCCTGCGCGGCCTGCTGGCAGGCCGCCAGCTCGGACGCCCGGTGTACTTCGAGTCGCATTTCGACCGCTTCCGGCCGCAGGTGCGCGAGCGCTGGCGCGAGCAACCGGTGCCCGGCGCGGGGCTGTGGGGCGACCTCGGCGCGCACCTGGTCGACCAGGCGCTGCAGCTCTTCGGCCGCCCCGACACGCTGCAGCTGGACACCGCGGCGCTGCGCGAGCGCGCGCTGGTCGAGGACTATTTCCATGCCGTGCTGCGCTACCAGAGCGGCGAGCATGCGCCCTTGCGGGTGGTGCTGCATGCGACCACGCTGGCGGCCTTTCCGGCGCCGCGCTTCATCGTCCACGGCACGCGAGGCAGCTATCTCAAGCGTGGCGTCGATCCACAGGAAGACGCGCTGCGCGCCGGCGGCAGGCCCGGCGATGCGCAGTGGGGCGCCGATCCGGTCGATGGCGAACTCACGCTGGTCGGCCTCGATGGCCGCGCGCAGACGCAGAAGCTGCCCACGCGGGCAGGCGACTACGTGAGCTACTACGCGGCAGTGCGCGATGCGATCTTGGAGAGGGGCCCGAATCCGGTCACGCCGGAGCAGGCGGTCGAGCTGATGGAACTGCTCGACCTGGGTCGCCAGAGCGCGGCGGAAGGCCGGGCCCTGGCGGCGCGCTGACGAGGTGTCGGCGCGCTGAAGGCGATTCTTCGTGGTACTTGGTCCGCCGCCGGGCCGCCCCAAGGCGGACCGCGCCCCCTCGGGGGGCAGCGAGTACACGAAGTGACCGAGCGTAGGGGCTCAACCTCCGCGACGCATCATGTCGAAGAACTCGACATTGGTCTTGGTCGCCTTCATGTTCTTGAGCATGAGCTCCATCGACTCGATCTCGTCCATGTTGTACATGAGCTGGCGAAGGATGCGGGTCTTCTGGAGGATCTCGGGTGCCAGCAGCAGTTCTTCGCGGCGGGTGCCGCTGCGGTTGAGCTGGATCGAGGGGAACACGCGCTTCTCGTAGAGCCGGCGGTCGAGGTGGATTTCGGAGTTGCCGGTGCCCTTGAACTCTTCGAAGATCACTTCGTCCATGCGGCTGCCGGTGTCGATCAGCGCGGTGCCGATGATGGTCAGCGAGCCGCCTTCTTCCACGTTGCGCGCGGCGCCCAGGAAACGCTTGGGACGCTGCAGCGCATTGGAGTCGACGCCGCCGGTCAGCACCTTGCCCGAGGAGGGCACGACGTTGTTGTAGGCGCGGGCCAGGCGGGTGATCGAGTCGAGCAGGATCACGACATCCTTCTTGAGCTCGACCAGGCGCTTGGCGCGTTCGATCACCATCTCGGCGACGTGCACGTGGCGCGCGGCGGGCTCGTCGAAGGTCGAGGCAATCACCTCGCCCTTCACGGTGCGCTGCATCTCGGTCACTTCTTCGGGCCGCTCGTCCACCAGCAGCACCATCATGTGCACTTCGGGGTAGTTGGCGCTGATCGCGTGCGCGATGTGCTGCATCATCACCGTCTTGCCGCTCTTGGGCGGGGCCACGAGCAGGGCACGCTGGCCCTTGCCGATCGGCGCGATGATGTCGATGATCCGGCCGGTGATGTTCTCTTCGCCCTTGAAGCCGTCGCGCTCGAGCTTCATCTGCTCCTTCGGGAACAGCGGCGTCAGGTTCTCGAACATCACCTTGTGCTTGTTGTTCTCGGGCAGCCCGTCGTTGACCTTGTCGAGCTTGGTCAGTGCGAAGTAGCGCTCCCCGTCCTTGGGCGTGCGCACCTCGCCTTCGATCATGTCGCCGGTGTGCAGGTTGAAGCGGCGCACCTGGCTCGGCGAGATGTAGATGTCGTCGGTGCTGGCGGTGAAGCTGGTGTCGGGGCTGCGCAGGAAGCCGAAGCCGTCCGGCAGGATCTCGAGCACGCCGTCGGCGAAGACCTGCTCGCCGGCCTTGGCGCGCTTCTTGATGATCGCGAACATCAGCTCCTGCTTGCGCATGCGGCCGACGTTTTCGATCTCAAGGGCTTCGGCCTGCTTGAGGACTTCGGACACGTGGAGTGCCTTGAGTTCGTTTAAGTGCATGGAATGACCCCGTGAGGGGAAATCGGTCTGGAACCAGGAGGGGGAGGTTTGGTGAGAGGCGAGAGATGCCTCACAAACCGGGGAACTCGAACCGGGTCCCTGGGAGGGCCGGTGATCTGCGGGAGATTATGACAGGAAAATCGGCGGCTGCCGGCGCATTGCGCGCGGGCAGCCGGAGAAGGCTTCAGGCGAGTTGCTGATCGATGAAGGCCGTGAGTTGCGCCTTGCTCATCGCGCCGACCTTGGTGGCGGCAAGCTGGCCGTCCTTGAACAGCATCAGGGTCGGGATGCCGCGGATGCCGAACTTGGCCGGGATGTCGCGGTTCTCGTCGACGTTCATCTTGGCGATCTGGAGCTTGCCCTCGTAGGTGTTGGACACCTCGTCGAGGATCGGCGCGATCATCTTGCAGGGCCCACACCATTCGGCCCAGTAGTCGACCAGAACGGGCTTGCCGGACTTGAGCACGTCGGCTTCGAAGGAGGAGTCGGAGATGTGTTTGATGAGGTCGCTGGCCATGGAGTTGTGTCCTTCTGCGCGGAGAGTTTTGGGTGCTGCCAAAGTGCAGGTCATTGTGACAGAAACCAAGTAGCGACGTGGTCGGCGCGGAAGCTATGGCATCGATAGCCAAAGCGGTGACACTCGACGCATGAATCAGACAAGAAAAGTGGCGGTGGTCGGTGGCGGTCCTGCCGGATTGATGGCGGCCGAAGTGCTGGCCGCCGAAGGCGTCGAGGTGCATCTCTACGACGCCATGCCCTCGGTCGGGCGCAAGTTCCTGCTCGCCGGGCGCGGCGGTCTCAACCTCACGCATTCCGAACCCTTCGAGCTCTTTGCCACTCGCTTCGGCGAGCGCAATGCGGCGCTCGCGCCGTTGCTGAAGGCCTTCGGTCCCGATCAACTGCGGGCCTGGGCGCACGGGCTGGGCATCGAGACCTTTGTGGGCACCTCGGGCCGTGTGTTCCCGAAGGACATGAAAGCCGCGCCGCTGCTGCGGGCCTGGCTGCATCGGCTGCGGCAGGCCGGCGTGCGCTTTCACATGCGCCATCGCTGGCTGGGTTGGCCGGACGCGGCGACGCCGGCCACCACGCTGCGCTTCGCTACGCCCGACGGCGAGGTCGCACAGGCGCACGACGCCGTCGTGCTGGCGCTCGGCGGCGCCAGCTGGTCGCGGCTGGGCTCCGATGGGGCCTGGGTGCCATGGGTGTCCGGTCGCGGCGTGGCGGTCGCGCCGCTGGTGCAGGCCAACTGCGGCTTCGACATCGGCTGGACACCGCATTTTGCGGAGCGCTTCGCAGGCATGCCCTTCAAGTCGGTGGCGATCGCATTCAGCGACGGGCACGGTCGCCGCTTCGCGCGCAAGGGCGAGTTCGTGGCAACCGCGACTGGCGTCGAAGGCAGCCTGATCTACGCGGCCTCGGCCTTGCTGCGCGACGAGATCGCGGCGCGCGGCTGCGCCATCCTGATGCTCGACCTGCTGCCCGATCGCAGCGCCGAGCAAGTGCGCGCCGCGGTGATGCATCCGCGCGGCGCACGTTCGCAGGCGAGTCATCTGAAGAGCCGCCTCGGCCTCGAGGGCATCAAGGCCGGCGTGTTGCACGAGGTGCTGACACGCGAGGAGATGCACGCTGCCGAGAAGCTGGCCGAGACCATCAAGGCGGTGCCGCTGCGCCTCTCGGCGGCGCGGCCGATCGACGAGGCCATCAGCACCGGCGGCGGCGTGCGCTTCGACGCGCTCGACGACCGGCTGATGGCCGTGGCGCTGCCGGACGTCTTCTTCGCCGGCGAGATGCTCGACTGGGAGGCGCCGACCGGGGGCTATCTGTTGACCGCCTCGATGGCGAGCGGCGCGGCCGCCGCGCGCGGCGCGCTGGAGCGTCTGAAGTAGGGCGCCGGCCTGGTTCGGCTCATGGCCGGCCGAGCCAATGGCGCGCGGTGGTGGCGACGACCTGTGCGGCCCGGGCCTTGACCTGCGACGCCGGTGCCGGCTCGCGGGCGGCGGGAAACGGCCAGGACGAACGCCTCTCGACCCGGGGCCGAGGCTCGAACGGCAGCACCCGGCCAGCGTTGGACGAGGGCGTGAGGAGGGTCATGGGTCTCGCCTTGGTCTTGTGATGGGATGATGCTCAGTTTACTCGAAACACTGTATGAAAATACAGTCAATCGAGCCCGTGATGCGCAGCCATCGCCTTAAGCCTGCCCTCAGCGAGTTCACCGAAGCTCGGGGCATGTCTACGCTTCGTTGCAATTTGCCCGGCCTGGGCGCCTCCAGCGCCAGGGCCCTTCGCTGGCCACCGTCCGGATCAGGTCCGGCGCGGATGATGCCGTCCATTCCGGCCCCCTTCACCCGCAGTCAGGTCGACAGGGTCCTCGAACTGGAGCAGGTCCGGCGGGAAACGCCGACCGGCGCCGCGCTCCTGCTGCAAGCGTGGATGCCCGCCCACTTCTCCGAGGCCCAAGCCGAGTGCGTCACGCGGATGCTGGGCCTCGACGCCAAGGATCTGCGCGCCACCCTGGCCGATGCCCTGGCGCCTGGTTCGCGGTGCGACCGCCTGACAGCATGAGTTCGAACCGCTCGACCACGGCCGCAGACCTGCTGGCGAATGGCGTTCGCGCGCAGGCGCAGGCCACGGCCCTGAGCCCGCAGATCTTGAACGCCTGCAAGCGTGCCGCGCGCGCCCTGACCGCGTACCTGGGCACTTGCGGCGAGCCGCCGCTGAGTTTTCCGCAGGTGAACCTGATCCGTGCCATGTACCTGGCCGAGACGGCGACGGGTCGCCCGTTGCGCAACGCCGATCAGGTCATGGGCGCGGTGGCCCGGTTCTTCATGCCGATGCAGATGGAATTCGCGGTCGAGCTGTTGACCGAAAGCCTCGAGGGCGAGGCGGGCGAAGGCTGGGCCATCCTGGACGAACTCGAGGTCATCGCCGCCGAGATGCTGCGCGCCGGCTGATGCGAGGCGGGTCCGCCAGGACGACGCCGCGCCGGGTGGAGATCGTGTTTTCCGCTCGTCGGTCCAGCCCTTGCCTCTGCTGGCGAAGCGCGTAGCATGCGCCGGGTCGCCCCTCGGTGAAGTCCCTTGCCGTCCTGCGCAAGGCCCCGCTCCATCATGCTGCGCTGCCGGCCAACGACGGGCAAGCCATTTCGCTGGGTGCGATCTCGGTCGACGGCAGGCGGCCGCGTCGGCCAGAGGCAGTTGGCACGGGCCGCCTACTTCAGCTCGAAGGAGGGTGACATGATCACCTACGTTGGCTTGATGAGCTTCACGGACAAGGGCATTCAATCGGTCAAGGACACGACCAAACGGTCGGTCGCCGCCAAGGAGGCTGCGAAAAAGGCCGGAGTCACCATGCGGGAGCTGTACTGGACCATGGGCAAGTACGACCTCGTTTGCGTGCTCGAGGCAGAGGACGAACATGCATTGGCGGCGTTCAGCATCGCGACGGCCAGCCAGGGAAATGTGCGCATCAACTCGATGCGTGCGTATTCGAGCCAGGAGATGGACAAGATACTGGCCAAGCTCCCGTAGCTTTTCGGCGGACCTCAAGCGGCCCTCGTGGCGACGCTTGGGGTCTTCGCTCGAAGGTGGCCGATCGGCCCGAGTCCGCCATTGATGTGAGGTTGACGAGCCTTACCCCCGGCACTGGCTACGCAGTTAGGGCTGCTTGGTTCCCCACCTGACCCGGTTGGCCGCTTCACCATGCGGGGAGGCCCGTCAACTCGGGATTGTAGGCGACGGCGAGCACCCCGGCTTTTCACCAGACCATCAACGCGGTTTCGAGCGCCGCATCGGCATAGTAGAGACGCACGCCGATCTGGTAGTGGCGGTCCTTCTGCAGCCGCATGCTGACCTTGGCGTTGAGGTCGGTGCCGCTGTCGTCGGCGCCCGCGATCTGCACGTTGCCTTTCGGCGTGACCTCGAACAGCACCAGCACCGTGTCCGAGGTGCCGAAGGTGCCGACGTTGTAGGTTCGCGTGCGCGGCGGCGTGAAATCGAAGGTGCGGGTCTCGCCGGCCTTGAGCTTCAGCAGCTGCGACACCCCGACTTTCAATGCAGCGGACGTGGGCGCCCTGACGCCCGGGTAGGACTCCACCACCCAGGCCTTGTCCGCATAGGACAGGCCGCCCTTGGGTTGCAGGCCCGACTGGTATTTTTCCGGCGCGACGATCAGCCCGGCATCGAACTGGTACTCCATGACCGAATCCGGATCCCAGGTGGTGCCCTTGATCTCCGACGCCGGGATCTTGCGCAGGATGTTCCATTCGATCTGCGAATCTTCCCAGTTGTTCGGCGGCCCCCTGAAATAGGCCAGCACCGCCTCGCGGTTCCACGAGATGCCGGCGTTCGGGTTCTGGTGCTCGTGTTCCAGCCCGAGCGTGTGGCCGATCTCGTGCAGGGCGGTGTCGTGGCCGTAGGCGGTGGTCAGTGCCCAGCCGAAGTTCATGGTGCGCTCCTGTGGCGACTTGGTGTTGAGCACGTCGCGTCCCACGTAGGACCAGGCGCCGTCCTGAGGATCGAAGCCGATGCGCACCATGGCGTCCTCGGGCGCCTCGACGCGCCGGAAGCTGATGCCGACGCCGAGCTTGGCCCAGGCTTCGAAAGAGGTGTCGACAACGCCGATGTCTGCGGTGTTCCCCTGCCATGCCGAAGGCACGCCATCTCCGCGCTTGAAGCAGTAGTACGTGAGCTGGGTGCCGTTCACCCACTTCTTGCTCGCGGCGATGATGGCACGGGCGCGGCCGGCGGCGACGCCGATATCGAACTGCCGGATCGGCTGCACCGGCTGCGAGCAATAGCGTCGCGGGCCGACGGCTTCGGGCGGGCTGGATTTGCTGGGCGCGGCCGGACGGGCCGCCTTGCGGGTCGCAGTGGGCATGTCGGTCTCCTCGAGGTTTTTTCATGCTAGGCGCGGGCGGCGCGAAATCTATCTGCAGGATGGCCTAGGCCGGCAGCCGAGTCGATCGCCGCGTCGACCTAAAATGCGCCGATGGCCTATCTCGTGCTCGCTCGCAAACACCGTCCCCGAACCTTCAGCGAGATGGTGGGCCAGGAGCATGTCGTGCAAGCGCTCGAGAACGCGCTGACCTCGCAGCGGCTGCACCACGCCTACCTCTTCACCGGCACCCGCGGCGTCGGCAAGACCACCGTGTCGCGGATCCTGGCGAAGTCGCTCAACTGCCAGGGGCCCGACGGGCAGGGCGGCATCACGGCCACGCCGTGCGGCCTATGCCAGGCGTGCAAGGACATCGACGCCGGCCGCTTCGTCGACTACACCGAACTCGACGCCGCCTCCAACCGCGGCGTCGACGAGGTGCAGGCCCTGCTGGAGCAGGCGGTCTACAAGCCGGTGCAGGGCCGCTTCAAGGTCTTCATGATCGACGAAGTTCACATGCTCACCGGGCACGCGTTCAACGCGATGCTGAAGACGCTCGAGGAGCCGCCCGAATACCTCAAGTTCGTGCTGGCCACCACCGATCCGCAGAAGGTGCCGGTCACGGTGCTGTCGCGCTGCCTGCAGTTCAACCTGCGGCCGATGGCGCCCGAGACCGTGCTCGAACACCTCACGCAGGTGCTGCAGGCCGAAGCCGTGCCGGCCGAGCCGCCCGCGCTGCGCCTGATTTCGCGCGCCGCTCGCGGCTCGATGCGCGACGCCCTGTCGCTGACCGACCAGGCGATCGCCTTCGGCAACGGCGAGCTGCTCGAGACCGGCGTGCGGCAGATGCTCGGCAGCGTCGACCGCGGCCATGTGTTCCGGCTGATCGAGGCGCTTGCGCAGGGCGATGGCAAGACGGTGGTCGAGACCTCCGAGGGGCTGCGCCGCGATGGTTTGTCGGCCGCCTCCACGCTGGAGGAAATGAGCACCGTGCTGCAGGCCATGGCGGTGCTGCAGGCCGTGCCCTCGCGGGCCGAGTCGCGCGACGCGGCCGATCCCGACGCGGCCGAGACCGCGCGCCTCGCGGCGCTGCTGCCGGCCGACGAGACCCAGTTGCTCTACAGCCTCTGCCTGCATGGCCGGGGCGAGCTCGGCCTGGCGCCCGACGAGTACGCGGCGCTCACGATGGTGCTGCTGCGCCTGCTGGCCTTCAAGCCCGCCGGCGCAGCCGGAGCGGAAAAAAAAACTCTGAATGAGGCTGGGCGCGCGGTTGCCGATGCGCCCCGGGCCGCGCCACCTGCCGAATCGCCCCCGCGACCCGTCGTGGCCGCCGAGCGCGCGCCGGCCCCGGTGCCTGCCGCATCGGTGGCAGCTGCCGCATCGCATGCGCCGCCCGGCCAGCGCCTGCCGGTGGTCGAGGCGCCTTCGTTGAGCGCGGCGCCGCCACCGAGGCCCGCGCCCGCCGCCGGCCCCGCGCCGGCACCGGCGAGGGTGATGGCGATGCCGGTGAGGGTGCAGCCGCCGCCAGGCGCCCGCGAGGCCGAATCCTCCGCGCCCTTGGCGCCTATACCGCCGAGCGAGGAGGGCGATTTCTGGTACGCCACCGTGACACAGATGGTGGTGGCCGAGGCCATCAGCGCGCTGGCGCGCGAGCTTGCGCTGCAATCGCAGCTGGTGGCGCGCGATGTCGACCAGTGGCTGCTGCGCGTCGAGCGCGAGTCGCTCAACCAGACCAGCAGCCGCGAGAAGCTGCAGGCCGCGTTGGCGGCCATGGGCCATGGCGTCAGAATCGCGATCGAGATCGGTGCCGTGGCCGACAGTCCGGCCCGGCGCAACAAGCAGGCGGCCGACGAGCGCCAGCGTGTCGCCGAGGAAGCGATCCGCAACGACCCCGAGGTGCAGTCGATGATGCGCGACTGGGACGCGAAGATCGTTCCGGGTACGCTGCGGCCCGCTTGATACCTTGCGGGACAGACCAAGAAACTGCGCAGCAGTTTTTGCTCTGTCCTCAACTGACTAGAACCTTGCGGGACAGACCAAGAAACTGCACAGCAGTTTTTGCTCTGTCCTCGACTGACTGATACCTTGCGGGACAGACCAAGAAACTGCGCAGCAGTTTTTGCTCTGTCCTCAACTGACTAAACTCCTTATTTCAACGATCGACAGGATCCACATGTTCAACAAAGGACAACTGGCCGGCCTCATGAAGCAGGCGCAGGCAATGCAGGACAACCTCAAGAAGGCCCAGGAAGAACTGGCCACCATCGAGGTCGAGGGTGAATCCGGCGCCGGGCTGGTCAAGGTCGTGATGACCTGCAAGCACGACGTCAAGCGGATCACCATCGATCCCAGCCTGCTGGCCGACGACAAGGACATGCTCGAGGACCTGGTGGCCGCCGCCTTCAATGCCGCCGTGCGCAAGGCCGAGGAAACCAGCGAGCAGAAGATGGGCAAGCTGACAGCCGGCATGCCTGGCCTGCCGCCCGGCATGAAGCTGCCGTTCTGAGCTTTCATCGGCCCTCGATGGCGGATTCCAGTTCGCTCGAAGCGCTGGTCGAAGCACTGCGCCGATTGCCCGGCGTCGGCGCCAAGTCGGCCTCGCGCATGGCCTTCCACATGCTGCAGCACGATCGCGAAGGCCTCCAGAAGCTCGCGCGCGCGTTGCAGCAGGCGGCCGCCAACGTGCGCCACTGCGAGCGCTGCAACACCTTCACCGAAGGCGTGGTCTGCAGCGTTTGCCAGGATGCGCGGCGCGACGCCAGCAAGCTCTGCGTGGTGGAGACGCCGGCCGACCAGGCTGCGCTCGAGCGCACCGGCGTGTTCCGCGGCTACTACTTCGTGCTGATGGGCAAGCTGAGCCCGCTCGACGGCATCGGGCCGAACGACATCGGACTCGCGAAGCTGTTCGAGCGCGCGCTCGACGGCACCGTGAGCGAGGTGATCCTCGCCACCAATTTCACTGCCGAGGGCGAGGCCACGGCCCATGTGATCGGCGATGCGCTCAAGCAGCGCGGGCTTTCGGTGACGCGGCTCGCGCGCGGCGTGCCGGCCGGCAGCGAGCTCGAATACGTCGACCTCGGCACCATCGCCCACGCGTTGGTGGACCGCCGCTGACCACATAGCCTGGCGGCCGCCTATGTGCTGCTGCGCATCGTCTGTGTCGCGCTGTACATCGCGGATCGCAGTTCGCTGCGCAGTGCGGTCTGGGCCCTCGGCTTCCTGGTGAACATCGCGATCCTGTTCTCCGGTCGATAGCGGCCTTCGTGTTTACGTAAAAACCCGCACGGGATGTTCCCGATGCAGGGGCAAGGGGGCGCCCCTAAGCTCGATTCGAATCACACGACAGAGAGCCCGAAGGTCCCACTCATGCTCAATCGCCGCACCTTCACCGTCGCCGCTGCGCTCGGCGCGGCTGCCATCGGGGTGCCGCTGGTCTACGGCCAGCCGAAGCTCGAGAAGTCCAAGGTTTCGATCGCGGTCGGCGGCAAGGCCGCGTTCTACTACCTCCCGCTCACGATCTCCGAGCAGCTCGGCTATTTCAAGGCCGAGGGGCTCGATGTCGAGATCTCCGATTTCTCGGGTGGCGCACGCGCACTGCAGGCGGTCGTCGGCGGCTCGGCCGACGTCTGCTCCGGGGCCTTCGAGCACACCATCAACCTGCAGGCCAAGAACCAGTTCTTCCAGGCCTTCGTGCTCCAGGGCCGCGCACCGCAGATCGCGATCGGGGTGTCGACCAAGAACATGCCCGCCTACGCGGGCATCGCCGACCTCAAAGGCCGCAAGATCGGTGTCTCGGCGCCGGGCTCCTCGACCAACATGGTGGTCAACCTGGTGCTGTCGCGCGGCGGCCTGAAGGCCAGCGACGTGAGCTTCATCGGCGTCGGCGTCGCCGCCGGCGCACTCACCGCGTTGCGCTCGGGCCAGATCGATGCGATCAGCAACACCGATCCCGTGATGACCATGCTCGAACAGAAGGGCGACGTGAAGATCATCAGCGACACCCGCACGCTCAAGGGCACGCAGGAGGTGTTCGGTGGACTGATGCCGGCCGCCTGCCTCTATGCCTCGTCGGAATTCATCCAGAAAAATCCGAACACCTGCCAGGCGCTCGCCAACGCCATCGTCCATGGCCTCAAGTGGCTGCAGACCGCCGGGCCGGGCGACATCATCAAGACCGTGCCCGAGACCTATCTGCTGGGCGACCGGGCCTTGTACCTCGCGTCATTCGACAAGGTGCGCGAAGCGATCGCCATCGATGGACTGGTGCCGGCCGATGGTCCCAAGACCGCACTCAACGCCATCGCGAGTTTCGATTCCTCGGTCAAGGCCGACAAGATCGATCTCGCCAAGCTCTATACCAACGACTTTGCGCGGCGCGCCAAGGACAGGTTCAAAGCCTGACCGCGGTGTCTCTGCAACCCGGCCTCGGCCGGGTTTTTTCTTTCAAGCCCATGGCCGACCACGCGCTCGAACTGATCGATATCCAATGCACCTTCCGCTCGAAGGACGACCACGGCCAGCGCTACACGGCGGTGGCCGACACCACGCTTCGGATCGGCGAGGGCGAGTTCGTCTCGGTGGTCGGTCCGACCGGCTGCGGCAAGTCGACGCTGTTGAACGTCGGCGCCGGCCTGCTCGAACCGTCGTCGGGCAGGGTGCGGGTGTTCGGCGAGCCGCTCTCGGGCATCAACACGCGCGCCGGCTACATGTTCCAGAGCGAGGCGCTGTTGCCTTGGCGCAGTACGTTCGACAACGTGATGCTGGGCTTGCAATACCGCGGCGTGTCTGATGCCGAGGCCGGGGCGCAGGCCGGGCAATGGCTGTCGCGGGTCGGGCTCTCCGGTTTCGGCGATCGCTATCCGCACCAGCTCTCGGGCGGCATGCGCAAGCGCGCCGCGCTGGCCCAGGTGCTGGCCCTGGATCCGGACATCATCCTGATGGACGAACCCTTCAGCGCACTCGACATACAGACGCGCCAGTTGATGGAGAACGAGGTGCTGGCGCTTTGGGCGGCGAAAAAGAAGGCGGTGCTGTTCATCACGCACGACCTCGACGAGGCGATTGCGATGAGCGATCGCGTGGTGGTTCTGTCGGCCGGGCCGGCCACGCATCCGATCGGCGAATTCGTGATCGATCTCGAACGCCCGCGTGACGTGGCCGAGATTCGCACGCATCCACGCTTCGTGGAGCTTCACACGCAGATCTGGAATGTGCTGCGCGACGAGGTGCTCAAGGGCTACGCGCAGCAACTGAAGAAGGTGGTGGAATGAACTCGCCCCCAGGTTGCCCGCACTTCGTGTCGGGCGCCCACCCCCTACCGGGGGCAACACCAGCGGACTGGCGAAGCCAGATCCGCGGTGTTTCACGAACGGGCCTGGCTGCGTCGGGCGGTGAATACGGGTGCAGTGTTTGTTCTTCGGCTGCGCGCAGCGCGCCTGTTGGTGGGCAGTCGCGGAACCGGCTTCGCCGGGCCGCTGACTGCGCCCCCGGCAGGGGGTGGGCGCCCGGACACGAAGTGCCGGGCAACCTGGGGGCGAGATGAATCTCCGACCCAGCGAAAGCAACGCGCGCTTCTGGCAGATGGCCGTGCTGATCGTGCTGCTGGTGGCCTGGCACGCTGCCTCGCGCAACCCGCAATTCGCCTTCTTTCTCGGTGAACCAATCGAGGTCGCGGGCCGCATCTGGAGCTGGTTCATGCCGTTCGCGATCCCGCCCAACCGGCTGTTCCCGGAGGGCCTGGCGGGCAACGCCGACATCTATCTCCACCTCGCAACCACGCTGCTCGAGACCGTGCTGGCCTTCGTGATCGGCACTGTGCTGGGCCTGGCCTGCGGCCTCTGGCTGGCGCTGGCGCCGACCGCGAGCCTGGTCTTCGACCCCTACATCAAGGCGGCGAACTCGATGCCGCGCGTGATCCTGGCGCCGATCTTCGCGCTCTGGTTCGGCCTCGGCATCTGGAGCAAGGTGGCGCTGGCGGTCACGCTGGTCTTCTTCATCGTCTTCTTCAATGTCTACCAGGGCGTGCGCGAAGTGAGCCCGGTGGTGCTGGCGAACGCGCGCATGCTCGGCGCCAGCCAGCGGCAGCTGCTGCGCACCGTGTACCTGCCGAGTGCGACCAGCTGGGTGTTCTCCAGCCTTCACACCTCGGTGGGGCTGGCGTTCGTGGGTGCGGTGGTCGGCGAGTACCTGGGTTCGGCGCGCGGCGTCGGCTACCTGATCCTGCAGGCCGAAGGCACCTTCGATGTCAACACGGTGTTCGCCGGCATCGTGGTGCTCACCGCCTTCGCGCTGCTGCTCGACGCCATCGTCGGCGTGCTCGAGAAGCGGCTCATGAAGTGGCAGCCGCGCAGCGGCGAGACCGAGAAGCTCTGAGCCCGCCGGGCGGGGGGCCGTCAGTGCTTCTTCTTCTTCGAAGGCGTGCCGCCGCGCGGCTCGCGCGCGACCTGCTTGCTGCTCGACGTCTTCGTCGTCGCCTTGGCAGGCACGGTCGTGGCCGCGGCCGCGTGGGCGCGGCTGTTGCCGGAACCCACACTGGCGGTCCGCGAGGCGCGCACGGGCAGGAACACCACCACCTCGTAGCCGCGCTGGAAGGTGTGGTTCGCCTTGACGTCGTTCCATTCGGCGACGCTGGCCGGGCTCAGCTTGTAGCGCCGGGCGATGCTGGCGACGCTGTCCAGGCGGCCGGCCTTGACCACGGTGCGGCGGGTCACGATCTCGGGCTGGAAGCTCAGCTGTCCGGTGTCTGCAACCACCGCCGCGACGTCTTCCTGGACCCGGGCGCTGCGCGGGACGATCAGTGTCGAGCCGGCCTTGATCAGCATTCGCGGCGGCACGTTGTTGACCGCGCGGAGGTCGGCCTCGCTCATTCCCGAGCGCTGCGCCGCATCGGCCACCGTCATGGTCGAGGGCACGGTCCAGGCGGTCCAGCTGGCGTACTGGCCCTGGCTGTAGGCCTCGAAGTTGCGCTGGAAGACCGCGGCGTTGTCCCAGGGCAGCAGGATCTCGGGCGTGCCCGCGGCCAGCAGCACCGGCTTGTGGGCCGAGGGATTGAGGGCGCGGAAGTCCTCGACCTGCACGTCGGCCAGCTTGGCCGCCAAGGCGACGTCGAGGTCGCGCTTGAGCGTGACGGTCTGGAAATAGGGGTGGTTGGCGATCAGCGGCAGGTCGACGTTGAAGCGCGCCGGATCGGCGACGATGTTCTTGACCGCCTGCAGCTTCGGCACGTAGAGCCGCGTTTCGGCCGGCATCGAGATGTCGCTGTAGGTGGCGGGCAGGCCGGCCCGCTGGTTCTTGGCGATGGCCTTGCCGACGTTGCCTTCGCCCCAGTTGTAGGCGGCCAGCGCGAGTTGCCAGTCGCCGAACATGCCATAGAGCCGCTGCAGGTAGTCGAGCGCCGCGCGGGTCGAGGCCACGACATCGCGCCGGTCGTCGCGGAAGATGTTCTGCTTCAGGTCGTAGTCGGTGCCGGTGGCCGGCATGAACTGCCACATGCCGGCGGCGCGCGCGCTCGACACGGCCTGCGGATTGAAGGCGCTCTCGATGTAGGGCAGCAGCGCGATCTCGGTCGGCATGTCGCGGCGTTCGAGTTCCTCGACGATGTGGAAGATGTAGCGGTTCGAGCGCTCGGTCATGCGCTGGATGTAGTCGGGCCGGCTGGCATACCACTGCTCGCGGTCTCGCACGAGCTCGCTGTCGAGGTTCGGCATCTTGAAGCCGCGGCGGATGCGATCCCACATGTCGGTGGGCGGGGCCAGCGTGACCACGGGCCGGGACTTGGTGTCGCCCGAGGTGATCGGCTTCAGGCTGCCACCCGGATACACCGGCGAGGCGCTGCCCGGCGATGAACCGGTGCCGGTGGCACAGCCCGCGAGGAACAAGGAGCCCGCGAGGCAGGCGGCTAGCAGGAATTTCATCGAAAGTCGTTCTTCCATTGGCGCAGCGCGGCGAACACTTCGGCGGGCGCCGCTGGTGCGGGCAGGCCGGCGTGAGCGTGGACCGCCCGGCTGACAGTGGCTTCGCGGCTGCGAAGAAAAGGATTGATCAGGCGCTCGATTGCCAGCTGCGAGGGCAGCGTGGGCTCGCCGCGCGCGCGCAATGCTTCGCAGTGCGCCGTGTACTGAGTGAGATCCGGGTTGCCGGGTTCCACGCTTTGCGCAAATCTCAGGTTAGCAAGTGTGTATTCGTGGCCGCAGCAGACGCGGGTATCGCCAGGCAGCGCCGCCAGGGCCTCGAGCGAGGCCAGCATCTGCGCCGGCGTGCCTTCGAACAGGCGTCCGCAGCCGCCCGAGAACAGGGTGTCGCCGCAGAACAGCAGCGGTGCCAGTTCGGCGGCCGCGGCGTTGCGCGGATCGGCCGGCAGGAAGTAGGCGATGTGGCCTGCGGTGTGGCCGGGAATGTCGATCACTTCGAAGCGCAGGCCCAGCGCTTCGGCGTGGCCGCCCTCGGCGAGGGGCGTGTACGGCTCGGGAATGCGCTCGCGGGCGGGGCCGAAGACCTTCGCGCCGGTCGCCGCGTGCAGCGCCGCCACGCCGCCGGTGTGATCGGCGTGGTGGTGCGTGACTAGAATCGCGGCCAGCTGCAGATTCCGGCGTCCGAGCGCATCGAACACGGGCCCGGCGTCCCCTGGGTCGACCACGATCGCGTGGTACCCATCCTGCAGCATCCAGATGTAGTTGTCGGCGAAGGCGGGCAGCGGAACGAGGGTCATGAGCGGTCAAATTATAGGTTTGCACGATTGGTTCGAGACCCCCCCGGGGCGCTATCTGCTGGCCTGGGAGCAGGCCCAGTTCGACCAGGCCGTGGCCGACATCTTCGGCTATCACGCGCTGCAGCTGGGCCTCGGCGAGGTGCAGGCGCTGCGCGCCAATCGCATGCCGCACCGGTGGCTGGCGCTGTCCGATCCGGCCCAGGCCGGTRCCGCGGCGCTGTTGACGGACTTCTCGGCCCTGCCTTTTCCGGCCGCCAGCCTCGACCTGGTGGTGCTGCCGCACGCGCTCGAACTCAGTCCCGATCCCCACGCGACCCTGCGCGAGGTCGAGCGGGTGCTGGTGCCCGAGGGCCGGGTCGTCATCTGCGGCCTGAACCCGGCCAGCCTCTGGGGCATGCGGCAGCGGCGGGCCCATCTGTACCGGCGACTCGGTTTCGGCGAGTTGTTCCTGCCCGAGGCCGGTGAATTCATCGGCCACCGGCGCATGCGCGACTGGCTGCGGCTGCTGAGCTTCGAAGTCGAGTCGGGCCGCTTCGGCGTCTACCGGCCGGCGGTCCGCAGCGACGCCTGGCTGGAGCGCTGCCGCTGGTTCGACGCGGCTGGCGAGCGCTGGTGGCCGATCTTCGGCGCCGTCTATTTCCTGGTGGCGGTGAAGAGGGTGCGTGGGCTGCGGCTGCTGAGCGCCGACTGGCGCCGTGCCGCCTCGCGCGCCAGTGCGCCGGTGCCGATTGCCGGCAAGATGCACCGGGGGCGCGACAATGGCGGCCAGCTAGAAGAAGGAAGCGGTTTTTGAACGAAGTACAGATCTACACCGACGGTGCCTGCAAGGGCAACCCCGGTCCCGGCGGCTGGGGCGCATGGCTCAAGTCGGGCGCCACCGAGAAAGAGCTTTTCGGCGGCGAACTCAACACCACCAACAACCGCATGGAACTGCAGGCGGTGATCGAGGGCCTCGGTGCGCTGAAGCGCCCGTGCAAGGTCGTCCTCTACCTGGACAGCCAATACGTGCGGATGGGCATCACCGAGTGGATCCGGGGCTGGAAGGCCAAGGGCTGGCGCACCTCGACCAAGCAGCCGGTGAAGAACGTCGAGCTCTGGCAGCAACTCGACAAGCTGGTGGCCGAAGGCGGCCACCAGATCGAATGGCGCTGGGTCAAGGGCCACTCGGGCGACCCGGGCAACGAGCGCGCGGATGCCCTCGCGAACAAGGGTGTTGACCGGGCACTTGGCAGGCTCTGAATTCCCTTCGCGAATCACCGCAGAACCGGCTTTGCCGGGCTGCTGGTGTTGCCCCCGGTAGGGGGTGGGCGGCTCACGAAGTGAGCCAACCTGGGGGGGGGTCATGCTCGCCCATCCGGGTCCGGAACAGCAGGTCGTCGGTGACCCGCAGGCGGCGGCTCATCTCGCGGGCGATGTTCATCTGGATCAGCGCGAACTGCTCGACATCGCGCTCGAACAGCCGGTACAGGTTCGCCGACGACAGCTCGATCGCGACGCAGTCGGCCTCGGCGCGGACCGAGGCGCTGCGCGGGAACAGGTCGAGCAGCGCCATTTCGCCGAAACAGTCGCCTTGCCCCAGGCGGCTCAGCAGCAGCTCGTGGGAGCGCCAGCTCTTGGACACGGTCACGCTGCCGGATTCGAGCACGAACATGCCGTGGCCCGGCTCGCCTTCGCGGAAGAAATAGCCCCCGCACGGCATTTCGATCACCGGCGCCGCCGCCAGCAGGAATTCGATGGTCTGCGCGCCGATGGCGCCGAAGATCGGCATCTGCTGCATCAGTTCGATTCTGGACGCTGCCATGCGCAACTCCCGTGATGCCCGAGGCGGGCCCAGACCTTACACCACGCCGTCGAAGATCATCACGTCGACCGGGTCGCCCGGCGCCACATTCGCCTGGTCGTGGTGCAGCACCACGAGGCCGTTGGCCTCGACCATCGAGCTCAGCACGCCCGAGCCCTGGTTGCCGGCGATGCGGACCTGGGGCAACGCGCCCGCCACCTGATCGACCCGCCCGCGCTGGTATTCGGTGCGCCCGGGCTTCTTTCGGATCGCCTCCACGCTGGTGGCACGCAGCAGCGGCGGCGGCGCAGCGCAGGCGGCGTTGCAGCCCATCATCTTCAGCAGCGCAGGGCGCACGAAGGCCAGGAAGGTGACCATCACCGCGACTGGATTGCCCGGGAGCCCGAACAGCACCGCCGGCCCGCGGCGATCGTCCGGCGCCGGGATCAGGCCGACCGCCATCGGCCGTCCGGGCCGCATGGCGACGCGCCAGAACGCCATGTCGCCGAGCCGCTGCATGACGGCGCGGGTGTGGTCGGCTTCGCCGACGCTGACGCCGCCGCTGGTGATGATCGCATCGGCCCCGGCGGCCGCGCGGCGCAGCGCCGATTCGAGCGCCGCCGGATCGTCCCGCACCAGGCCGAGGTCGATCACCTCGCAACCCAGCCGCGTGAGCAGGCCGAACACGGTGTAGCGGTTGCTGTCGTAGACCGCGCCTTCGCGTGGCAGCTCGCCCAGGCTCAGGATCTCGTCGCCGGTGGAGAAGTACGCCACGCGCAGGCGCCGCAGCACCGGCACCATCGGCAGGCCGAGGCTGGCGACCATGCCGAGCGCGGCCGGCGTGACGATCTGGCCGCGCCGCAGCGCCGGCTGACCCTGCATCAGGTCTTCGCCGGCGAAGCGGCGGTTGTCGCCGCGCCGCAGCGCCTTGGCGGGGAAGCTCACGCGATCGTCCTCGACCGTGCAGAACTCCTGAGGGATCACGGTGTCGAGGCCGGCCGGCATCACCGCGCCGGTCATGATCTTGAGTGCGTCGCCGGCGCCCAGCGTGCCGTGCCAGGCGGCACCGGCCAGGGCCGTCCCGACCACGCGAAGCGTCAGCGTGGCGTCGCCGGCCGCATCGAGCTGAGCGCCGTCGAAGGCGAAACCATCCATCGCCGAGTTGTCGTGCGGCGGCACGCTGACCGGCGAGACGATGTCCTCGGCCAGCACCCGCCCGAGCGCATCGCGCAGGGCCAGGCGCTCGACCTGGGTGACGATGGCGGGCTCGGTCAATTGCGCCAGGAAAGCCTGCACGGCATCGACGCCGAGGGCCTTGGGGTCGTAACCCGCCAACGCGGCGGCGATTTCGGCGATTCGGCTCATGGCAGGAAGGGAATCAGGAGCGCTGGCGTTCGAGACCGCGGAGCTCGGCCAGCGTGTTGGCGTTGAAGAACGCGTTGGAGGCATCGCCCGGCTGGTCGAAGGGCACCAGCACGGTGCGGTGCTGGCCGGTCCACTTGTCGATCTTGCGGCCGCCGTCCTGGGTGAAGCGCACCAGGCTTTCGAGCAGCGTGGCGCGCAGCAGGCAGAACACCGGCTGCGGGTGCAGCACCGGCGCGGTGTCCGGCGGGTCGGCGGCCTCGGGCGCGCTGACCATCGCGATGTCGGCGTCCTCGGCGGCCATGGCGGCCGCCAGGCGGCTTGCAAGGTCGAGCGGGAACAGCGGCGTGTCGCAGGGCACGGTGAGCAGGTAGGGGGTCTCGCAGCGTTCGAGCCCGGTCAGGAAGCCGGCCAGCGGGCCCGCGTAGTCGGCCAGGCCATCCGGCCAGACCGGCACGCCGAAGGATTCATAGGCGGCCAGGTTGCGGTTGGCATTCACCATCACTTCGCCGACCTGCATGCCCAGCCGCAGCACCGCATGCATCGCGAGCGGCGTGCCGTTGAAGTTCTGCAGGCCCTTGTCGACCCCGCCCATGCGTGAGCCGCGCCCCCCGGCGAGCACGAGGCCGGTGATTTCGCTGGCGGTGATCACGGTCGGGGCGCTCATCCGCCGATGTAGCTCATCTCGACCCGGCGCGGCGCGCCGGCATCGGTGTCGGGGACGCGCAGCGCACGCAGTTCGGAATAGCGGTCGCCGCGGCCCTGCCAGATGTGGCCGAGCGCGGAGGCGATCTGCGCGTCGTCGGCGTCGCCGCGCAGCAGCGGGCGCAGGTCGTGGCCCTGGCTCGCGAAGAGGCACAGGTAGAGCTTGCCTTCGGTCGACAGGCGTGCCCGGCTGCAATCGTGGCAGAAGGCCTGGGTGACGCTGCTGATGACGCCGATTTCGCCGCCGCCGTCCGCATAGGCCCAGCGCTGCGCGGTTTCGCCGGCGGTGGTGGCTTCCAGGGGCAGGAGCGGGTGCTCGGCGGCGACGCGGCTCACCACGTCGGCCGACGGCAGCACCTCGTCCATGCGCCAGCCGTTGGTGGCGCCGACGTCCATGTACTCGATGAAGCGCAGCACCACGCCGGTGCCGCGGAAATGGCGCGCCATCGGCAGGATTTCCTGCTCGTTGGTGCCGCGCTTGACCACCATGTTGACCTTGATCGGGCCCAGGCCCGCGGCTTTCGCGGCTTCGATCCCGGCCAGTACCTCGGCGACCGGGAAGTCGACGTCGTTCATGCGGCGAAATACCGTGTCGTCGAGGCCGTCGAGGCTCACGGTGACGCGCTGCAGGCCAGCGGCCTTCAGCGCCTGGGCCTTGCGGGTGAGCAGGGAGCCGTTGGTGGTCAGCGTGAGGTCCAGCGGCTGGCCGTCCGGGGTGCGCAGTGCCGCCAGCTGCTCGATCAGGATCTCGAGGTTCTTGCGCAGCAGCGGCTCGCCGCCGGTGAGCCGGATCTTGCGCACGCCGTGGCTGGCGAAAAGGCGTGCCAGCCGGGTGATCTCCTCGAAGCTCAGCAGCGCGCTGTGCGGCAGGTACTGGTGGTCCTTGTCGAACACTTCCTTCGGCATGCAGTAGCTGCAGCGGAAGTTGCAGCGGTCGGTCACGCTGATGCGCAGGTCCGTCAGCGGCCGGGCCAGCCGGTCGAGCAGCATGCCCGTGGCGGGCACGCCGGTTCCGACCGGGGGCACGCGGGGCGCGCGACCGATGTCGGAGAGTTTGACGACGTGCTGCTGGTTCATGGGAGAAGTGAATTTAACCCATCACCTGGACCGATATCCTCGCAAGGCCTCTGGGACCCCGGCCCTGCCGGCGATGGATGTGTCCTTGACGCGCACGGGTGCCTCCTGAAAGAAGGTGCGTCCGGGCGGAGTGTCGGCCCGGCGTTCGGGGTCAGCCGTGCTTGACGGCCACGGTCTTGAGGGTGGTGAAACCGTACAGCGCCTCGAAGCCTTTCTCGCGGCCGTAGCCCGAGGATTTGACGCCGCCGAAGGGCAGTTCGACGCCGCCGCCGGCGCCGTAGTTGTTGATGAACACCTGGCCGCTCCTGACGCGCTTGGCCATCCGGAACTGGCGCCCGCCGTCGTTCGTCCAGATGCCGGCGACCAGCCCGAACTGCGTCGCATTGGCCAGTGCCACGGCTTCGTCCTCGTCGCGGAAGGCCATCGCGGCCAGCACCGGACCGAACACTTCCTCCTGCGCCAGCCGGTGGTCCACCGGGACGTCGCGCAGCAGCGTGGGCGCCTGGTAGAAGCCGGCCTCGGGGGCCTCGTCGACCACCACGCCCTGCGCCACCATCGGGATGCCCGCAACCTGTGCGTCCGACAGGAAGTCCCAGACGCGCTGCTGCTGGGTCTGCCGGATCAGCGGACCGACGTCCAGGTCCATCGCGGCGGGACCGACGCGCAGCGCCTCGAAGGCATGGCCGAGCCGCTGCAGCAGCGGTTCGTAGATGGCCTGGTCGATCAACACGCGCGAGCCGGCCGAGCAGGTCTGGCCGGCGTTCTGCACGATGGCGTTGATCAGCACCGGAATCGCCGCGCTCAGGTCGGCATCGGCGAACACGATCTGGGGGCTCTTGCCGCCGAGTTCGAGCGTCACCGGGCAATGGCGTTCGGCCGCCACCTGCTGGATCAGCGTGCCCACCTTGGGGCTGCCGGTGAAGCTGATGTGGTCGATGCCCGGGTGCCGCGCCAGCGCGTCGCCGACCTCGTGACCATAGCCGGTCACGATGTTCAGCGCGCCGGGCGGGAAGCCGGCCTCGGCCGCCAACTGGGCGACCCGGATCAACGACAGGCAGGCGTCCTCGGACGGCTTGACCACGCAGACGTTGCCGGCGGCCAGGGCGCCGCCGACGCTGCGCCCGAAGATCTGCATCGGGTAGTTCCACGGAATGATGTGGCCCGTGACGCCGTGCGGCTCGCGCCAGGTGAAGACGCTGTAGCCGTCCTGGTAGGGGAGGGTTTCGCCATGCAGCTTGTCGCAGGCACCGGCGTAGAACTCGAAGTAGCGCACCAGCGCCACGGCATCGGCGCGGGCCTGCTTGACCGGCTTGCCGCAGTCGCGCTGCTCGATCAGCGCCAGCTCGTCGGCATGCTCGGCGATCTTCTGCGACAGCTTGTAGAGCAGCCGGCCGCGTTCGGCCGCGCTGACTTTGTGCCAGCCGGTCTCGAAGCAATGGCGCGCGGCCCGCACCGCGGCGTCGATGTCGGCGGCATTGCCGCGCTGCAGCTCGTCGAAGGGCTGGCCGTCGGACGGGTCGATCACCGGCAGCGTGCGGCCGGACGAGGAAGCAACGTTTTCGTTGCCGATGTAGTTGAATTGCATGGGGCGAAATCTTAAGGCGCCTGGCGGATCGGCGGATCGGCGGGGCCTCAGGGTCGCAGCGCCATCGTCGCCGGCAGGCGCGTCCAGGGCAGGTCCGCGGGGTCGGCGGCCATCGGTCCGGGCGCCTTGGCGACCAGGATCCGGCTGGCGATCGGCGCGAAGTCGGCGCGGAAATGCACCGAGCTCTTGGCGACCAGCAGCTTCATGGCCTCGGGCTCGATGCCGAGGAAGCGGAACAGTTCGCGGTCGAGCATCTGGCTCTTGCCGCTGGCCACGGCTACCCGCACGCCGTCGATCTCGAGGCAGGCGCTCGGGCCCAGGCAGAGCACGCCGCCGTGCGACATCGGCCCCTTGAGAGCGACCTGGCCGTCGCTGAGCGCGCGCACGGTGAAACGGCCCCGGACGACCGGATCGCTGCGCTGGCCGCCCCAGGTGGGCACCTCGGCGCCGAGATGGATGTCGAGCTCGGCACCGACGCCGGCCGCATGCGCGGCGGCGGCTGCTGCGGGGTCGAACATCAGGCCGAGTGCCACGCGGCCGGGAAAGCGCTGGCCGGCGCGCTCGGCCAGCAAGGCGCGCAGCATGCCGGTGGTGTTGCTGTCGCTGCCCGCGCCCGGGTTGTCCTGGGTGTCGGCAATGACCACCGGCCGATCGGCGCCTTCGGCGATGGACAGCGCTTGCGCGACCGCATCGCGGGGCGACAGGACCTCGAGCCGCCATTGCGAGCGCGGATGGTCGATGCGTGCGAACAGCGTCTCGACGGCGGCATCGGCGGCGTCGCCGTAACCCCACACCACCGGTCCGCACTCGGCGATGTCGGCGGCCGGGAAGCCGGTGGCGAAACTCAGCACCGTGCCGTGTCCTGCATCGAGCTCGCGCAGCAGTTGGTAGACCGAGGCCGCAGGCTCGACCATCGTGCATTGCACGTTGAGCGGCAGCAGGAATGCGAGCCGCCGCACCTGCAGCGGTTCGCGCGCGCCGCGGGCGATGCGGCGCGCCAGCAGTTGCGCGGCCAGCCGTCCGGTGTCGGCCGAGTCCACGTGCGGGTAGGTTCGGTAGGCCACCAGCGCATCGGCCTCGTCGAGCATGCGCCGGGTCACGTTGGCGTGCAGGTCGAGGCTGGCGACGATCGGCACGGCGGCGCCGACGATCGCCCGGATCCGCCCGAGCAATTCGCCTTCGAGGTCATCCAGGTGCTCGGCCACGGCCGCGCCGTGCAGGTCGAGGAAGACGGCGTGAACGCCGCCGTGCGCGAGCGCCTTCGACAGGTCCTCGACGATGACGCCCGCGATGCGTTCGAAGGCCTCCTGGGTGACGTGTGCCGAAGGGGTCGCACCGGCCCAGGCCGAAGGCAAGAGAGCCCATCCGCGCTCGCGCGCTGCGTCGATGAAGCCGCCGATCGGGATGTTCCGCCCGGCGTAGGCATCGATGATTTCGGGGCCGCGGCGGTAGGGCGGAAAGGCCTCGCCGCGCTGGAAGGCGGCCCAATCGGCCTTGCTGGGGGCGAAGGTGTTGGTCTCGTGCTGGAAACCGGCGATGAAGACGTTCAAGTTCGCTCCTGGAAAATGGGCTCAGCGCGAAGCCGCCGGCTTCGGCAGCGCCCGCAGCGCGTTCAGCATGCGCTCGACGTGCTTGTCCGGATTGAGGTTCTGGTAGAAGTAGGCGACCTTGCCGTTGGGGGCGATCACGTACGACAGGCGATTGGCGAAATCCGGCCGTGTCTGCATCAGGGCGTCGAAGCCCTCGATCACGGTCTTCGACTCGTCGGAGGCCACCGGGAAGCGGCTTTGGCAAGCCCTGACCGAGAACTTCGACAGCGTGTCGATGTCGTCGGCCGACACGCCGATCACCGTGGCGCCGAGGGCGGCGAACTGGTCGATGGCTTCGGCGAAGGCGTGGGCCTCGATCGAGCAGTCGCGAGAATCCGCGGCCGGGAAGAAGTACAGCACCACCGGCCCCTTGGCGAGCGCATCGGCCAGCGAATAGCGGAAGGTCTTGCCGCCCAGCGCCGCGGTGGCGATGAACTTCGGCGCCGGGTCGCCGATGTCGAGTGCGGCATGGGCGGGCGCGGTCAGGACCGCGGCCACGGCAATGAAAGCTGCGCGCACGGCGATCGAGTGCATCATCATGTAACTCCGGGTGGAAGCGTTTCGAATTCTAGGACTGCACGCCGTGTGGCGCCGCTTCGGCCTCCGTCCGTCGTCAAGGAGGAACACGACATGAAGATTGCCCTGGACCGCTGGATACGCCTGGCGCTGGCTTGCGCAGGCATCGCCCTGCTGGCTGCCTGCGGCTCGCTGCCGATTTCCCGCGACCGGCCGGCCGACTACGCCGCGGCGCCGGACCGCTCGACCCGGCTGGCAAAGATCGTCGCCGATTCGACGCCGCCCGACGAGCATTCCGGCTTCCGGCTGATGCCGCTGGGCGTCTATTCGCTCGATGCGCGGATCCAGCTCGCCCAGCGGGCCCAGCAGTCGCTGGTGGTGCAGTACTACCAGCTCGAAAACGACGCCACCGGGCGGCTCCTGATGCGCGCGCTGCGCGAGGCGGCGTCGCGCGGGGTCAAGGTGCGGGTGCTGGTGGACGACCTCTACACCGTCAAGAGCCAGCAGCCGCTGCTGGCACTGGCGCAGACGCCGAACGTGGAGGTGCGCCTGTTCAATCCCTTCTGCTGCGGCCGGGATGGATTTCTCTCGCGCTTCGTCGCGTCGCCGCAGGACATCGGGCGGCTCAACCATCGGATGCACAACAAGCTGTTCATCGCCGACGGCGTGGTGGCGGTGGTCGGCGGGCGCAACATCGCGGACGAGTATTTCGTCCTCAGCGAGGCGCAGAACTTCATCGACATGGATGCGCTGGTGGTCGGCAAGGTGGTGGCCGAGCTCGAGGCGATCTTCGACCAGTACTGGAACGCCGAGCAGGTCTGGCCGATCGACCAGATCGTACGCGGCCCGGGCGGCCGCAGGCCCGGGCCCGACGAGTTCGACGCCTGGATCGGCATGCGTTCGCCGCCCCCGAAAATCGTCTTGCCGCCCTCGGACGTGCTCGGCTACGGTCCGATCGCCGAGGAGCTGGACGGCGGACGCATGGGGCTGCTGTGGGGCGAGGCGCATGCCATCGCCGATCCGCCGACCAAGCCGGCCACCATGAGCGCCGACGAGGCGCTCGCCACCAGCGTGACGATGAAGGTCTGGACCCTGCTGCTCGATGCGAGGACCGAAGTGGACCTGACCTCGCCCTACCTGGTGCCCGGCGAGAAGGGGATGGCCGCGTTCGAGGACCTGTCGCGGCGCAAGGTCAAGCTGACGCTGCTCACCAATTCGCTGGCCGCCAACGACGAGCCGCTGGTCCACACCGGCTACGCCCGCTACCGCGAGCGCCTGCTGGCCAGCGGTGCCGACCTCTACGAACTGAGCCCCGCGCGCACCACGGCCAACAAGCGCTTCGACATGTTCGGCAACTCGCTCGGCCGGCTGCACGCCAAGACGGCGGCCATCGACCGGCGGCGGATCTTCATCGGATCGATGAACCTGGACCCGCGCTCGGCGACCCAGAACACGGAAATGGGCGTGGTGGTCGACAGCCCCCAGCTGGCGCGCGAGATGCTGCGGGTGATCAGCATCAGCAAGCTGCAGAACTCCTACCGGTTGCGGCTGGACAAGCGCACCGGCGCGCTCGAGTGGCTCACCACCGACGGTGAAAAGGAGATGATCCTGACCTCGGAGCCCGAATCCGGCTTTTTCAAGCGCTTCTACAACTCCCTGATCGCCCCGATCGTGCCGGAGATGCTGCTGTAGGCTCGGGGGATGGTCCATTTCCGCTCTTGCAATCCGCCGCCGCCGCCCCACATGCCGTGCATGAACGCTACCCACACCCCCGCGCACAAGGCCGACCTGGCCGTGACGCATGTCCTGGCCCAGCTCCTTGAGCGGCTGGAGCACAGCGCCGTGCCGGTAGGCCCCGAGCAATACCGGTCGGTGGTGATGCACCTGGTCGATCAGTTCCGAGATTCCGAGCCGGGCTTCGAGCTGGGCAAGCTTCTGGATGCCTATCCAGCCGCGTCGCAACTCTACGAAAACCTCAATTACCAGCACGCCGGCCTCTGCCGCTCGGCGCTCGACGCTTCGCTGGCGGCCGAGCTGGCCGCGAGGAAGGCGATCGAGCGTGCCATGCGTGCCACCGGCCCGGACGCCACCCATGAGTAAGAGCGAGGTGAAGACTGCGGTCGTGGCCGACGGGCTGCGCTACAAGGCCAAGGCGCCGGGTTCCCCGTTTCGTGCCTCGGCCTCGTTCAGCGGGGCGACCATGTCCTGCTTCATGTGCGGGAAGCATCGCGTGCGCTCGCAGATGCGCACCCGGCAGCTGCTGGGCAAGTCGCAGACGGTGTGCGCACCGTCCTGCAAGGCGCTCGACGAACTGATGGAAGCCTCCGGCGCGACCTGAGATCGCGCGCTTCTTCGGCTATCGCTGCAGAGCATTCAATTGATTGAATCTATTTAATACTTCGTGTTGCCTATCCATTGAGGGCAATTCGAACTACAGTTAGAAACAATTGGTGGAAGTGATTTCGCTAATACCTAAGTTCTAATTAAGTAGATTCAATGATCCCAATGAAGACCATTGCCTGTCATCGGTCGAATCCGGGTCGAATGCATGCGAAAGGACGGCCCTTGTGAGCCAACCGCGTCACGTCATCATGCAGGTCGTCAAGCGCTCGGGTGGCGCGACGCACCATGTGGAGTTCTGCATCGACGACAACTTCGCCGAGCGTTTGCGGCAATTGCGCTCGCTGGTTCCGCCGCTCAATGCGCTCAACAAGCAGCGCGACCTGGTGATCGACAAGGTGCGGGTCCGGCTGCCGACCGCCATCTGGCGCTGCGGCGGCGACATCGACAGTTCGGTCGAGGGCTCGTGCATCGTGATCGCCGCCGAAGGCTTCTTCAATTGCGGTGCCAAGGACCGCAAGACGAAGGAAAAGCTGGTCACCTACACCTTCTCGATCTCGCGGCTGATCGAGCTGCACATGGAGCGGCCGGCGGGCGAGACCTTCTACATCCGCGATGGCATCTTCACCAACGACGAGCCGGCCGAATCCGCAGCGGGCCGCTGGGTCGCCTCGCTGCACGAACTGGAAGAAATGCGCGTGCCCGAGGCACCGTCCGATTTCGACACTTTGCAGGGCGTGCCGCTGCGCAGCGAGCAAGGCGCGCTGCCGTCGCAGCGCATCAGCCTGAACTGAACGCAGTGCGCCGGACGGCGCCGAGCTCAGGCGCCGCTACTGCAGCTTCACTTCGACCCGGCGCGCCTCGGCCGGCGCCCCGTCGGCCTGGGTCTGGGTGGGCTTGGCGAGCTCGACCTTGTCTTCGGGGACGCCGGCGATCTTGAGCGCCGCGCCCACCGCGATCGCGCGCTGCTTGGCGAGCTCGGCGTTCTTCTCGGGGTCGCCGCTGGCGTCGTGATAGCCGCTCACCAGCACGCGGCCGCCGCTCTGCACGGATTTCACGATGTCGGCCAGCGCGGCGCTGGAACCGGCGGGGACTTCGGCGCTGTTGATGGCGAAGTAGAACTTGACCACACCACCCTCGGTCTTGATCGCCGTGCCGGTGTCGGCTGCGGCCACTGCTGCCGCGGCAGGTGCCGCAGCAGCGGGTGCCGTGGCCGGTGCGGCCGGCGCTGCCGGTGCGCTGACCGGGGGCGGGGCCACGGCCGGTGCCGTCATCGCGCCCGCGTCGCCGGCATGGAACTTGACCACCAGCGGCACGATCAGCAGGGCCACGATGTTGATGATCTTGATCAGCGGATTCACCGCCGGGCCGGCCGTGTCCTTGTAGGGATCGCCCACCGTGTCGCCGGTGACGGCCGCCTTGTGCGCTTCGGAGCCCTTGCCGCCGTGGTGCCCGTCCTCGATGTACTTCTTGGCGTTGTCCCAGGCGCCGCCGCCGGTGCACATCGAGATGGCGACGAACAGTCCGGTCACGATGGTGCCCATCAGCAGGCCGCCCAGCGCCTTCGGTCCGAGTAGCAGGCCGACCACGATCGGCACCACCACCGGCAGCAGCGAGGGGATCATCATTTCCTTGATCGCCGCGCCGGTCAGCATGCTCACGGCGCGGCCGTACTCGGGCTTGCCGGTGCCTTCCATGATGCCCGGGATCTCGCGGAACTGCCTGCGCACTTCCTCCACCACCGAGCCGGCAGCGCGGCCGACGGCCTCCATGGCCATGGCGCCGAAGAGGTAGGGGATCAAGCCGCCGATGAAGAGGCCGACGATCACCATCGGGTCGCTCAGGTTGAAGCTGATGTTGAGCCCGTAGCTCTCGAGCTTGTGGGTGTAGTCGGCGAACAGCACCAAGGCGGCGAGGCCGGCCGACCCGATCGCGTAGCCCTTGGTCACGGCCTTGGTGGTGTTGCCCACCGCGTCCAGCGGGTCGGTGACGGCGCGCACGCTGGCCGGCAGTTCGGACATCTCGGCGATGCCGCCGGCGTTGTCGGTGATCGGGCCGTAGGCGTCGAGCGCGACCACGATGCCGGCCATGCTCAGCATGGACGTTGCCGCCACGGCAATGCCGTAGAGGCCCGCCAGCGTATAGGAGGCCAGGATCGCGATGCAGACGCAGATCACCGGCCAGGCGGTGGAACGCATCGAAACGCCCAGGCCGGCGATGATGTTGGTTCCATGGCCCGTGGTCGAGGCCTGCGCGATGTGCTGCACCGGCTTGTACTGGGTGCCGGTGTAGAACTCGGTGATCCAGACCAGCGCCGCCGTGAGTGCCAGGCCGACGAAGCAGGCGCCGAACAGCTTGATCTGGCTGCCGCTGGCGGCGATCGCGTTGTCGGGAATCAGCCAGCTGGTCACGAACCAGAAGGCGATCAGCGACAGCAGGCCCGCCACCGCCAGCCCCTTGTAGAGCGCCGGCATCACGTTGACCATGCCCGGCGAAGCCTTGACGAAGAAGCAGCCGATGATCGACGCGATGATCGACACGGCGCCCAGCGCCAGCGGATACAGCACCGCGTTGACCGGCGCCGCCGCGACCATCAGCGCGCCCAGCACCATGGTGGCGATCAGCGTCACGGCGTAGGTCTCGAACAGGTCGGCCGCCATGCCGGCGCAGTCGCCGACGTTGTCGCCCACGTTGTCGGCGATCACCGCCGGGTTGCGCGGATCGTCCTCGGGGATGCCGGCCTCGACTTTGCCCACCAGGTCGGCGCCGACATCGGCGCCCTTGGTGAAGATGCCGCCGCCCAGGCGCGCGAAGATCGAGATCAGCGAGGAGCCGAAAGCGAAGCCGATCAGTGGATTCAGCAAGCTCGCGAGGCTCTTGTCCGGCGTCAGCTGGCCGTTGCCGGCGAGGAACCAGTAGAAGACCGAGACCCCGAGCAGGCCGAGGCCGACCACCAGCATGCCGGTGATGGCGCCGCCGCGGAAGGCGACGTCGAGTGCCGGGCCGATGCCCTGGGTCGCGGCCTGCGCGGTGCGCACGTTGGCGCGTACCGAGACGTTCATGCCGATGAAGCCGCAGGCGCCCGACAACACCGCGCCGATCACGAAGCCGATGGCCGTGGTGGCGTCGAGGAAGACAGCGATCAGGATCGCCAGCACCAGGCCGACCACCGCGATGGTGCGGTATTGCTTGGCGAGGTAGGCCGCCGCGCCGGTCTGGATCGCGGCCGCGATCTCCTGCATTCGGGCGTTGCCCGGGTCTTTCGAAAGTATCCAGCTGCGCGCCCAGAAGCCATACGCCACGGCCACCAGGCCGCAGACGATGGCCAGGACGATAGGGGTGTTGCCAGTCATGCCTTGCTTCTCCAGTCGTTCGTTGTAACTAGTGGAGACGAAAGCCAGACCCTGTGCGCAACGCGTACGGGACAGAGCTTCCGCCGCGTTGCTTCCTCGAAGCCCCGATGCCGCGAAGGGCAGGGACCGATTGGCCAACGGCGGCAATTTACAGGCAAAAACGCGTTTGTGTGCGACTGTGCTGTGACATGGAAAGTAAACTTCGGGTTTGTCCGCATCCCGATAACACTTTCAACTACTTCAAAGACAGACCATGTCCCTCGGCCAAGTTTCCCCTGGTAAAGACGCCCCCGAAGCCTTCAATGTCGTCATCGAGATCCCGATGAACGCCGACCCGATCAAGTACGAGGTCGACAAGGAATCGGGCGCGATCTTCGTCGACCGCTTCATGACCACCGCGATGCACTACCCGACCAACTACGGCTACGTGCCGCAGACGCTGTCGGGCGACGGCGACCCGGTCGACGTGCTGGTGATCACGCCCTGGGCACTGGTGCCGGGCGTGGTGGTGCCTTGCCGGCCGATCGGCATCCTGATGATGGAAGACGAGGCTGGCATCGACGGCAAGGTGCTGGCCGTGCCGACGACCAAGGTGTTGCCGATCTACAGCCACTGGAAGACGGTGGAAGACGTGAACCAGATGCGCCTGAAGGCCATCACGCATTTCTTCGAGCACTACAAGGACCTGGAAGCCGGCAAGTGGGTCAAGGTGCTGGGCTGGGAAGGCATCGATGCCGCCAAGAAGGAAATCATGGACGGCATCGCGAATTTCAAGAAGTAGTCGCTGCCGCAATGAACGACGCCTCGCGGTGATTTCCGCGAGGCGTTTTTCATTGGGGTTCGGCGTGGCGGAACGGACTGCGTTCGCCCAGGTGGTCGAGGTAGTTCTCGATGCCGGCGCCCTCGCGCTCGAGGAAGCGTTCCACCGCGTCGGCGAAGGCGGGATGCGCCAGCCAGTGCGCGCTGGTGGTGCGCACCGGCATCAGCGCGCGGGCCATCTTGTGCTCGCCCTGCGCGCCGCCTTCGAAGCGTCCGACACCATGTTCGATGCACCACTGCAGCGGCTGGTAGTAGCAGGCCTCGAAATGGAGGCAGTCGACGCGCTCGAGCGCGCCCCAATAGCGGCCGTAGGCAATCAGCGGCGCCGGCGAGTCGTCGGCGCCGCCGAGGCCGGCGGACAGCGCGATGAGGCTGCATGCGATCGGCTTGCCTTCGCGCTCGGCCACGAACAGCAGCCAGGCTTCGGGCATGCCGGCCGCCATGCGATGGAAGAAGTCGCGGTTCAGGTAGGGCGGATTGCCATGTTCGCGGTAGGTGCGGGCGTAGCAGCGATAGAAGAAATCCCAATCGGCCTCGCGGATGTCGGCGCCGCGCGACCAGCGGAACGTGACGCCCGCGTCATGCACCTTGCGGCGTTCCTGGCGGATCTTCTTGCGCTTGTCGTGCGCGAGGCTGGCGAGAAAGGCGTCGAAGTTCGGCCATCCGGTTCCGCCGCCGGGCCGCCCCGAGGCGGAACGCGCCCCCTCGGGGGGCAGCGAGGACACGCCAGTGCCGAGCGTGGGGGCCATGGTTCCGCCGCCGGGCCGCCCCAAGGCGGAACGCGCCCCCTCGGGGGGCAGCGAGGACACGCCAGTGCCGAGCGTGGGGGCCATGTTGTTCCAATGGAATTGCACGGTGTGGCGCAGCATCAGGCCGGCTTCGGAACAAGCCGCGATGTCCTCGTCGGCGCCGAACAGCAGGTGCAGCGAGGACAGTTCTTCTTCCTTGCACCAGGCGACCACGGCCTGCACCAGCAGGGTGCGGCTTTCGGCGTCGCGCGCCAGCAGGCGGGCCCCCGGCACAGGCGTGAAGGGCACCGCGCAAACCGCCTTCGGGTAGTAGGCCAGCCCATGCTGTTCGTAGGCGTTGGCCCAGGCCCAGTCGAAGACGTACTCGCCGTAGGAATGGTCCTTGATGTAAAGCGGGCAGGCCCCCATCAGCCGCTTCCCGTGCCACAGCGTGATGAACTGCGGCGTCCAGCCGCTGGCCGGCGAGGCGCTGCCGCTGGCGTCGAGCGCGGCCAGGTAGGCGTGGCGCATGAAGGGGGAGGGCGCGGGCTGGAGGGCCAGCAGCTCGTCCCAGGCGGCGGCGTCGATCTCGGACGGCGAACGGTGGATGCGGACGATCGGGGTGGTCAAGGGCGTGGGAGTCAGCGCTTGCCGGGTCCGAAGGACTCGGCGATGGTGATGCCGCCGAGTACCAGGGCCAACGCGAGCGCATGGTAGGCGGACAGCGGCTCGCCGAGGATCACGACAGCCAGCAGCGGCCCGAAGATCGGCACCAGGTTGAGGAACAGGCCGGCTCTCGCCGGGCCGATCGCGCCCACCGCCCGGATGAAGAAGATCTGCGAGACGAAGCTCGGCAGCAGGCCGATGAAGACGATCAGCGCGATGCCGGTGGCTGTCGGCATGAAGAACTGACCCATCGCCACTTCCGCCGCCAGCAGCGGCAGCGAGGTCAGGGCCGCAACCCCCGCGGTGGCGGCGAAGAAGACGATCGCCGGCACTTGCGGCCGGTTGCGCAGGCCAAGCGCATAGCCCGCATACAGCAGGCAGGCCACCACCATCCAGACGTCGCCGACATTGAAGGCGAGGTCGGCCAGCAGCGCGAATTGCCCGCGCGATGCGACGACCACGATACCGGCCAGCGTCAGCAACACGCCGGCGAGCTGCAGCGCACCGATCCGGCTGCGAAAGAAGATGAAGCTGCCGACCAGCACCAGCACCGGAATGGTGCCCTGGATGATCGCGATGTTGATCGCCGTGGTGTGGTGCGCCGCTGCGTAGAAGAGGGCGTTGAAACCGGTGAAGCCGAGCATGCCCATCAGTGTGATGAACAGCCAGGACGGCCGCAGGGCGCGCCAGTGGGCCGCGATCTCGCGACGCGAGCTCAGGGCCAGCGCGGCGCAGCAGACGATCCAGCGCGAGCAGGTCAGCATCATCGGCGATACCTCGCCCACCGCCAGGCGGGCCGCCACGGCATTGGCGCCCCAGGTCAGGGTCGCCAGCACGAGCAGCAGGTAGGCCTGGCCCTGGGGCCGTGGCAGAACGTCGGTGAAGCTGTCGGAGGAGGAACCTGTGCGCATCGCCCACCGAGGGTACCAGCCCGCGTCGCCGCGCGTGGCATGCGTCCTGCAAGACATGCCTGGCGAAGGCCGATGACATAATCGTCCAGCCCTTTCCTGAACCTGACATGACCCTGAAACTCGCCATCGCGCAGCTCAATTTCGTGGTGGGCGATCTCGCCGGCAACGCCCGCAAGATCGTCGATGCGGCGCGCGACGCCTACGGCCAGGGCGCGCGCCTGTTGCTCACCCCCGAGCTGTCGATCTGCGGCTATGCGGCCGAGGACCTGTTCCTGCGTCCGGCCTTCGTTGCCGCCTGCGACGACGCGGTGCGCGCCGTGGCGGCCGAGCTGGCCGACCTCGACGGCATGGTGGTGGTGGTGGGGCATCCGACCGGCCGCAGCATTCGCAGCCGTTCGGTCGCGGTGCAGTTGCGCCACAACGCCGCCAGCGTGCTCAGCGAGGGCCGCATCCTCGATACCTACGCCAAGCGCGAACTGCCGAACTACCAGGTTTTCGACGAGCGCCGCTATTTCACGCCGGGCGAGGGCGTCTGCGTGTTCGAGGCCGGCGGCGTCTCGGTCGGCCTGCTGATCTGCGAGGACGCGTGGTTCGACACACCGGCCCAGCTTGCCAAGGACGCGGGCGCCGAGATCCTGGCGGTCATCAATGCCTCGCCCTTCCATGTCGGCAAGGAAGGCGAGCGCAGCGTGCGCATGGCGGAGCGCGCCAGGGCGGTCGAACTGCCGCTGGTCTACGCGCACCTGGTCGGCGGCCAGGACGAGGTGGTGTTCGATGGCGCCTCCTTCGCTCTCGAGGCCGACGGCACAGCCGCGCTGCAGGCGGAGAGCTTCAAGGAGCGGCTGGTGTTCGCGCAGCTCGAACGCCGGGCTTCCGGCGTTGGATTCGTGCACGGCGCCGCCGCAGTGGCGCCGCCGCGCGAGGCCGAGGCCCAGCTCTGGGACGCGCTGGTGGTGGGCGTGCGCGACTACATCGGCAAGAACGGCTTTCCGGGCGCGATCCTCGGCTTGTCCGGTGGCATCGATTCGGCCCTGGTGCTCGCGATCGCGGTCGACGCGCTCGGCAAGGACCGGGTCCGCGCGGTCATGATGCCCTCGCCCTACACCGCGGACATCAGCTGGATCGATGCGCGCGAAATGGCCAAGCGGCTCGGCGTGCGCTATGACGAGATCTCGATCAAGCACACTTTCGAGTCGTTCCGGGGCGTGCTGGCGGAGGAATTCAAGGGCCTGGCCGAGGATGCGACCGAGGAGAACCTGCAGGCCCGCATCCGCGGCACGCTGCTGATGGCGCTGTCGAACAAGTTCGGATCGATCGTGCTGACCACCGGCAACAAGAGCGAGATGGCGACCGGCTACTGCACGCTGTACGGCGACATGGCGGGCGGCTTCGCGGTCATCAAGGACCTGCTGAAGACCACCGTGTTCGCACTGGCACGCTGGCGCAACGCCCACGATCCCTACGGTACCGGCGCCGAGCCGATCCCGGAGCGGATCATCACGCGGCCGCCCAGCGCCGAGCTGCGGCCCGACCAGACCGACCAGGACAGCCTGCCGCCCTACGACATCCTCGACGGCATCCTGGCCCGCTACATGGAAGACGACGAAGGCATCGACGAGATCATCGCGGCGGGCTACGAGCGCGCCGTGGTCGAGCGGGTGGCCCGCCTCATCAAGATCAACGAGTACAAAAGACGCCAGGCGCCGGTGGGTATCCGGGTGACCCATCGCAGTTTCGGCAAGGATTGGCGCTACCCTATCACCAGCAAATTCAACGACACCGCCGGAAGAAAGTCCCTATGAAGCAAATCACCGCCATCCTCAAACCGTTCAAGCTCGACGACGTGCGCGAGGCACTGGCCGAGGTCGGCGTCACCGGGCTCACCGTCACCGAGGTCAAGGGCTTCGGCCGCCAGAAGGGCCACACCGAGCTCTACCGCGGGGCCGAGTACGTGGTCGACTTCCTGCCGAAGATGCGCGTCGAGGTGGTGGTCAACGAGGCCGACGTCGAGCGCTGTGTCGATGCCATCGTGAGCGCGGCGCGCACCGGCAAGATCGGCGACGGCAAGATCTTCGTCACGAATGTCGAGCGCGTGGTCCGCATCCGTACCGGCGAAGAGGACGAGGCGGCTGTATAGGGCTCGCCCCCAGGTTGCCCGGCACTTCGTGTCCGGGCGCCCACCCCCTTCCGGGGGCGACACCAGCGGCCCGGCGGAGCCGGTTCCGCGGTGTCTCACCAACGAGGGCCTGGCTGCGCCGGCCCTGCGTTCGTTGTTCGTTTACAGGACTTCTGCGAGCTTGTCGCCGCCGGGGTGACGCCTGGCCTCTTCGGCCAGGGCTTCGAGGAGCGCGGGGGCATCGGTGCCGCTGCGCACCAGGTCCATCTGCCAGTCGTTCATGAAGCCTTCGCGCACGCTGTGGGCCAGGAAAGCCAGCATGCCGTCGTAGTAGCCGCCGGCGTTCAGGATGCCGACCGGCTTGTCGTGGTAGCCGAGCTGGCGCCAGGTCCAGATCTCGAACAGTTCCTCGAAGGTACCGATGCCGCCCGGCAGCGCCAGGAAAGCGTCGGCGCGCTCGCCCATCATGGCCTTGCGCTCGTGCATGGTGTCGACCACGTGCAGCTCGTCGCTCTGGCGATTTGCGAGTTCCTTGTCGACCAGGGCCTTCGGGATGATGCCGACCACGCGGCCGCCGGCGGCGCGCGTGGCCTCGGCCACGGTGCCCATCAGGCCGGAGCGGCCACCGCCATAGACCAGTTGGCCGCCGTGCTCGCCGATCCAGCGGCCAACCGCTTGCGCCACGGTCGTGAATTCGGGTCGCTCGCCGGGGCGCGAGCCGCAATAAACGCAAATCGAGAAATTGGAAGTCATGCCCCGATCATGCCGCGCCTAGATGACGCGTTGCCACAAGGCAGCTGTCCAGACGCCACCGCAGAGCAGGATGGACAGCAGCACCGCGGCGCTCCCGAGGTCCTTGGCGGTCTTCGACAGCGGATGCCATTCCGGGCCGATGCGGTCGATGGCATTCTCGATGGCGCTGTTGAGCAGCTCGACGATCAGCACCAGCATCACCGTGGAGATCAGCAGCGCCACTTCGACCCAGCTGCGGCCGACCCAGAAGGCGGCCGGGAGCATCACGACGGCGCAGATCACCTCTTCGCGGAAAGCGGCCTCGCGCCAGCCGGCGCGAAAGCCATTCAATGAGATCAGGGCGGCATGCCAGACACGGGTGAGGCCACGCCGCAAGGCCTGCGGGTTGGCCGGATCGGACCCGTTCATCGCCGGCTCATGGCTTTCGATGTGATCAGCCGGGTTCCGGCCCAGGCGTCATGCCAGAACTGGCGCTCCGGGTGGAAGCGGGCGAGCAGGGCCCAGACCGCGACCCAGCCGAGGACCAGCACTGCGGCTTCGCCGCCACCGAGCTTGAACGGCGCGATCAGGGCCAGCGGCGGCAGGAACCAGACCCAGCTCAGCAGATAGCGCGCCAGCGCGCGGCCCTGGCTCAGCGGCCGGCCTTGGAGGTCGACCACGCGGATGCCCCAGGTCTTCATCGCCAACGTCTGGCCTTTGGTCCAGAAGAAGACGAAATAGATGCCGAAGACGACAAAAAGGAAGGCTTGCAGCAAATGCCGGCGCGAGTCCATGGCGTCGCGCATCTGGCCCAGGGTGCTGAAAAGCCAGCCGGCGACGAACACCACCGCGAACAGCAGCATGCCTTCGTAGAGCCAGCAGGCCATGCGTCGCCAGAGGCCGGGCGTGGCGAGGGGCGAGGCGATGGGTTCTGCGGCCACGACCGGCTGCGGTCCGGCCTGGCCGGAGGAACGGGCTGCCATGCGTCGATCAGGGGGCCGAGGAGGGCTGCTCGCTCAGGCGAACCGGGGGCGTTGAAGCCAGGGGCGGTTCGGCGGCCGGTGCGTTCGTGGCGGGTGACGGCACTTGCGCCTCTGCGGACACGGGCGGCGGCGAGGGCGAGGGCGGCGCTGCCGGTGGGCGTGCGGCAGCCAGTGGAGCCGCCGGCGGCGGCGCGAGCTGGATGCGCGGCGTGTGTTGCGGATCGGACCCGACGGCGGGCGACGGCACCAGCTTCTGGGCCGGCACGGGCCGGATGGTGGCGGCTGCACCGGGCGACACGGTCGACGGGGCACGGGCCGCCAACCGGCTCTTTTCCTCGTCGCTGAGGGCCTGGTAAGCCTCCCATTTGGCCTTGCGCTCGTCGGCGGGCAGTCGCTTCGCATCGGCGAAATTGAGGCGAGCCTGGGCCCGTTCCCGATTGCTCAGCTTGGTCCACTCCTCCATGCGACTGTGCAGGATCTCCTGGTCTGCGGCTGACATCTCTGCGTAATCGCGCACGATCACCAGCCATTTGCGCTTATGAGGTTCGGTCAG
Source organism: Variovorax sp. P4_B11 (assembly GCF_056402355.1). Taxonomy (NCBI): domain Bacteria; kingdom Pseudomonadati; phylum Pseudomonadota; class Betaproteobacteria; order Burkholderiales; family Comamonadaceae; genus Variovorax; species Variovorax sp. P4_B11. The sequence continues at coordinate 65,410 of NZ_JBFUHO010000003.1, forward strand.
CTCGTCCCAGGTCGACGCCAGCGGTGCCAGCGCGCGCTGCTGGCGGGTGCTCAACTCGCGCCATGCCGGCTTGGCGACCTTCGTCGTGGCCGGGCTCGGCGTCTTGGCGGGTGTTTGCGTCTCGGCGGACGCCGCGGCCGGGCTCCCGAGTCCTGCCAGCGTCAGCATGGCGGCGAGCCAGACGCCGGCCGCGGCTGCGCCGGCGCGTGCCGTACGCAGCGCCTGGGTGCAGGAGGAGGGAGAACGCAGCATTCGTGGCGGGGACTCAGGGCTCGGTTGCGTCGCTGGTCTTCAGGAATTGCGCGAAGCCAGGGTCGGTGTACGCGGCGGGCGGCAGGTCGTCGGTCAGCAGGGCCGAATCGACTTCCGCCAGTTCGTTGGTGCGGCGGTCCTCCTGGATCACGCTGATCGCCATCAGTCCCGCCACCAGCGCCACCAGCGGCAGCACCGAACCGATGCGGGTCCACCAGCCGCCGCCGAGCGCCGCTGCGCGGCCGCTGGACACCACCACCGGCGCCGGCCGGAGCTGCGGCACCGTCTTGCGGCGGGCTACCGCCTGCACCCGGGCCGCGCGCAGGCGCTCGCCGATCTCGTGCGGGAGTTCGACGTTGCCGGCAGACAGGCGCGCTGCGACCCGGCGACCGAATTGCTCTTCGAAGGCAACGGGGGTGCCTGGCGGGGCGGAGAATGTTGGTTTCATAGCGAAATTCCCTTGGCTTTGAGCGCCTTGCTCAAGGCATGAACGGCCCGCGAGCAATGGGTCTTGACGCTCCCTTCGGAGCATCCCATCGCGGCAGCCGTCTCGGCGACGTCCATTTCCTCCCAGTAACGCATCAGAAAGGCCTCGCGTTGACGCCCGGGCAGTGCGGCGATCTGTTCCTCGATCTCGCGGAAGACCTGGGCCCTCCGGGTACTGTCTTCGGCGCTCTCGCTCTCGCGTGTATCGGTCGGCGACTGGACATGCTCCAGCAGGTCGAAATCGCCGTCGTCGTCGATCGACTCGAAGTCGCTGAGGTTGGAGAACAGCGCCCGCCGCGTCTTCTGTCGTCGGAACCAGTCGAGCGTGCAGTTCGAAAGGATGCGCTGGAACAGCATCGGCAACTCATTGGCCGGCTTGTCACCGTAGTGTTCGGCCAGCTTCATCATGCTGTCCTGCACGATGTCGAGGGCCGCCTCCTCGTCCCGCACGTGGTAGACGGAACGCTTGAATGCCCGTCGTTCGACGCTCTTCAGGAAGTCGGAAAGTTCTTTTTCAGTGGCCAAGCGAATCTGGCGCCAAAAAAGTGCGCCGCGTGGGAAGTGTCTCTGGAAAGATGGTCTTTTTGTCGTCGCGAATTATGCCTCTGCGGTCGATGGGCCGTTTCCGGGGGCCATGGCGCCGTCTGCGCATGTCATAATCCGCCTTGCAAGTCAAAAGGCAAACGGGTCAAGGTCCGGCGGTATACAGATACGCCCATGGCTTTGGCCTCAAGTCCTGACGCGGCTTCACAAGAGCTGGCGAAGGGGCACCCAAGGTTTTTCGTTCCCGAAAAAACGCAAAGGTTCATCATGGAAATCTCGAAGGCGGAACTCGCTTCCGCAGCAGCCGCATCCGCAGGGATCGGCAATCAACCCCAAGAACTCATGGGCGCCGAAGTGCTGGTCAAGGCACTGCAGGCCGAAGGCGTCAAGTACGTCTGGGGCTACCCGGGTGGCGCGGTTCTCTATATCTACGACGCGTTCTACAAGCAGGACACCATCCAGCACGTGCTGGTGCGCCACGAACAGGCCGCTGTGCACGCGGCCGACGGCTACGCCCGGGCCACCGGCGATGTCGGCGTCGCGCTGGTCACCTCCGGGCCTGGCCTGACGAATGCCGTCACCGGTATTGCGACCGCCTACATGGATTCGATCCCGATGGTGATCATCTCGGGGCAGGTTCCGACCGCGGCGATCGGGCTCGATGCCTTCCAGGAATGCGACACTGTCGGCATCACGCGGCCGATCGTCAAGCACAACTTCCTCGTCAAGGATCCCAAGGACCTGGCGATGACGATGAAGAAGGCCTTCCACATCGCACGCACCGGCCGACCGGGTCCGGTGGTGGTCGACGTGCCGAAGGACGTTTCCTTCAAGAAGGTTCCCTACGCAGGCTATCCCGACAAGGTCGAGATGCGTTCGTACAACCCGGTGCGCAAGGGCCACGGCGGACAGATCCGCAAGGCGCTGCAGCTGCTGCTGACGGCGAAGCGGCCGTATATCTACACCGGCGGCGGCGTGCTGCTGAGCAACGCCACCAACGAGCTGCGCACCTTGGTCGACATGCTGGGCTACCCGGTCACCAACACGCTGATGGGCCTGGGCGCCTATCCGGCCAGCGACCGCAAGTTCCTCGGCATGCTCGGCATGCACGGCACCATCGAAGCCAACAACGCGATGCAGAACTGCGACGTGCTGCTGGCCGTGGGCGCGCGCTTCGACGACCGCGTGATCGGCAACCCGAAGCACTTCGCGCAGAACGAACGCAAGATCATCCACATCGACATCGACCCGTCGAGCATCTCGAAGCGCGTCAAGGTCGACATCCCGATCGTCGGCGACGTCAAGGACGTGCTGACGGAACTGATCTCGATGATCCGCGAGAGCACCATCCGGCCCGACGCCGGCGCGCTGGCCAGCTGGTGGCGCACCATCGAGGAGTGGCGCGGCAAGGACTGCCTCAAGTATGACCGCGGCAACAAGGACGTGATCAAGCCGCAGTACGTCGTCGAGACGCTGTGGAACATGACCAAGGACGCCGACACCTACATCACGTCCGACGTCGGCCAGCACCAGATGTGGGCCGCCCAGTACTACCGTTTCGACGAGCCGCGCCGCTGGATCAACTCGGGCGGCCTGGGCACCATGGGCGTGGGCATTCCGTACGCGATGGGCATCAAGCTGGCCAAGCCCGAATCCGAAGTGTTCTGCATCACGGGCGAAGGCTCGGTGCAGATGTGCATCCAGGAGCTTTCGACCTGCCTGCAGTACAACACGCCGATCAAGATCTGCTCGCTGAACAACCGCTACCTCGGCATGGTGCGGCAGTGGCAGGAGATCGAGTATTCGGGCCGCTACAGCCACAGCTACATGGACGCACTGCCGAATTTCGTCAAGCTGGCCGAGGCCTACGGCCACGTCGGCCTGCTGATCGAGCGACCGCAGGACGTGGAGCCGGCATTGCGCGAGGCGCGCAAGCTCAAGGATCGCACCGTGTTCATGGACTTCCGCACCGACCCGACCGAGAACGTGTTCCCGATGGTCAAGGCGGGCATGGGCATCACCGAGATGCTGCTGGGTTCCGAAGACCTCTAGCGCGAGCGAAAGCGAAGCCACAAGTCCCCGTGTCCGAAGGACCGGGTTTCAACCTTATTCGAGACGATTCAATCGCTTGTCGAGCCCGCGCATTACCGTGCACGGGGGAGGGCGGCGAAAAGAGGAGTCCTGCTGACATGAAACACATCATTGCCGTGCTGCTCGAGAACGAGCCCGGTGCACTCTCCCGCGTCGTCGGCCTGTTCTCGGCCCGCGGCTACAACATCGAATCGCTGACCGTCGCGCCGACCGAGGATGCAAGCCTGTCGCGCATGACGATCGTCACCGCCGGCTCGGACGACGTGATCGAGCAGATCACCAAGCACCTGAACCGGCTGATCGAGGTCGTCAAGGTCGTCGACCTGACCGAAGGCGCCTACACCGAGCGCGAGCTCATGATGGTGAAGGTGCGCGCGGTCGGCAAGGAGCGCGAAGAGATGATGCGGATGGCGGAAATCTTCCGCGGCCGCATCATCGACGTGACCGACAAGAGCTACACCATCGAGCTCACCGGCGACCACGGCAAGAACGACGCCTTCCTCGAAGCCATCGATCGCGGCGCGATCCTCGAGACCGTCCGCACCGGTGCCAGCGGCATCGGCCGCGGCGAGCGCGTCCTGCGCGTTTGACCCCTCTCATCCACACCCACCGAATCAACGAAGGAGCACTCTCATGAAAGTCTATTACGACAAGGACGCGGACCTCAGCCTGATCAAGGGCAAGACCGTCGCGATCATCGGCTACGGCAGCCAGGGCCATGCGCACGCGCAGAACCTCAACGACAGCGGCGTCAAGGTCGTCGTCGGCCTGCGCAAGGGCGGCGCTTCCTGGCCCAAGGTCGAGAAGGCCGGCCTCAAGGTCGCCGAAGTGGCCGACGCCGTGAAGTCCGCCGACGTGGTCATGATCCTGCTGCCCGACGAGCAGATCGCCAGCGTCTACAAGAACGACGTCGCGCCGAACATCAAGGAAGGCGCGTCGCTGGTCTTCGCGCACGGCTTCAACGTGCACTACGGTTTCGTGCAGCCGCGCGCCGACCTCGATGTCTGGATGGTGGCCCCGAAGGCGCCCGGCCACACGGTGCGCAGCACGTACGCCCAAGGCGGCGGCGTGCCGCACCTGATCGCCGTGCATGCCGACAAGAGCGGCAAGGCGCGCGACCTGGCGCTGTCCTACGCCACCGCCAACGGCGGCGGCAAGGCCGGCATCATCGAGACCAACTTCCGCGAAGAAACCGAGACCGACCTGTTCGGCGAACAGGCCGTGCTTTGCGGCGGTACCGTCGAGCTGATCAAGGCCGGTTTCGAGACGCTGGTGGAAGCCGGCTATGCGCCCGAAATGGCGTACTTCGAATGCCTGCACGAGCTCAAGCTGATCGTCGACCTGATCTATGAAGGCGGCATCGCCAACATGAACTACTCGATCTCGAACAACGCCGAGTACGGCGAGTACGTGACCGGCCCGCGCATCGTCACGGACGAGACCAAGAAGGTCATGAAGCAAGTACTGAAGGACATCCAGACCGGCGAATACGCCAAGAGCTTCGTGCTCGAGAACGCTGCCGGCGCGCCCACGCTGATCAGCCGCCGCCGCCTCAACGCCGAGCACCAGATCGAAGTGGTGGGCGAGAAGCTGCGGGCGATGATGCCGTGGATCAAGAAGAACAAGCTGGTCGACCAGACCCGCAACTGATCCGGATCGTTCCGACGCGACAAGGGCCACCACGCGGTGGCCCTTTTTCATGGAGCTGCGCATAGCGCCTGAACTACACTGCCACCGATGTCTTTTTTCGTCCGTCCTGCCCCGTACCCGAGTCCCTTCCGTGCTGGAGGCCGACCCCATGCATGACGACACGCTGCCCGACGATGCACCCATCCGCAAGCGCCGCAAGGGCATCTACATCCTGCCGAACCTGTTCACGCTGGCGGCGCTGTTCGGCGGCTTCTATTCGGTCGTGATGGCGATGAATGCGCGCTTCGACCTGGCAGCGCTCGGCGTCTTCGCCGCGATGATCCTCGACAGCCTCGACGGCCGCGTGGCCCGCATGACCAATACGCAGAGTGCCTTCGGCGAGCAGATGGATTCGCTGTCCGACATGGTGTCCTTCGGCGCCGCGCCGGCGCTGATCGCCTACGAATGGTCGCTCAAGGGCCTGGGCCGCTGGGGCTGGATCGCGGCCTTCGTCTACTGCGCCTGCGCGGCGCTGCGCCTGGCGCGCTTCAACGTCAACACCGGGGTGGTCGACAAGCGCTGGTTCCAGGGCCTGCCGTCGCCGGCCGCTGCGGCGCTGGTGGCCGGCTTCATCTGGCTGATGACCGAATGGGGCAAGCGCGGCGGCGAGGTGCTGTACCTCTCGTGGAACCAGATCACCTGGATCACCTTCGGCTTCACGCTGTATGCCGGGCTCTCGATGGTGACCAATGCGCCGTTCTACAGCTTCAAGGACGTCCAGATGAAGAAGAGCGTTCCCTTCGCGGTCATCGTGCTGATCGCGCTCGGCATCGCGGTGATCAACATCCATCCGCCGACCGTGCTGTTCGGTGTCTTCGTCGCCTACGGATTGAGCGGCTACGTGGTCTATGCCTGGCGCAAGGCCAAGGGCCAGCAGGTCAGCGTGATCAGCATCTCGACTGACGAGCCCGACGAACGCGGACTGCATAACTAGCTCGCCCCCAGGTTGGGCTCACTGCGTGTAGCCCGCCCACCCCCTACCGGGGGCAACACCGGCGGCCCGGCGAAGCCGGTTCCGCGGTGTTTCACGAACGGGCCTGGCTGCGCCGGCCACGACAAACGTCGCCGCTGCTTCGGCCTTTGGCGGCTGCGCGCAGCGCAGCACGCCTGTTGGTGGGCAGGCGCGGAACCGGCTTCGCCGGGCCGCTGCCTGCGCCCCCTGCAAGGGGGTGGGCGGCTACACGCAGTGAGCCAACCTGGGGGTGTGCTATATTCCTTTCTCCATGAACAAGATTTCGCTGGCCCTACTACTGATCCCCTTCGGGCGGAGACGGTAGAGCGCGCGCGCAAATCCCTCACCACGGCCCGTTCGCACCAGCAACGGGCCGTTTTGTTTGGGGTTGCTGGTGGACTCCCAACCACAGCGAGAAATCCAAGATGTTGAAGCAACCCGACCGCAAGTACCGCGCCTTCGCCCCGATCGCCTTGAAGAACCGCACCTGGCCCGACGCCGTGCTGACTCGCGCGCCGATCTGGCTGTCGACCGACCTGCGCGATGGCAACCAGGCGCTGGTGGAGCCGATGGACATCGCTCGCAAGATGAAGATGTTCGAGACGCTGGTGGCGATCGGCTTCAAGGAGATCGAGGTCGGCTTCCCCTCGGCCTCCCAGGTGGAGTTCGACTTCGTGCGCAAGCTGATCGAGGAAGACCGCATTCCCGACGACGTGACGATCCAGGTCCTGACGCAAGCCCGCGACCACCTTATCGAGCGCACCTTCGATGCCTTGCAAGGCGCGCCGCGCGCCATCGTCCATCTGTACAACGCCGTGGCGCCAATCATGCGGCGCGTTGTGCTCGGCATGGACGAGGACCAGATCGTCGAACTCGCGACCACGCATGCGCGCATGTTCAACGACTGTGCCGCGAAGCAGCCAGCCACCCAATGGACCTTCCAGTATTCGCCCGAGATGTTCTCGGGCACCGACCTCGCGTTCTCCAAGCGCGTGGTGGATTCGGTCACCGAAGTGTGGGCGCCGACGTCCGAGCGCAAGTGCATCGTCAACCTGCCGTCGACGGTCGAGCATTCGACGCCGAACATCTTCGCCGACATGGTCGAGTGGATGCACCGCCACCTCGCGCGCCGCGATTCGATCGTGCTGTCGGTGCACCCGCACAACGACCGCGGCACCGGCACCGCGGCCGGCGAATTCGCCTTGATGGCCGGGGCCGACCGCATCGAGGGCTGTCTGTTCGGCAACGGCGAGCGCACCGGCAACCTTGACCTCGTGAACGTCGCGCTCAACCTGTACACGCAGGGGGTGTCGCCCGAGCTCGACTTCTCGAACATCGACGAGATCCGGGCCACGGTCGAGCACTGCAACCAGTTGCCGGTCCATCCGCGCCACCCCTATGTCGGCGACCTGGTCTACACCTCGTTCTCGGGCTCGCACCAGGATGCGATCAGGAAGGCCTTCAGCGCCCGCAAGGACGGCGACATCTGGGACATGCCTTACCTGCCGATCGATCCGAAGGATGTTGGCCGCAGCTACGAAGCGGTGATCCGCGTCAACAGCCAGTCGGGCAAGGGCGGCATCGCCTACCTGCTCGAAAGCGAATTCGGGCTCGAACTGCCGCGCCGGCTGCAGATGGAATTCAGCCAGGCCGTGCAGCGCGTGATGGACGTCGCGGGCAAGGAGCTCACCGCGGCCGATCTCTATGCGCTGTTCGAGCGCGAATACGGCGTCCGCGAGGACAACGGCCCGCATCACCAGGTGCTCGAGGAGCAGGGGGAGGGCGCGGCCGCCACGGTGCTGCTGACCGCAAACCTGCCGTGGCAGGGCGACATTCGCCGCATCGAAGGCCGCGGCAACGGGCCGATCGACGCCTTCATCCATGCCCTGGCCGGCGCCACCGGACATGCGATCCGCGTGATCGACTACCACCAGCATGCGATCGGCGCCGGCGCCGATGCGCAGGCGGTGGCCTACCTCGAGCTGCGCGTCGACGAATCGATGACGCTGTTCGGGGTTGGCATCGACGCCAATATCATTTCCGCCTCGCTCAAGGCCATCGTTTCGGGGTTGACCCGGGCGCGGGCACGGGGCGCGCGCAGCGCACAATCCGTGGTTGCAGCCGCCTGAGGCGGCAGACGGGCGCGCCCCGTCGGGCGCATCCTCGACAAGGAGATCTCCGATGGCTGACAAACTGATCATTTTCGACACCACCCTGCGCGACGGCGAGCAGTCGCCCGGCGCCTCCATGACCAAGGACGAGAAGCTGCGCATCGCACGCCAGCTCGAGCGGCTGCGGGTGGACGTCATCGAGGCTGGCTTCCCGGCCAGCTCGAACGGCGACTTCGATGCCGTGAGTGCGATCGCCAGCGCGATCAAGGAGTCGACCGTGTGCGGCCTGTCGCGCGCCAACGACCGCGACATCTCGCGCGCGGCCGAGGCGCTCAAGGGGGCGGCCAACGCGCGCATCCACACCTTCATCGCGACCTCGCCGCTGCACATGGAGAAGAAGCTGCGCATGACGCCCGACGAGGTGTTCGAACAGGCGCGGCTGGCGGTGCGCTTCGCGCGCAACCTGGTGGCCGACGTCGAGTTCAGCCCCGAGGACGGCTACCGCAGCGATCCCGACTACCTGTGCCGGGTGCTCGAGGCCGTGATTCACGAGGGCGCCACCACGATCAACGTGCCGGACACCGTGGGCTATGCGGTTCCCGAGCTCTACGGCAACTTCATCAAGACCCTGCGTGAACGGATCCCGAACAGCGACAAGGCGATCTGGTCGGTGCATTGCCACAACGATCTGGGCATGGCGGTCGCCAATTCGCTGGCCGGCGTGAAGATCGGCGGCGCCCGGCAGGTCGAGTGCACCATCAACGGCCTGGGCGAGCGCGCCGGCAACTGCTCGCTCGAAGAGATCGTGATGGCGGTGAAGACCCGCAAGGACTATTTCGGCCTCGAGATGGGCATCGACACCCGCCATATCGTGGCCGCCAGCCGCATGGTGAGCCAGACCACCGGCTTCGTGGTGCAGCCCAACAAGGCGGTGGTCGGCGCCAATGCCTTCGCCCACGCGTCCGGCATCCACCAGGACGGCGTGCTCAAGGCGCGCGACACCTACGAGATCATGCGGGCCGAGGACGTGGGCTGGAGCGCCAACAAGATCGTGCTCGGCAAGCTCAGCGGCCGCAACGCCTTCAAGCAGCGCCTGCAGGACCTGGGCGTGACGATGGAGAGCGAGGCCGACATCAATGCCGCTTTCGCGCGCTTCAAGGAGCTGGCCGACAGAAAAAGCGAAATATTTGATGAAGACATCCTCGCGCTGGTCAGCGAAGGAGAGCTCTCGCACGTTGGTGAACGGTTCAGCTTTGTATCCTTGTCGCAACATAGTGAAACCGGTGAGCGGCCGCATGCCCGCATTGTCTTCACCGTGCAGGGCAAGGAGGTCACGGGCGAATCCGAGGGCAACGGGCCGGTGGATGCGTCCCTGAAGGCGATCGAGGCCCAGGTCAAGAGCGGGGCCGAGATGGTGCTCTACTCGGTCAATGCGATCAGCGGATCGACGGAGAGCCAGGGGGAAGTGACGGTGCGCTTGCAGAATGCCGGCCGCGTGGTGAACGGGGTCGGTGCCGATCCCGACATCGTGGTCGCGTCGGCAAAAGCGTACTTAAGTGCTCTCAACAAGTTGCAGAGCCAAGCTGAGAGAGTAGCTGCACAAGGTTAGGTTTTCCGTGCTCCTTGTATTCGATTTGAAGAAGAGGGTGCAAGTAACTGATATTGCGTGTCTTTTTCGATTTCGATACACTGCGGACACCTTTTTCGCCGCTGGAGAGTTTTTAATGTCTGAAGCCCGTTCCTACCGAGTTTCCAGCCAGCGGTTCCTTCCCGCCCTTCGCCTGGCCGCCGTGGTTCTTTGCGCCACGGCGTTTTTGTTGCCCGGCGCGCATGCTGCCGCGGCTTCGAAGAAGGGGGCAGGCACCAAGAAGGCTTCGGTGAGTTCAGACTCCAGCCCGAAGGCCTCTGCGGCGACGGCTTCGAAGCGCACGGCCTCCAAGCAGGTCGAAAAAGTTGACAAAGCCGACAAAGTTGTAACTGGTGGACGCAATGTGGTGGCGTCGATTCGCCAGAAGAACGGCAAGACGGTGGTGGCCGTGCAGCGGCGCTCGGTCGTTCGTGTGGCGGATGCCGCACCCGCGCGGCAATCCTTCGGCCAGATGGCCGGGCTGCACAGCACCGAGGATGCGCTCGACCTGAAGTCCAGCGTGGCGCTCGTGATCGACCAGGACACCCAGGAAGTGCTGTTCAGCAAGAACGACCATGCGGTGTTGCCGATCGCGTCGCTGACCAAGCTCATGACCGGGCTGCTGATCAGCGAGGCCAAGCTGCCCTCCGACGAACTGATCACCATCACCCAGGATGACATTGATACCGAGAAATTCAGCCGCTCGCGGCTTTATGTCGGCGCGACGCTGCCGCGGGGCGAGCTGCTGCATCTGGCGCTGATGTCGAGCGAAAACCGTGCGGCCCATGCGCTCGGTCGCACCTACCCCGGGGGACTGGCCACTTTTGTCAGCGTGATGAATGCCAAGGCCAAGATGCTCGGCATGAAGGACACCCGCTACGTCGAGCCGACCGGCCTGTCGAGCCGCAACCAGTCGAGCGCCCAGGACCTGGCCCTGCTGGTCAATGCCGCCTACGCCGACGCCACCGTGCGCCAGCTGTCGACCTCGCCCGAGTACCAGGTGGAAGTTGGAAACCGCACGCTGCAGTTCAACACGACGAACCGCCTCGTGAAGAGCCCGGATTGGGACATCGGGGTGCAGAAGACCGGTTACATCTCGGAGGCCGGCCAGTGCCTCGTCATGCAGGCCAAGATCGCCGGCCGCAAGCTGATCATGGTGTTCCTCGATTCCGCCGGCAAGTTCAGCCGCATCGGCGACGCCGAGCGCGTGCGCCGCTGGGTCGAGGCGACCCACATGGCCAATCCGGGTGGCGGCGTGCAGCAGGTGTACGCCCACGCAGCCAGCTGAGCTGGCCCCCACGCTCCCCCACTTCGTGTRGGTCGCTGCCCCCCGAGGGRGCCGCAGGCCGCCTTGGGGCGGCCCGGCGCCGGCCTGGCCCCCACGCTCCCCCACTTCGTGTGGGTCGCTGCCCCYCGAGGGGGCCGCAGGCCGCCTTGGGGCGTGACGTCAATTTCCGGTTGGTGGGCTGAAGTCTTAGGCGGCGGCGGGCTGGTCGGCCTTGTATCCCAGCGCGCCCGAGATCTCGTTGGCGGTGGCTTGCAGCTTCGGCAGCCAGCCCTCGTCGAGCCGGTCGGCCGGCGCCGAGATCGACAGACCCGCGACCAGCTTGCCCTGGTCGTCGTAGATGCCGGCGGCCATGCAGCGCACGCCGAGCTCGAGTTCCTCATTGTCGCGGGCGATGCCGTACTGGCGCGCCTTGGACAGCTCCCGCTCCAGTGCGGGCAGTTGCGTGATGCTGTTGCGCGTGTGGCCGGCCAGGCCGGTGCGCGTGGCGTAGCTTCGAATGCGCTGCGGTTCGTCGGCGGCGAGGAACAGCTTGCCGGTGGAGGTCAGGTGCAGTGGGGCGCGCCCGCCGATGGCCCGGACCACCTGCATCCCGGAACGTTCGCTGTAGGCGCGCTCGATGTAGACGATCTCGTCGCCCTGCCGCATGCTGAGGTTCACCGGCTGCTGGGTGAGCTTGTGCAACTCGCGCATCGGAGTCAGGGCCGCATCGCGGACGTTGAGCCGGCCCTTGACCAGATTGCCCAATTCGAGCAGGCGCATGCCCAGGCGGTAGCTGCCGGCCTCGGGGCGGTCGACGAATCGGCCCACCGCCAGGTCGTTGAGGATCCGGTGCGTGGTGGACGGATGCAAGCCCGTCTTCTCGCTGATTTCCTTGAGGGAGATCGCTTCTTCACGTGACGCCAGCACGTCGATGAGCGCGAACATTCGCTCGATGACCTGGATCACGGGCGTGGCGGGAACGTCTGATTGTGGTTTTCTCATGTGCAACACGGTGGGAGACCGGTCGCCATTTTACTTGGTGAAATGGGTTGGCGGCTGCCAGCGGCCGTCGATCAGCACTTCATGGGGTGCGTAGCGGGCCTTGTAGTTCATCTTGGAACTGCCTTCGATCCAGTAGCCGAGGTAGACGTGGGGCAGCGCGAGCTTGCGCGCCTGCTCGATCTGCCACAGCACGCTGTAGTTGCCATAGCCGGCACCCGGCTCGGGTTCATAGAAGGTGTAGACCGCCGACAGCCCGTCGTTCAGCACATCGAGGATCGAGACCATCTTGAGCGCACCGGCGCTGCCGTCGGCGAGTGTCTCGCGGAACTCCACCAGCCGCGAATTGACCCGGCTCTGCAGCAGGAACTGCGTGTACTGGTCGATGCTGTCGTGGTCCATGCCGCCACCCGCGTGGCGGCCGTTCTGGTAGCGCAGGTAGAGCTGGTAGTGCTCGGGCACGAAGCACAGCTTGAGCACCCGCGCCTGCAGGTTGCCATGGCGACTCAGGGCACGGCGCTGACTCCGGTTGGGCTTGAATTCGTTGGCCAGTACGCGCAGCGGCACGCAGGCGGTGCAGCCGTCGCAATAGGGCCGGTAGGTGAACATGCCGCTGCGCCGGAAGCCGCTCAGGACCAGGTCCGAATAGGCGTCGTTGTGGATCAGGTGGCTCGGCGTCGCGACTTGCGAGCGTGCCTGACGGTCCGGCAGGTAGCTGCACGGATAGGGGGCCGTAGCGTAGAACTGCAGCGTGTGGAGCGGGAGATCCTTGAGGTGCGTCACGTCGGGGTGGAGCTTCGCGCAGGCAGGAGTTCGCTCCAGTATACGGGCTCGAAGCGCCATTGAGGACCGCTCTCCCGCCTTGCGTGGGCGACGTGCGACACGAAGCGCGCCCGCGGCATTTCGCGGGCGCCGAGGCTGGCGAGATGGCTGGTCTTCTGCTGGCAGTCGATCATCGCGATGCCATGGCGGCGGCAGAACGCGACCAGCGCCGCCAGCGCGATCTTGGAGGCATCGGGGCGGCGCGTGAACATCGATTCGCCGAACACCGCGCGGCCGATGGCGACGCAATAGAGGCCGCCCGCGAGTTCGCCGTCGATCCAGGTCTCGACGCTGTGGGCATGGCCGGCGCGGTGCAGTGCGCGGTAGGCGGCCACCATCTCGGGCAGGATCCAGGTGCCGGACTGGCCGACGCGCGGCGCCTGCGAGCAGGCCGAGATCACGGCGGCGAAGCCGTGGTCGATGCGGATCTCGCAGGCCGGGGAGGCGCGGAACGCGGCCAGGGTCTTGCGCAGCGATCGGTGCAGCGTGAAATCGGCTGTCCGGAGGACCATGCGCGGATCGGGGCTCCACCAGAGGATCGGCTGGCCCTCGCTGAACCACGGAAAGATGCCGTTGCCGTAGGCCTGCAGCAGGCTGGCGACGTCGAGCCTTCCGCCGGCCGCCAGCAGGCCGGGCACGGGATCGGAGTCGCCCCAGGCCGACGCGGCTTCGGGCAGGGGGTCACCGGGATCGAGCCAGGGCAGTTGCATGGTCGGAGGTATACACGGCTTCGGGCAGAGTCGTTATGCGACAAGCCGAATGATCGCTAAAACCCTATAGTCGTTCCTGCGCCAGCGAAAAATGACCCGGACAAGAGCCAAAGGACCACGGTGACCACAGAAACGAACCCCCTGCGCTTCGGAAGCGGCCAGGCCGTCAGGCGGCTGGAAGACGAGAAACTGCTGGCCGGTGACGGCCGCTACACCGACGACGTCACGCCGCCTGGCCAGAGCTGGCTCTGCTTCGTGCGTTCCCCGTATCCGCACGCACGGCTGGCCTCGGTCGACACGTCGGCGGCCCTGGGGATGCCCGGCGTGCTCGGCATCTTCACCGGGGCCGACCTCGATCGAGCCGGCGTCAAGCCGATGCCCGGGGCCCCCTTCAAGCGTGCCGACGGCGGCGACTGCGCGACCCCCGCGCGCCGCGTGCTGGCGCTGGAGCGCGTGCGTTTTGTCGGCGAGCCGGTCGCCATCGTGGTCGCCGAGACGGCAGCGCAGGCCCGCGATGCGGCCGAGGCGGTCATGGTCGACTACGAAGAACTGCCGATGGTGGTCGACCTCGAGAGCGCGACCGCCGAAGGCGCGCCACTGATCTGCGACGAGGGCAACGGCAACATCGCGGCCGAGATGCGCCACGGCAGCGCCGAGGCGACCGCAGCCGCCTTCGCCAAGGCCAGCCACGTGGTCGCCCTCGACGTCGTCAACCAGCGGGTGGTCGCGCTCACGATCGAGCCGCGCACCGTGCTGGCCGAATTCGACGCGGCAACGGACCGGATCACGATCCGGATGAGCACGCAGATGCCTTCGGGCGTACGCGATTCCGTGTGCGACGCGATCGGCCTCGCGAAGGAAAAAGTGCGGGTGGTGGTGGGCGACGTGGGCGGCGGCTTCGGCATGAAGACCGGCGCCTATCCGGAGGACATCGCGGTCGCCTACGCCGCCCGAGCGCTCGGGCGCCCGGTGAAATGGGTGGCCGACCGCAGCGAGGAATTCCTCTCGACCTCCCATGGCCGCGACATCGAGGCGAACGCCGAACTCGCGCTCGACGCCCAGGGCAAGATCCTCGGCCTGCGCATCAAGACGCACGCCAATGTCGGCGCCTACGCGACCGCCACCGGGGTCGCGATCCAGCTGCTGATCGGCCCCTGGGTGCAGACCAGCGTCTACGACATCCAGACCATCGATTTCCATTTCAAGGCGGTGCTGACCAACACTGCCCCGACCGGTGCCTACCGCGGCGCCGGCCGGCCCGAGGCCATCTACACGATCGAGCGGCTGATGGACGAGGCGGCGCGCCAGACCGGCATCGACCGGATCGCGTTGCGCCGGCGCAACTTCATCAGCCCGGCCCAGATGCCGTTCAAGAACCCGATGCAGCAGGTCTACGACACCGGCAGCTTCGAGTCGGTCATGGACCAGGCGCTGGCACTGGCCGACTGGCAAGGCTTCGACGCCCGCGCGGCCGAATCGAAGCGCCGGGGCCGGATGCGCGGCCTCGGCATCGCCACCTTCCTCGAGTGGACCGGTGGCAACGTGTTCGAGGAGCGCGTGACCGTGGCGGTGCGCGCCGATGGCGTGATCGAGGTCTTCTCGGCCGTCAACGCGATGGGGCAGGGCATCGCGACCACCCTGGCGCAACTGGTGGTCGATGCCTTCGGCGTGCCGATCGAGCAGGTGCATATCGTGCTCGGCGACACCGACCGCGGCGACGGCTTCGGCAGCGCCGGTTCGCGCTCGCTGTTCACCGGCGGCTCGGCGGTCCGGGTGGGGGCCGAGCGCACCCTCGAGAAGGCCCGCGAACTCGCGGCCAAGGAACTCGAAGTGGCCGCCGCCGACATCGAATACGCCGCCGGCGTCTTCAAGGTCGCGGGCACCGATTTGAAGCTCGACCTGTTCACGCTGGCCGGCAAGCAGGCCGAACAGCAGATCTTCGTCGACTCGACCAGCACGGTGTCGGGGCCCACCTGGCCGAACGGCTGCCATATCACCGAGGTCGAGATCGATCCGCCGACCGGCGAGGTCAGCGTGCTGACCTATGCCTCGGTGAACGACGTCGGCCGGGTGGTCAACCCGCTGATCGTCCGCGGCCAGCTCGAGGGGGGGGCGGTGCAGGGCATCGGCCAGGCGCTGTGCGAGCGCGTGGTGTACGACCGCGAGACCGGCCAGCCGCTGACCGGCAGCCTGATGGACTACGCGGCGCCGCGCGCCGACATCGTCGCCACCATGTTCCGCATGGAGATGGACGAGTCGACGCCCTGCAAGAACAACCCGCTGGGCGTCAAGGGCGTCGGCGAGCTTGGCACCATCGGGGCCACGCCGGCGGTGGTGAACGCGGTCGCCGATGCGCTGGCGCGCAACGGCCTGGCCGGGCGCGCGCCGCACCTGGACATGCCGTTGACGCCGGACCGGGTCTGGCGGTTGATGCAGGCGCCGCCGGTCTAGTCAGTTGGGGACAGAGCAAAAACTGCTTCGCAGTTTCTTGGTCTGTCCCGCGACCTAGTCAGTTGAGGACAGAGCAAAAAACCGCTGCGCGGTTTCTTGGTCTGTCCCGCAAGGTCTAGAAACTCTCCATCGGCAGGCCGACATAGTTCTCGGCCAGCGAGGTCGAGGCGGCATGCGAGTGCACCAGGTAGTCGAGCTCGGCTTCCTGGATCTTCTGGCCGAAATCGCCGCTGTCCGGGAAGCGGTGCATCAGCGAAGTGAACCACCACGAAAAGCGCTCGGCCTTCCAGACCCGGCGCAGGCAGAGGTCGGAGTAGCGGTCGAGCGCCGAGGCCGACTTCTCGGTGTAGAAGATCTCCAGCGCGCGCGACAGGTAGCCGACGTCGGCGGTCGCCAGGTTCAAACCCTTGGCGCCGGTCGGCGGCACGATGTGGGCCGCGTCGCCGGCCAGGAACAGGCTGCCGAAGCGCATCGGCTCGGCCACGAAGCTGCGCAGCGGTGCGATGCTCTTCTCCAGCGAAGGCCCGGTCACGAGGTGTTCGCGCGCCTCGGGGTCGAGGCGCAGGCGCAGCTCGTTCCAGAACGCCTCGTCGCTCCAGTTCTCGACCTTCTCCTCGGTCGGCACCTGCACGTAATAGCGGCTGCGCTTTGCGCTGCGCATGCTGCACAGCGCAAAGCCGCGCGAGGTGTTGGCGTAGATCAGCTCGTGCGACAACGGCGGCACGTCGGCCAGTACGCCGAGCCAGCCGAAGGGATAGATCTTCTCGTAGGTGTGCAGCGCATCGGCCGGCACGCTGGCGCGGCTGACGCCGTGGTAGCCGTCGCAGCCGGCGATGAAGTCGCATTCGATCTCGTGCGTGGCGCCGTCCTTCTGGTAGCGCACGCGCGGCGAGGCGGTGTCGAAGTCGTGCAGGCTGACCGACGCGGCGCCGTAGATCGTGACGAGGCCTTCGGCTTCGCGGGCCTCCATCAGGTCGCGGGTGACCTCGGTCTGGCCATAGACCGTGACCTGCTTGCCGTCGGTCAGGCCATGCATGTCGATCCGGTGCCGGGCGCCCTTGAACAGCAGCTCGATGCCTCCGTGCGGCAGGCCCTCGGCCTTGGCGCGGGCGTCGACACCGGCACGGGCCAGCAGGTCCATCGTGATCTGCTCGAGCACGCCGGCACGGATGCGGCCCAGTACGTAGTCGCCGGTCTGGCGCTCGACGATGACGTTGTCGATGCCGGCCTTGTGCAGCAGCTGGCCGAGCAATAGGCCGGCGGGGCCTGCGCCGATGATGGCAACTTGTGTTCGCATGCGAGTCTCCTGGAGTTTGCGCAAGCGTAGGGCGCCTGTGCCGTTTTGGGGCAGCCGAATGGCACGCTGTGTGCGATCATGCAAGCAGTTGCGCGATGATCGCGCAAACAGTTTCGACCATGACCATCGCCAAACCAGACTTCATCGAGGGCATCGCCAAGGGCATGGCCGTGCTCGAGAGCTTCGACACCGAGCGCCAGCGGCTCAACGCCACCCTGGCCGCCGAGCGCGCCGGCCTGACGCGCGCCGCGGCCCGGCGCCACCTGCTGACCCTGGCGCACCTGGGCTACCTCGAAACCGACGGCAGCTACTTCTGGATGTCGCCCAAGGTGCTGCGCTTCTCGGGCAGCTACCTGGCTTCGTCGCGGCTGCCGCGGGCGCTGCAGCCGACCCTGAACCGGCTTGCCGCCCAGACCCAGGAATCGTTTTCCGCCGTGGTGCTCGATGGCGAGGAGGTGGTGATCGTCGCGCGCAGCGGCAGCTACGGCGCGCCGACGCGGGTGCTGGCCTACGGCCTGCATCTCGGGGCCCGGCTGCCGGCTCACGCGACGTCGACCGGCCGGGTGCTGCTGGCGGCGCTGAGCCCGACTCAGCTGACCGAGTGGTTCAAGGCCCGGCGGCTGTCGCGGCTCACGCCCCAGACCATCACCCAGGCGCGGGTGCTGCGCCAGCGGATCGTGCAGGCCCGCAAGGACGATTTCTGCTTCGCCAGCGAGGAGCACGAGCTCGGCGTGCAGGCGCTGGCCGTGCCGCTGCGCGACATGCAGGGACGCACCGTGGCGGCGCTCAACGTGGTGCTGTCCGGCGGCCGCTACCAGGAGGAGGCACTGCGCCGCGACCTGCTGCCGCTGCTGTTCGAAGCCGCCCGCGAGGTTCGTGCGCTCTTGTGAGTCGCTACCATCCGGACCAGTCCAACTGCGGATGACGGAACCATGCGACTGCTGCTGCTCGAAGACGACGTGATGATCGGCGAGGCCGTGCTCGACCTGCTGCGCGTGGAGCAGTACGCGGTCGACTGGGTCAAGGACGGCGATGCCGCCGACACCGCCCTGCGCACGCAGCAGTACGACCTGGTGCTGCTCGACCTCGGGGTGCCGCGCCGCGACGGGCTCGACGTGCTGCGCGCGCTGCGGGCCCGCAAGCAGCGCATGCCGGTGCTGATCGCCACCGCGCGCGACTCGGTGGCGCAGCGCATCGAGGGGCTCGATGCCGGCGCCGACGACTACGTGCTCAAGCCCTACGACCTCGACGAACTGCTGGCCCGCATCCGGGCGCTGCTGCGACGGGCCTCGGGTCGGGCCGAGCCGGTCTACGAGCACATGGGGGTGAGCGTCAATCCGGCCACCCGCGAAGTCACCGTGGCTGGCCAGCCGGTGATCCTGTCGGCGCGCGAATGGGCGGTGCTCGAGCCGCTGCTGGCCCGGCCCGGCATGGTGCTGTCGCGGGCCCAGCTCGAGGAGAAGCTCTACAGCTGGAAGGACGAGATCAGCAGCAATGCGGTCGAGGTCTACGTGCACGGGCTGCGCAAGAAGCTCGGCGCCGACCTGATCCGCAATGTGCGCGGGGTCGGCTACATGGTGCCCAAGGAATGAAGAGCGCAGCGCCGGGCCGCCCCGAGCAAGCTCGCGCCCCCTCGGGGGGCAGCGAGGACACGAAGTGCCGAGCGTGGGGGTCCAAGCGCGCAGCGCCGGGCCGCCCCGAGCAAGCTCGCGCCCCCTCGGGGGGCAGCGAGGACACGCAGTGCCGAGCGTGGGGGCTCTCGTGAAATCGCTCAGGGCGCGCCTGCTGTGGTTCCTGCTGGCGGCCATCGTGCTGGCGGCCGGCACCCAGGCCTTTGTCGCCTACCGCACGGTGCTGCAGGAGGCCGATGACATTTTCGACCACCACATGCAGCAGATGGCGCTGTCGCTGCGTGCCGGCCTGCCGCCCAGTTCCACGGTCGGCGGCCTCGGCGGCGGCGAGGAGAACTTCGAATTCATTGTCCAGGTCTGGACCCTGGACGGCATCCGGATCTTCGAGTCGGCGGCCCAGGCGGCACTGCCGCAGCGCGCGGTGCTGGGCTTCTCGAACGTGCAGGCGCGCGGCACCACCTACCGCGTGTTCTCGCTGGCGACCGGGGCGCTGGTGATCCAGGTGGCGCAGGACATGGCGGCGCGCCGCCGCATGGCGGGCACCCTGGCACTGCGCACCGTCGGGCCGATCGTGCTGGCGGCGCCGCTCCTGATGCTGGTGGTGTGGTGGGTGGTGAGCCGCTCGCTGGCGCCGGTCTCGCGGGTGCGCCGGCAGGTGGCGATCCGCCAGGCCGACGACCTGTCGCCGCTCAGCGAGTCCGAGCTGCCGGAGGAAGTGCGCCCGCTGGTGCACGAACTGAATCTGCTGTTCGTGCGGCTGCGGCAGGCCTTCGAGGCCCAGAAACACTTTGTCGCCGATGCGGCGCATGAACTGCGCTCGCCGCTGGCGGCGCTCAAGCTCCAGGTGCAGGGCCTGCAGCGGGCTTCCGACGATGCGACGCGCGAGCTCGCCGTGGCCCGGCTGGCAGCCGGCATCGACCGGGCGACCCGGCTGGTCGAGCAGATGCTGGCCCTGGCGCGCCATGAGGCCAGTGCGGCGGCCGGGGCGCGGCCGGAATCGGTCAGCCTGCCCGAGGTGGCGCGCCTGGCCATTTCCGACACCGTGGCCGCGGCCCAGTCGCGCGACATCGATATCGGCATCGCGCGGGCCGACCCGGCCACTGTGCAGGGCCAGCCCGAGGCGCTGCGCACGCTGTTGCGCAACCTGATCGACAACGCGGTCAAGTACACGCCTCCCGGTGGTCGCGTCGACATCGCCATCGCGGCTGGCGCGGGCGAGGTCGCACTCAGCGTGGACGACAGCGGACCCGGATTGCCCGAGAGCGAGCGCGAGCGGGTGCTCGATCGCTTCTACCGCGCCGGCGAAGCCCAGGCCCCCGGCAGCGGCCTGGGCCTGGCGATCGTCAAGTCGATCGCCGATCTCCACGGCGCCACCGTCGCCCTGGATCGCTCCCCCCTCGGCGGCCTGCGCGTGCAAGTGCGATTTGGGGGAGCTTTAAGCACTGCCTAAGCAACCGGCCCGACATTCCTTTCGTGCTCTCTTCCAACACTCGAAAGGATTCCTGATGAAAACCGGTTTGACCTCGCCCCGCGCGCTCGTGCTTTCGCTGGCCGCCGCCGGCGTGATCGGTGCCGTCGGCGCCGGCGCCTACACCAGCGCCCGTGCCGTGGCCGCGCCGCCGGCGCAGGCCATTGCCGTGGCCGGTTCCACCGCTCCCGTGGTGACCATGCCCGACTTCTCCACCATCACCGCCCGCGACGGCCAGGCGGTGGTCAACATCAGCGTCACGGGCACCACCAAGACCGCCGACGCGCAGGGCGGCCCCCAGATGGATCCGGACGATCCGATGTACGAGTTCTTCCGCCGCTTCGGCGGCGGCCAGGGCGGGCCGCGCGGCATGCAGCCGCAGCGCGAGACCCCGGTGCACGGCCAGGGCTCGGGCTTCATCCTGAGCGCCGACGGCATCATCCTGACCAACGCGCACGTGGTGAAGGACGCCAAGGAAGTCACGGTCAAGCTGACCGACCGCCGCGAATTCAGCGCCAAGGTGCTGGGCGCCGATCCGAAGACCGACGTCGCCGTGATCAAGATCGAGGCCAAGAACCTGCCGGTGCTGTCGGTGGGCAGCACCAAGGACCTGAAGGCCGGCGAATGGGTGCTGGCGATCGGCTCGCCTTTCGGCTTCGAGAACACGGTGACCGCGGGCGTCGTCAGCGCCAAGGGCCGTTCGCTGCCGGACGACGGCTACGTGCCCTTCATCCAGACCGACGTCGCGATCAACCCGGGCAACTCGGGCGGCCCGCTGCTCAACACGCGCGGCCAAGTGGTCGGCATCAACTCGCAGATCTACAGCCGCAGCGGCGGCTACCAGGGCGTGTCCTTCGCGATTCCGATCGAGGTCGCGATGCAGGTCAAGGACCAGATCGTCGCCACCGGCAAGGCCTCGCATGCCCGCCTCGGTGTCGCCGTGCAGGAAGTGAACCAGGCGTTTGCCGACTCGTTCAAGCTCGACAAGCCCGAGGGCGCACTGGTGTCGAACGTCGACAAGGGCGGACCGGCCGACCAGGCCGGCCTGCGGTCCGGCGACGTCATCCGCAAGGTCGATGGCGAACCCGTCGTCGCCTCGGGCGATCTGCCGGCGCTGATCGGCCAGAAGAAGCCCGGCAGCAAGATCACGCTCGAGATCTGGCGCCAGGGTGCCCGCGAGGAGATTTCCGCCAAGCTCGGCGATGCGGCCGAGAAGGGCACTGCCGTGGCCAAGAACGAGCAGGGCAGTGCCAACCAGGGCAAGCTCGGCCTCGCGCTGCGCCCCCTGCAGCCGCAGGAGCAGCGTGAGGCACAGGTCGACGGCGGCCTGCTGATCGCGGACGTCGGCGGCCCGGCGGCGATGGCCGGCGTGCAGACCGGCGACGTGCTGCTGGCCATCAACGGCACGCCGGCGAAGAGCATCGATCAGGTTCGCGAGGTGGTGGCCAAGGCCGACAAGTCGGTGGCCCTGCTGATCCAGCGCGACGGCAACAAGATCTTCGTGCCGGTGCGCCTCGGTTGAGGCGAGAGGGCCGCGGGACCGGCCGTTTGCGACTTAGTGCCGGTCTCGCGGCCCCTTCCTCAAAACAGCGTGCAATAGTGCCTTGGTATTCAAATTAACCCCGGGTAACAATAAGTACATTACTGATCGAAAGGTTTCCCGGTGGCACTTCGCGATATAGCGCTGACTGTTCTTGAACTGGAACCCAATGAATTCCATTGGGTCCTGATGGAGGCAGTCCAGGCCGAATCCGAGGACTGCCTGGGATTCCGGCCGATCGACTGTTCGACCCAGGGCGTGCCGGATTACTCGGAGGCCCTTATCCAGGGCGCCTCGGCACTTCGCGTGCTCCAGGGCCTCGCCCCTTTCGGCAAGCCGAAGACGCCGGTCGGCATCGGCGAAAGCGCCTCGGCCGACCTGCCCGAGGCGAGAACGGCAGCCTCGGGTTCCTCCGGCGACCAGGACTCCTGTCTCTTCACGACCGATCACTCGATCCTGTAGTTGCTGCAATCTGTCCTGCGGGCGCCTAGATGCTATGAAGGACTGCCCCGGGCGAGTCCTTCATAGCATCTAGCGTCCCTGGGCGTCGAAGTACATTGCCGTGACCGCGATGACCCGGGCCGCCTGCGAGCGGATCGTGCCTTGCTGCGACACGCCGCGCAGCACCAGCAGCGGCTGGGCCGGTGCGCCCCGGCAGGGGGCCAGGGATCTGCGATGCAAGCCGACCGCCGCGAACGGCAGCAGGAATCTGGCAGCGAGCGTCGTGGGATGTTGCATGATCTCGAAGTTACGCGGCCGCCGCGCTTTCGCCCATCTCTCCGAAGGAGGCTTGGCACCCCCAAAGCGACATAGACCGGAAGGGCGGCTGGCGCTTTCGGCGTCAACAAAGGAGAGGAAGGAACAATGACGAGACTGATCGTGCTGCAGAAGAATGGCTCGGCGAAGCAGGTCAACATGAGCCGCACGCCTTTCGTGGTCGGCCGTGCCGACAGCTGCGACCTGGTGCTGGACAATCCGCTCGTGAGCCGCTCCCACGCCGTGTTCGAGGCCGTGGGCGATGCGATGAACATCCGCGACCTTCAAAGCCACAACGGAACCTGCGTCAACGGCCAGCGGGTCGAAAATGCCGCCCTGTGCAGCGGCGATGAAATCAAGATCGGCGGCTGCCAGATCCGTTTCCTGGCGCAAGGCGGCCCGATCGCTCCGGCCGAGGCGCTCCGGCTGGTCACCGTGCCGGGCCGGCTGGCGGAAATCGACCTGCAACGACTCGGTGTCAAATCCTGATCGGAACCCTCCGAAGGATGGAAAACAAGGAACAAAGTCACAAGGCAGACACGCCGTTCGGCTGATTCCCGTTCG
Organism: Variovorax sp. P4_B11; assembly: GCF_056402355.1. Lineage (NCBI taxonomy): Bacteria > Pseudomonadati > Pseudomonadota > Betaproteobacteria > Burkholderiales > Comamonadaceae > Variovorax > Variovorax sp. P4_B11. Next base: position 88,666 of record NZ_JBFUHO010000003.1, read on the forward strand.
CACGTTGGTGGTGCAAAGTGGCGCTCCGACGATTCCGGGAGAACAGCATGGACTCAGAGGTCTTGACCCTTGGCGCATTGGCGATCCTGGTGGCCGGCGGCTGGCTGATCGATGTCCTCAGCCACCGGGAAGCGTCGCCGCTGCAGCGCCGGATGGTCCACCAGATCAAGAAGTCGGCCGACACGATTCGCGGCGCGCCGTTGCACCGACACTGACTGTCGACGTCCGGGAGGGACGCGGGACGGTTCGTTTTGAGTGAACAATAGCGTCCATGCCCATTCGCACCCTCGTCGGCCACCTCAAGATCTGCGATGGATTGATCCTCTGGGCCGACGACGACGCGCACACGCTGCTCGACTATCCGTCGGGCGCCCTCGCGGACATGCCCTTCAGCGACGTGCTGGCGCCGGCCGCGGCGCAGGCCGTGCAGTTGCCTGCGCGCGGCGCGGTCGATGGCCGCCGGGTCGTGTTGCGGGGCGGTCACGGGAACAGCATCCTGGCCGATGTGCGCGGCGAGCGGATGGAAGACCGCTGCGCGCTGTGGTCCTTCACGCTGACCGCGCGCGGCGTGCGCGGCGAGCGGCTCGATCTGCTGTCGCGGCATGACGCGCTGACGCGCTTGCCCAACCGAGTGCCTTCGGCCGACGAACTGACGCCGGCCCCGGTGCGCGATGGCGACCCCGAGCGCCTGCTGGCGGTCTGCTTGCTCGACCTCGACCGCTTCCGAGACGTCAACGACAACTTCGGCCCGCAAGGAGGCGACGCCGTGCTGCGCGAGGTGGCCCGCCGTCTCAAGGCCGCGGTGCCGCACGCTGCGAGCGTCGCCCGGGTCGGTGGCGACGAGTTCGCGCTGCTGCTGTTCGTCAACGACGCTGCGGATTGCGAGGCGCTGCTCGAGCAGATCCTGGCGCGGCTGGCGCATCCCTTCCGGCTGCAGGACCGCTCGGCGCGCCTGCGCACCAGCGTCGGCGTGTCGCTGATGCGCCGTGGCGAGCAGCCGACCGAAGTGATGCTCCAGCATGCGCAGCACGCGGTGTTCTTCGCCAAGCGGGCCGGCGGCAGCCAGGTTCATTTCTTCGACGCCGGCCATGCGCTCGAGGAACAGCAGGAACTGCAGATCCGACAGCGCATCCAGACCGGGCTGGCGAACCACGAGTTCCTGCTGGCCTACCAGCCCAAGGTGGACATGCGCTGCGGCCGGGTGATCGGCTTCGAGGCGCTGGTGCGCTGGCAGCATCCCGAGCGCGGGTTGCTGCAGCCCTCCGCCTTCGTGCCGATGATCGAGGATCACGAACTGGTGGAGCAGCTCGGCGACTGGGCCATCGGCGAGGCGGTGCGGCAGGCGGCCGAATGGCTGGCCGCGGGCATCAAGACCTCGGTCAGTGTCAACATCAGTCCGCGCCACCTGCTGCGGCCGGATTTCATCGAGCGGCTTTCCGTCCACCTGGGCCGCTTTCCGGCGCTGCACGAAGGCGTGCTGGAACTCGAGATCCTCGAGACCACCGCGATCAAGGACTTCGCGGCGGTGGCCGAATTCATCGGTGCCTGCAAGGCCCTGGGGGTACCGGTGGTGATGGACGACTTCGGCACCGGCTATTCATCGCTCACCTACCTTCGGCGCCTGCCCGTGGCCGCGCTCAAGCTCGACCAGTCCTTCGTGCGCGGCATGCTCGAAGACCCGGAGGACGAGGGCATCATCCGCGGCATCCTCGTGATGGCGCGCGCCTTCGGGCGCAAGACCATCGCCGAGGGCGTGGAGTCGGTGGCCCATGGCGATGCGCTGCTGGCGCTCGGCTGCACGCTCGGCCAGGGCTATGGCATCGCCAAGCCCTTGCCGGCTGCAGAGGTTCCCGCGTGGATCGCCGGATTCGAGCGTGCGCCGCCCTGGGGCAGGGCGGCGGATTGCGTGACCTGGCGACTTTCAGGCGAGTTGAGTGGCAGGGCATAGCAGCCTCCAATGGGTTTGCAGCTGCCCCGTGCGGCTGAACGCGAAGCGGCCATCGAGCCAGGCTTGTCCGAAAAGAAGCAGCATGCGCTCGTCGTAGGGTAGGGGCGTGGACGCCGGCTGCCCCGGTCCGCCGACGCGGGCGCGGACCCGCGCAAGCTCGGCGTCGAGTTGAGGCGTGGGGCCCTGTGCCTTCAGGTAGGGCAGCAGGGCGCCCGAAAAGCCGACCGGACCGGTGCCGCGCGTGGCGCCGGTTTCCGCGTCGACGAACTCCGCCATGGGCTTGTGTTGCTCCAGCAGCCGACGCGGTCCGAAGAGCGAATTGAGCAGCGGCTGGCGCGCCGGATCGGCGGCGTTGAGCATGCCGGCCCAGAGGTAGACGCGGATCGCGTCGTAGCTGCCGACCGCGCCTTTCTCGGGGTCGGCGACAAAGGACTTCTCGGTGGTCGACCAGGCGCACCAATCGGGCGCGAAGCCGTGCGGCGCGACCTCGGCCAGCATGCGCACCGTGTTGTCGGCGATCTCGCCCCAAGGACCCTTGCCGTCCTGCTGCTGGAAGCGGCGCAGCAATTGCAGCGGGAGGTAGCTCGGGTTGAGGCGCCAGGCCGGTCCCTTGGCGATCGCTCGGGGCCAGGGGAGCAGCATGCGGCCAAGCCCCGAGAGCGTCGCGACTTCTTCGCTCGCGGCCACTGTCAGGACGGCGCGGCCCAGGCTCTGGTAGCGCGGCTCGTTCCAGAGCCGGCCGGCTTCCAGCAGCGAATAGGCGATCCAGAGGTCCGCGTCCGAGGCCGGGTTGTCGTCGAGCACGCCCCAGCTGTCATCGGGCCGGCGGCCCCATTGCCAGGCCGGCAGGCGCTTGGCCAGGTTGCCCGCGGCCAGGTTCGTCTCGGTCCATTCGAGGATGCGGGCGAAGGCGGCGCGGTCGTTGTGGACCAGCGCGAAAAACAGGCCGTAGGACTGGCCTTCGGAAGTCGAATGCCGCTCTGGCGCGTCGGGATCGACGATGCGACCATCGGCCTGGAGGTGGCGCGCCGCGAAGGCGCTCCAGTCGGTTGCCGGCAGACAGGCCCCGTTGATCTGTTGCGCAGCGGCCGGCAGGGTCGATGCCAGCGGCATCAGCGCCAGGCCGGCGAGCCAGCGGCGACGGTCTATGGCGGTGGGATCGCGCGGGTCGGGCGAGGGAGTTCGTGTCATGGACGGGCCGATTTCGAGCTTGGTCAGCGTTTCCATGGCGAGATTCCGAGGCTGATATTCGATGAATGCTTGTCGATGATTCCGGTCATTGTGGGTTATTCGTCGATCCGGGCCGGCAACCGCGAGGACGCTGCGCGCGCGGACCTGGTCCTGGTGGCGGTCAACGGGTCGAAGCTGCCGGCGCCCTGATCGAGGAGCTCGGCTTCTTCGGGCTGGACCTCGGGTCCTTGGCGCCCGCCTGGGGCAGTTTCCTGGAGGCCCGCTGCCGAACCACAACCTGGTGAAGTTCGGCTGACCCTGCTATCCGCCGCGCTCCGCTTTCCGCCACGACCACGGCGGCACCGGCTGCGGATCTCGCCACAGTCCGGCGCGCCTGGCCTTCGCCTCGAACTCGGCGAATTCGTACTGCCCCCGCTCCTCGGGCGATTGATCGCCCGCATAGCTCCGGTACCACCATGCCATGCCGACGGTCACCATCGCCAGGCCGGCGTCGAGGGTCTTGGGGCCGTCGGGCGCCGATGCCGGCGCGACCATCACCTTGCAGACGCTGCGCGCGTACCGGTCGGTGCCGACGCAATCGAGCCGGGCCGATTTTCCGAACACCATGCCGGACAAGGCCTGCTTCGCGCGCATGCCGAAGGCCTGGCGCCTCTCCGGCGCGTCGATGCCCTGGAGGCGCACGTGGAGGGGGGCGCGGCCCTTGCGGCCAACGCAGCGGGCGGTAACGGTATCGCCGTCGACCACGCCGACGACCCTGCAGGATTCAGCGTGCTGCCCGGCCTGCGAGGCGATCGGGAAAAGAAGACAGAGGAGGGCGAGAAGGAGATGCATGCGCAGTGCGGTCGGCGGATTCGGGGAGGCACCGATATTAGTGTCTGCAGCCGAGCCAATGGCCCCGCGTGCGGGGGCTTCGCCTGGTTCCGCTCTTGGGATGAAGGGACGGAAGAGGCCGTGCTGCCCGGCTGACGCTCAGAGCGCGGCGGCAGCGATTTCAAGTTGCGTGAGGCGCCGGGCCATGCGGCCGACGAAGTTCTGCGTGACATGCGGCAAGACGCGCTGCGTCGGCACCAGGATGCCCACCTGCAGCTTGTTCAACGCCGGCAGTTCGAAGGGCCGCCAGAGCAGGTCCCCATGCCGGAGCTCTTCGATGAAGGCGATCTTCGAGAAGCAGGAAATGCCCTTGCCGCCCATGATCAGTCGCTTGAGCAGGGGGGTCGAGTTGCAGGTCGCGGCGGGCTCCATGTCGTCCCAGAAGGCGGCGAATTCGGCTGAAAGCGAGGCGCTCAGCACCGGGTGCGAGCTCGAGCGCAGGAACGGATATTTGGCGCAGTCCTTCAGCGACACGCTCGCGTGCTTCGACAGCGGATGCCCCGGCGGCATGACCACGCCGATCGGCAGGCTGGCCGTGGCGATCGCCTCGATGCCGCCGGGCAACCGGCTCACGAAGGTGAGTCCGACGTCGGCCTGGCCCGACATCACGAGTTGGGGAATCTCCATCGGCTGGGTCGAGGTGATGGTGTAGGTGACCGCAGGGAAGATCTGCAGGAACTCCTCGACCGCCGACGGCAGCAGTTCCTCGAAGAACGAGTCCATTGCCGCGACCTTGACGTGGCCCGTGCGTTCGCCCTTGAGCGCATCGAGCTCGGTGCGCATCACCTGGAACTGGTGCAGGGTCTCCTGCGCGTGCTTGAGCAGCCGTTCGCCGGCGGCATTGAGGCGCAGGCCATTGGGCAGGCGATCGAACAACTCGACGCCCAATTCGTCCTCGAGCTTGTGGATCTGCCGGTTGACGGCACTCGCCGCCACATAGAGCCGCTCGGAGGCCTTGCGGACCGAGCCGGCGCTCGCCACTTCGATGAAATACTTCAGAACGATGGCGTGCATCAGCCAGCCCTCCCGAAGGAGCCGGCGTCATCCCGCCGCCCGGGTGCTCGGTGCTTCCTGCGCGATGCGCGGATGGTCGCAGGCCAGGCGCCGTCCGTCGGCGCCGCCCGGTGAGCCCAGGGCGCTGATCTCGATGCCGAAGAACTCGCGGTTGATGGCCGTGTAGTGCTGTAGTTCGGGCGGCAGCCGAAACTCCTCGTAGATCGCCTCCGTGGGGCAGGCGGACACGCAAACGCCGCAGTCGATGCATTCATCCGGGTGAATGTACAGAGTACGCGCGCCCTCGTAGATGCAATCGACGGGACAGCACAGCACGCAGGCGCCATCCTTGCAGTCGATGCAGGCCGTGGTGATGACGTGGGCCATGGCCGTTGTTCGCGTCGGCGATGGCCGGCCTAGCGGCCCTGCCACTGGGGCTTGCGCTTCTGCTGGAACGCCAGCACGCCTTCGTCCGAGTCCTCGGACTGCAGCGCCGTCACCAGCGCCGGCAGGCGCATGCCGTGGGCCTGGGCCGGCGACATCGTGCCCGTGAGCCGCACCACCTGCTTGAGGGCCTTGAGCGACAGCGGCGCACAGGCCAGGATCTGCTGCACCCAGCGCTCGACGGCGCCGTCGAGCTCGGGGCGCGCCACGACTTCGTTGATCAACCCCATCTCGAGCGCGCGCCGCGCCTTGACCCGCTGCCCGGTCAGCATCATGGCCATGGCCTGGCGGTACGGGATCTGGCGCTGCAGCAGCAACATGCCGCCGTCCAGCGGCAGGCGCCCGACCAGCGGCTCGGGGAGGCCGAAGCTGGCGTCCTCGCAGGCCACCACCAGGTCGCAGCCCAGCACCATCTCGAAGCCACCGCCGAGCGCGAAGCCATTGACTCTCGCGATCACCGGCACGTTGAGCGTCTCGCGCAGCGCGATCCCGCCGAAGCCGCCGGGGCGCGATGCCGCCCAGTAGTCGACGCCCTTGAGGTTGGACGTGTTCTTGAGGTCGGCGCCGGCGCAGAACGAACGTTCGCCGGAACCGGTCAGCACCACGACGCGGATGTCGTCGCTGCGTTCGATGTCGTCCCAGATGCGCACCAGTTCGGCTTCGGTGGCGAGGTCGACCGCGTTGAGCACCTCCGGGCGGTCGATCGTGACCGTCGCCACGTGGTTCGCGACTTCGAAGAGAACGCTCATACGCCGGCCTCTTCGATCAAGGCACGCGCTTCGGCCAGCACCTCTTCGGTGTGTTGCCCGAGCTTCGGCGGCTCGCGCCGCAGGCCGGTCCGGGCGCCGGACATCTGGATCGGGCTGGCGATGAACTTCAGCGGCCGGCTGGCCGAGGCCTCGCCTTCGAGGATCATTTCGTTGTGCAGGGTCTGCGCATCGACCAGGGCCTCGCGCATGTCGCGCACCGGCGCCGAGAGCAGGTCCTGCGCCTCGAGCCGGGCCAGCCAATAGGCGCGCGTGTTGCTCGCGAAGCGCTCCCTGAAGATCGCATGCAGCTCGGCCTTGTGCCTGAACTGCGCGGCCAGGTCGACGAAGCGCTCGTCCTGCGAGAGGTCGTCGATTTCCAGCGCAGTGCAGATGTCGCGCAGCGGATTCGCCTTGAACGCGCCGACCAGCACCAGCGACCCGTCCTGCGTATCGAAGACGCCCGACAGCGGCATCGCGGCCCAGTTGACCTCCGAGTCCTCCATCATGATCATCGCGGCCTCCTGCATCTGCATCGACAGCATCGAGTCGTACAGCGAGACCGCGATCTTCTGGCCTTCGCCGCTGCGTTCGCGCTGCAGCAGCGCGAACAGGATGCCCTGCACCATGTGCATGCCGGCCGTGTAGTCGGCCAGCGCGGTCGGGTAGATCGAGATCGGCACCGCGGCGTCGGCGCGCCGCGCCATCACACCCGACAGCGCCTGGGCGAGCACGTCCTGGCCGCCCTTGTGCGCATAGGGGCCGGTCTCGCCGAAGCCCGTGCCCACGGCGTACACGATCCGCGGGTTGATGCGCCGGCAATCCTCGTAGCCCAGCCCCAGCCGCTCCATGACACCGGCGCGGAAGTTGTTGGTGACGACGTCGGCATCGGCGATCAGGGCCTTGACCAGGTCGACCTGGGCCGGGTCGCGCAAGTCGATCTCGACACTGCGCTTGTTCCGGTTCAGGCTGCAGAAGATCGGGTTGTCGTTGCCGGCGACCGGCGCGAAGGTCGAGCGGCTCAGGTCGCCCGCGCCCTTGCGCTCGATCTTGATCACGTCGGCGCCGTGGTCGGCCAGCATCTGCGTGCAGACCGGGCCCATCATGACTTGCGTGAAGTCGATCACGCGGATGCCGTGCAGCGGCAGGTGTTGGGTGATCGTGCTCATGCGGCCTCCGCGAACGAACGGGCGATGGCCGGGATGTCGGCATTCGGGCCCTTCTGGTCGCCGGGGTCGGCGCCCTGTGCGCGCAGCGTGCGCTGCAGCTTGCCGATGTCGACGTTGCGCACCGACACGCCCGCGTTCACTGCCAGCGCCGCGGCGACGCCAGTGGCCTCGCCCATCGCCATGCAGGGCGGGATCTCGCGCGAGACCTTCTGGGCCGCCGAGGTCGCCGAGTAGTGGCGGCCGGCCACCAGCAGGTTCTCCACGCTGCGGGGCAGCAGGGTGCGGTAGGGGTAGCAGTAGTCGCGCCCGCGCGCCACGCTGTCTTCGAAACGCACGCGGTGGGCCACGTCGTCCTTGGTCATCACGTACTCGCCTTCGAGCAGGCGCGTCTGGCGGATGCCGGTCTGGGGCGCCATGTCGATCATGTAGCAGTTGCGGAAGCCGGGGAGGCGGTCGCGCACGAACTCGATCACCTTGTGGATCGTGTTGCGGCCCTGCACCTCGGCGCGCGTCAGGTCGGCGACCTTCAGGCCGTCGAGCCCCGCCATGTGCGGGCAGTTGCACCAGACCACGCCCGGCAGCGGGGTCTTGAGCCACCAGTATTCCCAGGCGCCGCCCAGCAGGTGCTTGACCTCCCGGTCGATGGCCTGGAAGGCCTGCGGCTCCTCGTTCTCGAAGCGCTCGGCCTCGTCGGTGTCGACGCCGCCGAGGCGGAACACCGTGGTCACGATGTAGGCGCCGCTGGTATGCGGAGCGCCCGCCGAGGCCGCGACGTCGAGGTCGCCCGTGGCGTCGATGACCACCTTGCCGAGAATCGCCTCGCGACCACTCTTGGTCTCGCAGACCACGCCCTTGACCTGGCCGTCTTCGACCAGCGTGCGCGAGAACCACGAATGCAGGCGCAGCTCGATCCCGGCCTGCTGCACCATCTCGAGCGAGGCGCGCTTGAAGGCGTCCGGATCGAAGGCCGCGGCGAAGCAGATCGGATGCGGCTTCTCCTTGCTGTGGAAGTCGAAGGTGCCCCAGCGCTTCCAGCGCCGCACCGCGTCGGGCAGGCTGCCCCATTCGTGCTGCTTCGGGTACTCGGCCAGGCCGGTCGCGGCCATGCGCTCGATCATCTCGAGGCAGATGCCGCGCACCGAGATTTCCTGCAGGTGGCTGTCCCACATGTCGTCCAGCACCAGCACCATGCCGCCCGAGGCGAGGCCGCCGAGGTGGTTGTAGCGCTCCAGCAGCGTGACGCTCGCACCGTTGCGTGCAGCGGCGAGGGCCGCGGCCTGGCCGGCCGGCCCGCCACCGACCACCACCACATCCGATTCGGCTGCCACGCGAATGTCGTGCGCAGACTCATGCATCCAGTCGCCAATACGGCTCATAACGATTCTCCTGATTGAATTTCGAGGGGCGGCGGCGCGCTGGCCGCCGGGTCGCACTGCGAGGTGCGAGGTTCAGTGCGTGCTCTCCGGATGCCATCGGATGATCCAGCGCTCGGCCAGCGTGACCAGCAGGAAGAACAGGCCGGACAGGCTCGCGCTCATGACGATCGCGGCGTACAGCAGGGGCGAGTCGAAGTTGAAGGTGGCCTGGAGGATCATGGCGCCGATGCCGACCGTGGCACCCACCCATTCGCCGACCACCGCGCCGATCACGCACATCGATGCCGCGATGCGCAGGGCCGAGAACAGATAGGGCAGGGCGTTCAGCAACCGCAGGCGGAAGAAGATCTCCATCTTGCTCGCCGACAGCACGCGCATCAGCTCCATGGCCTGCGGATTGACCGATTCGAGGCCGCGCACCATGTTCACGAGCGTCGGGAAGAAGCACACCAGCGCCGCGATCGTGATCTTCGGCTCCATGCCATTGCCCATGATGAGCACCAGCACGGGGGCCTTGGCCACGAGCGGGACGGCATTGAACATCAGCACGACCGGAAAGAAGATGTCCTGCAGCGTCTTGTTGTGGACAAACACCGTGGCCACCGCGATCGCCGCGAGGTTGCCGATCAGGAAGCCGCCGGCCGCCTCGAGCGCCGTGGGGATCAGGTTGTCCAGCAGAACGGCGCGCTTGGCATAGAGCGTCTCGACGACCGCCCAGGGCGTCGGTGCGATGAAGGGCTTGACATCGAAGAGAACGATGACGGCCCACCACAACACGATCAGGCCGCCGATGCCGAGCGCCGGCAGGATGCGGCGGCGCCACAACCGGCGACGGCGTGCCGCCGCCCAGGCGAGGTATTCGGAGTCGGCCGGCATGACTGCCAGGCCGGGCACCGGCGTATCGATGGAACTGGTGGTCATGGCAGTCTCAGCAGGTTTCCAGCACGCGCCGCAGGTGGGCGGTGAGCCGGACGAATTCGGGTGTTTCGCGGATCTCGAGCGTCCGGTCCTCGGGCAGGTCGACCGGCACGATCTCGCGGACGCGGCCCGGGTTGGCCGCGAGCATCAACACGCGCTGGCCGAGGTAGGCCGCCTCGTGGATGCTGTGGGTGACGAACAGGATGGTCACGCCGGTGTCTTTCCAGACCCGGCGGATCTCCTCGTTGAGCCGGTCGCGCGTGATCTCGTCGAGCGCGCCGAAGGGCTCGTCCATCAGCAGGATCTTCGGATCGCTGGCCAGCGCGCGCGCGATCGACACGCGCTGGCGCTGGCCGCCCGACATCTCGTGGGGCCAGGCGTGCGCCCGGTCCTTGAGGCCGACCAGTTCGAGCAGTTCCTGCGGCGAACGGCGGCCCTTGCGGCTGGCGCCGCCACCCACCTGCAGCGGCAACTGGACGTTCTGCAGCGCCGTGCGCCACGGCAGCAGCGCCGCGTCCTGGAACACGAAGCCGATGTCGCGGTTCTTGCGCGCGGCCTGCGGCGAGGTGGAGAGCACATCGATCTTCCCGCGGCTCGGCGCCAGCAGGTCGGCCACCACGCGCAGGAAGGTCGACTTGCCGCAGCCCGAGGGGCCCAGCAGCGTCAGGAACTCGCCCTGCGCGACGTCGAGGTCCAGGCTCTTGATCGCGGTGACATCGCGGCGCTCGGTGAAGAAGCGCATGCCGATGTCGCGGCACGAGATCGCCGGCGCGGCGTTCAGTACGGCAGCCATGGCCTCAGGCCTTCATGCGGTAGGCGGCGGTCGACTTCAGTGCGTCGAGCCAGATGACGTCGTCCACCTTCGGCGTGCGCGCGGTGAACTGGCCGAGGTCCGAATACATCGAGATCTGCGCCTGCCAGACGGCGGGGTCCATCGCGCCCCAGCCCTGCGTCTGCGCGAGGCCGCCGAAGGCGTACTCGAGCATGACGTCGACCGCGACGCGCTCGTCCTCGCGCTTGAGGTTCGGATATTCCTTCACCAGCAGGTCGACCGCCTGGTCGCGGTTGGCCTTCACGTGCTGCCAGCCGCGCGATGTCGCACGCACGAAGGCATCGATGACCTTCGGCTGCGTCTCGAGCGTCTTGGTCGTCGCGTAGTAGGGCAGTGCATAGAGCTGCACGCCGCCGTCCCACAGCGTCAGGTCGGCGCGGTCCGGACCCAGTGCCTTGAGCGCCGTCGTGCTGGTGAGCCAGCCCGTGACCACGTCGACCTGGCCGGTCAGCAGCGGCGCCATGTCGGAACCGACGGTCATGACGGTGACGTCCTTCTCGGCGATCTTGTTCTTTGCCAGGAGTGCGCGCAGCAGGATGGCCGCGGTCGAGGGGATGCCGACCTTCTTGCCGACCAGGTCCGCGGGCTTGCGCACCGGATTCTTGGCCAGCGAGAAGAAGGTGAACGGATGTTTCTGCGCGCCGACGGCGAAGCACTTGATCGGCAGGCCCTGCGAGACCGCCAGCATCACCGAGGGGCTGGACGAAACCTGGCCCACCTCGTAGCGGCCCGAGGCCACGATGGCCACACCATCAATGTTCGGCCCGCCGGGCTGGATCGCGAACTCGATGCCTTCCTGGTCGTAGAAGCCCAGGCGCTTGGCCACCACTTCGCCGATCTGGTTGACGCCGGGGATCCACCCGAGCTGCATGTTGATGCGCGCCTTGCCCTGCGCGAGGGCGTCGATCGACAGCATGCCGCCGAACGAAAGGCCCCCGGCGATGAGCGAGGTCTTGAGAAGGCTTCGGCGACCGGGGTCCCGGAGATTGGCCATGGCAGATTCCTTTTTTGAATGCAACAGGATGAACGCGGAGACCTTGGCCCTGTGTGTGTCCACGTCATGTCGAGGGCCAGTGCAGGGAATACTAGGAGTCGCGAGCGTTGCCTCCAAGCATCGTTTTTCGTGCCGGGCTAGCTAAAAGTTAGGTCGCCAACCGCGCCGGTCATCGGCCGGAAAGTCGCAGTGAAGCGGTGCGAGAGGCGGCGCTCCACCCGCCTTGCTGGCGTCAGGATCGCGCTGCTAAGCTCGCGTCCGGCCCGCGACTGTCGGCCACGACTTGGACCCGGGTCTGTCTGTCCTCTGAAAGGAGCCCCGATGTTCGCTGGTCACCTGGGTGTCGGCTTGGCCTTGGGACGGGCCGAGCGACGGGTGAATGTGGGCGTGTTCATTGCAGCCGGGCTGCTTCTTGACGTGGTGTTGTGGCTCTTCGTGCTGCTGGGCTGGGAGTCCGTCACGCTGCCTGCCGACTTCGCCCGCACACACCAGGCGGCATTCGTGTTTCCCTGCTCGCATGGATTGTTGGCCGCCATCGGCTGGTCCGCCTTGGCGGGAGCGGCGGCCTTCGTCTCGTATGGGCGCCTCGGACCTTCGAAGATGCGCGTCGCCGTACTCGTTGCCGCGGCTGTCTTCTCGCATTGGCTCCTGGACGCCCTGGTTCACAGGCCCGAAATGCCCCTGGTCGGTGCCGATTCGGCGAAAGTGGGCGTTGGCCTTTGGCAGAACATGCCTGCAGCCCTGGTCGTCGAGGCCGCCATCGTGGTGCTCGGCCTTTGCCTGTTCATCCCTGGATGCCACTTGTCTCGCGGCAGGCGGGTCGCACTCACCGTGCTGTCGCTGGTCGTTCTCGTGTTCACGATCGTCGGCATGACGATGGCGCCGCCCCCGCCTTCTCCGCAGGCCATGGCGGCCAGTTCATGGGTGGTACTCGTCCTGGTTTGCGCGCTGGCAGGGTGGTTGGCGAGGCTGCCTCGAGGAGCGCCTGGATGAGCCCTGCGGGCAAGTCAATGGGCAGTGCGGAAGACTATCGTGGCTGGCGACCGTACGCGATGGACTGCACCACGCCCGAGCGCAGGTAGACGGTGGCCAGCATCTCGCCCGGTCCGCGCTCGTACAGCCACTCTTCGATCTGCTGGCACGGCACCACAGCGGATGCGAAAGGCTCGGGAACCACATTGAGCGTGCCGCCGTAGTACACGGGTGCACAGTAAGTATCGGTGAGCACCGGCTGACCGCACTTGTAGATGACCGACAGGCGGGAGTCACCCTCCGCGACGATGCCTCCAGCGCACCGCAGCGACTCCGCAGGTGCCAGGCATGGCAACCCGACCAAGACCGAAAGGCCCGCGAGCTTCAGAAGATTCATTGCCCTTCTTTCCATTGCGCCTTGCCATTTTGCGCCCCAGCCGCACCCGCTGCACTGCTCGCCGGGATATGCAGTGCAGCACGCTGGCGTGTGGGAGAAGAGGCACGGCGAGCTCGCATCGACCCGCAGGAGTCACTTCATTTACCCGTCGACGAAGAAGCTTCGGCATGCACCGCGGGTCGATGATGGTGCCTGCTCGCCATCTGGATTGCCGCGAAGACGCCGACCATCACCAGCGCCAGCAGCAGCCCGGCGGCGATGTCGGACGGAAAGTGCAGGCCGACGTAGATTCGCGCCCATCCGGTCGCCAAGGTCACTGCCATCAAGCCGGCACCCAGCTTTCGCAGACCCGGACGCAGAAGGCAGACCAGCGCGACCGTGAACATCACGCTCGCGTGCGCGCTGGGCATCGAGCCGCGGTCGCCGTGATGGACGTAGGCCGGACTCAAGCCGAGCATGAAGGGCCGTGGCGTGCCGAGCGCCTGGGCGATCGCGTGGGCGATGATGGCCATTGCGGCCGCGGCGACCAGTACGGCCATCAGGTAGCTGCGCTCGGACGGCCTGTGCCAGGCCGCCCATCCTGCAAGGACGACGCAAATCCAGGGGCCGCCGACCGCGATGGCCGACATCAGCGGCAGCAACCAGGCGATGGGGTGGTAGCCGGCGGCAATCCAGTCGAAAAGGGCGAGGTCGAGCGCCTTCATGCCGGCCTCCCGAAGCGGGGAGGCGGCGCGATGATGAATGTGAACACAACTGAACCTTTCGAGTCACGAAATGAAGAACCGGCCGCGCGGCGCGCAGCGGGCCTCGACGCCATCCCGGGCGTCGTGATTCAGTTCGGACAGGGCGGCGCAGTCTCGGGCGGCAGACGGTGCCAGGGGGCCGTGGGTGGGGGTGGCGAAGCCCCGCTGTTGTTGAGGGGCCGGTGGCGAGCGGCGCTCCGGAAAGCGCTCAGAAAGGGCGCGATCAACACCAGCAGCGGCAGCAGGAGCAGAACCAGGGTCAGCAGGTGGTCGATGCCTTGCTGGAACGCCTGTGGAAGATCGATGCTGGCGGCGGAAGGAACATAGACGGTGATCTCGACGTCGCCGGGAAGGCCGTCGTCGTCGGCCTCCAATTCGACCGACATGGCCGCGCTGTGAACGTGGATCTCGCCTTCGTCCTCGAGGCCATCGCGGGAGAAGTGGGCGCCGATCAGCGGCTGTGCGGCGACCAGCAACAGGCCGACGATGCACCACCACGTGCATTGCCTTGCAACCAGACCACGAATCCGAGCGAGCATCGCTTCACTCTATGTGGACCTTCATGACGGGAAGCTGAATAGCCGTGCCCGGGGTCTTTCGCCTGCACAACCCTGGGTGCCAACGCCCCCGGCGACCCGACAATCGCGATGCTGCAACTTCGAATGCGTCCATGCACCTCACGAACAACCGTTGGCGATCGATACCGGAGGCGCGCCATTCCATTGCCATCCTGATCGGTGGCGTCACCTTGCTGCGTTTGCTGCTGGCCGCCGTGCTGCCGCTGCTGCCTCAGGAGGCCTATTACTGGAGCTGGAGCCGGCACCTCGACTGGTCCTACTTCGATCATCCGCCGCTCACCACCTACAGCATCGCGATCACCACGGCGGTGTTCGGCCAGACTGCGTTCGCCATCAAGGCCGCGGCCGTGCTCTGGTCGCTGGGCTGGAACCTGATGTGGGTCCGGCTCATCCTCGACATGTACGCCGATCGTCGCCTGGCTTTCTGGTCGCTGGCCGCGCTCAACCTGAGCCTGCTGTACGAGGCCTACGGCGTGGGGCCGACGCCCGACGCTCCCTTGCTCTTTGCCTGGGTCGCAACGATCTGGTCCGTCTGGCGCCTGAGCGAGAGCGGCGATGGCCGGTGGTGGTTCGCTGCCGGCGCCTTCATGGGGCTGTCCTGGCTGGGCAAGTACGCCGGCGTGCTGCTGCTGCCTGTGGTGTTGCTGTACCTGCTGAGTTCTCGCGAACAGCGGCATTGGCTGCTGAAGCCGCAGCCTTATCTGGCCGTGCTGTTGGCCGGCCTCATCTTCATGCCGGCGATCTACTGGAACTCACAGCACGCGTGGGTGTCGTTCGCCTTCCAGAGCAGCCGGCGCCTCGGCGAACTGGGTGGGCTGAAGCCTCGCTACTTTCTTGGCTTGGTGGCGTCGCAGTTCCTGCTGCTGACGCCCTACCTGTTCGTCATGGCGATGGCGGTGCTGGGTCGCGGGGCGCGTGCGGCGTTGGCGGGCAAGCTCGACGACCGCGGCCGGCTGCTGCTGCTGAGCGGGGCGATTCCGATCGTGCTCTTCACTTTCATCAGCTTTCGTTCGCTGGTCAAGGTCAACTGGCTGGTGCCGGCCTTCTGGTCGCTGGTGATACTCGGCGTGCAGCACCTGCTCGCGCGCGAGGATGGCCAGAAGCGGCTGCTGCGCGGCCTGGCGAGCTCGGCCGCCGTCTTGCTGATCGCCGGCGTCGTGCTGACGGTGCCCAACTTCCCGCTGGCCGGCGACATGAACAACTGGAGCGGCATCGATCGGGCCGCGGCGCGAGTCGACCAGATCGGCGGCGCGTTGCGCGCCGAGGGCACGGAGACCTTCGTGTTCTCGCCGAACTACAAGATCAGCTCGTTGCTGCGCTTCTATCTGCCCGGCCAGCCGCGCACCTATGCGGAAGACATCTACGGCGAAGCGGCGCTGCAGTTCGACTACTTCCCGCTCACTACGCAATTGAAGGGCGCGACCGGTCTCTTCGTTTCGGACCAGGCCTGGTCTCCACTGGACAATGAACGACTGAAGTCGAGCTTCGACAGGATCGAGCTCGTGGACGTCATCGAGGCCAAGGCCTTCGGCAAGGTCGCGCGACGCATCGCGATCTATCGGGGCATCAACTACAAGGGTCATCCGCGTTGGCGCGCGGCGACAGAATGAAAAAGCCCGCTACCAAATTGGTAGCGGGCTTTCCAGGGGCCTTGCGGCTTTGATTGGCTCCTCGACCTGGGCTCGAACCAGGGACCTACGGATTAACAGTCCGGCGCTCTACCGACTGAGCTATCGAGGAACAAGCCTCGGATTATATATTCACCGGATGGGCCGAAATCGCGCACGCGCACCGGTCTCCCGGGAGACAGGCGAGGGTGCCAGAGCTGCTGGCGACCATCGAGGCCGAGACGAAAAAAAACGCGCCTGCATGGGCGCGTTCCTGGGAAGCATCCGAGTGGAGATCGGATGCAGAGCCGAAGCTCTTCTTGAGATTGCCGCTGTGAACAGTGTTCACAGCGGCTTGAGTTTGGCTCCTCGACCTGGGCTCGAACCAGGGACCTACGGATTAACAGTCCGGCGCTCTACCGACTGAGCTATCGAGGAACAAGCCTTAAATTATAGCGTGGTTTTTGGGGCTCTCCGGCTGCCGCCCGCCAAAGCGATATTTTTCTTCAGCCCGAGACATCAGGCGGCGCGCTTGCAGATCGCCATCAACCGCTGCGCCGCCACCTCGGGCTGCAGGTCGGCGACCAGCGCGCGCACCACGGCCACCGAACCGACGCCGGTCGCCAGCACCTCGGGCATGCGTTGCTCGTCGACGCCGCCGATGCCGACCTGCGGGTAGCCGCGCATGAGTCGCGCATACGCCGCCAGGCGCGCGACGCCTTGCGGCGCGGTGGCCATTCGCTTCAGCGTGGTCGGGTAGACCGCGCCCATGGCGATGTAGCTCGGGCTCGCGAGGTCGGCGCGCAGCATCTCCGCGTAGCCATGGGTGCTGACGCCAAGGCGAATGCCGGAGCCGCGGATAGTCTGCAGTTCCGCGGGCGTCAGGGCGTCGAGGTCTTCCTGCCCCAGGTGCAGCCCGTAGGCGCGCGCCGCGATGGCACTCTGCCAGTGGTCGTTGATGAACAGCAGGGCGCCGGTGCCGCGCACCGCCTCGACCGCCGCCTGCACCTCGCGATCGATGGCCGCCGCATCGTCCGACTTGAAGCGCAGCTGCACCGTCGGAACGCCCGCGCGCGCCATGCGGCCGACCCATTGCGCATCGGGCAGCACCGCATACAGGCCCAGCTTCTCGGGGCAGGGCGGAAAGGCGTCGTCGCGGCTTGTCGGTGGAAAGGGGCGCAGGCCGAAATCGGCCGGCGTGTCGGGCCAGGCCTCGGCGTCGAAGCGGCCGTTGCGCTCGGTCTGGGCGCGCCAGGCGCGTGCCAGGCATTCGGCATCGATGTCGATGAAACCCAGCGTCGCGCAGGCCTGCTTCGCGCCACGGTAGAGCGGGTCGTCCGACGAGAACGACGCGGCGGTGTTCGCCGTTTCGCCGAAGCGCGCGGCATGGGCCGCGACGATGGCCCGCGCGATGGCGGAAGCGTCGGTGATGGCAGTCATTGGGACCCCGCGTGATGCCAGAAGGGCGTGCCGAGCACCGGCGTGCTCGGCTGGGCCGAATCCTGCGCCGCCATGGCGCCCGCGTGGTGCGCGCTGCGGCCGGCCCGGACCGCATCGGCAAAGGCGCCGGCCATCGCGACCGGGTCCTGGGCCAGCGCCACCGCGGTGTTCAGCAGCACGCCGTCGTAGCCCCATTCCATGACCTGGCAGGCATGCGAAGGCAGGCCGAGCCCGGCATCGACCAGCAGCGGCACGGCGAGCCGTTCGCGCAGCACCTGCAGCGCGTAGGGGTTGACCGGCCCGCGCCCGGTGCCGATCGGCGCCGCCCAGGGCATGACGGCCTGGCAGCCGACATCGACCAGGCGCTGGCACAGCACCAGGTCCTCGGTGCAGTAGGGCAGCACCTGGAAGCCGTCGCGGATCAACTGCGAGGCGGCATCGACTAGGTTCAGCGTGTCGGGCTGCAGCGTGTAGTCGTCGCCGATCAGCTCGAGCTTGATCCAGGGCGTGTCGAACAGTTCGCGCGCCATCTGCGCCGTGGCGATCGCCTCCTGCACGCTGTGGCAGCCGGCCGTGTTGGGCAGCACCGGAACGCCGAGGCGGCGCAGCAGATCCCAGAAGCCGTTGTCGCTGCCCGATGCATTCGGCGTGGCGGTCTGGCGGCGCAGCGAGGCCGTCAGCATCGCGGGCCGCGCGCGCCGCACCGCCGCCTCGAGCACATCGGGCGACGGGTAGCGCGCGGTGCCGAGCAGCAGGCGGCTGTCGAAGTGCTGGCCGTAGAGGACGAGCGGGTCGTTGTCGGGCAGGGAGGTCATGGGATTTCCTTCAGCCGCCCGTCACGGGGCGGATCACTTCGATGCGGTCGTCGGCCTGCAGCACCTGCGAGCCGTAGTTGGAGCGCGGCACGAACTGCCGGTTGACGGCGACCGCGAACGGCGGCTTGGCATCGACGAGCACGAGCGCGTCCGCGAGCTTCGCGCCGGACGGCAGCGTGTGGGGGATGTCGTTGATCAGGAGGTTCATGGGTTCGATGCGAGGCCGAAACGGCCGGCGAGCGCAGAGCGGCCGGCCGCGAGCAATTCCATCGCCACATCGAGGATCGCCGGCGCGATCATGAAGCCGTGGCGATAGAGGCCGTTGATCTGCATCACCTGCGGGCGCAGTTGGCGCAGCGCCGGCAGGTTGTCGGGCAGGGTCGGGCGGCACTGGGTCGCGATCTCGACGATGCGCGCTTCCGCGAAGCCGCTGTGCACCGCGTAGGCCGCGCTCAGCAGCTCGAGCGTGGAGCGCACGCTGGCCGGCGACATGTCGTCCGATTCGATTTCGGTCGCGCCGATGACGAACAGCCGGTCGGGCTTGGGCGCGATGTAGATCGGATAGCGCGGATGCACCAGGCGGGTCGGCCGCCGCAGCGTCACTTCGGGGGCGTGGACGCGGATCACTTCGCCGCGCACGCCGCGCAGCGCGTTCCATTGCGGCCTGGCACCGAGGCCTCGGCAGTCGATCACCCGTTCGGGCTGGCCGGCCTCGCCGGGCGCGAAGTCGTCGACGGTGCGCGGCGCATGCCAGTGCAGGCGCACCCGGGGCAGCGCCTGCAGCGTGGCGAGCAGCGAGGCCAGCAAGGCGCGGTTGTCGAGCTGGCCCTCGTCGGGCAACAGCAGCGCCTGCGCGAAGCGCCGGCCCAGCGAAGGCTCGAGGGCCTCGATGCCGGCACCGTCGAGCGTCTGCATCGCGGGCAGCTCGGGCACCACCTCGCCGGTGTGCGCGAGCACGCGCTTGAGCCGCGCCGCCTCGGCCGCATCCTGCCGGTGCCACAGCACCAGCGTGCCTTCGCGCTGGAAGAACACCGGCAGCGCGAGCGAGGCGATCAGCGTCGGCCAGCGATCGAGCCCGTAATGGCCCATGCGGACCACCGACGCCGGTGCCACGGCCGATTCGGCCAGCGGCGCGAGCATCGCGGCGGCGACCCGGGCGGCGGCGCCCTCGGCGTCCGGGCCGCCGGCCTCGAACAGGTCGACCTCGCAGCCGGCTCGTGCCAGCGCCAGCGCCAGCAGGCGGCCCATGAGCCCGGCGCCGAGCACGGCGGCGGAGCGGAAAGGAAGTTCGGTGTGCGGGTTCATCGGGATCTCAGGCGGGGCCAGGGCGCGCGTGGCCCATAATTTTCAACATGACGACCACTGCATTCTCCCGCTACGCACGCGTGCTCTCGATCGCCGGCTCCGACAGCGGCGGCGGCGCCGGCATCCAGGCCGACCTGAAGACCTTCTCGGCGCTGGGCTGCTACGGGATGACCGCGATCACCGCGCTGACGGCGCAGAACACGCTCGGCGTGTCGGGCATCCACGGCGTGCCGCCGGCCTTCCTGAAGGCGCAGATCCAGGCGGTGGTCGAGGACATCGGCGTCGACGCGGTCAAGCTCGGCATGCTGCATGCGCCCGAGATCGTCGAGGTGGTGGCCTGGGCCATCGACCACTACAAGCTGCCCAACGTGGTGCTCGATCCGGTCATGGTCGCCACCAGCGGCGACCGGCTCATCGCGGCCGAGACGGTGGCCGTGCTGGTGCGCGAACTGTTCCCGCGGGCAGTGGTCGTCACGCCCAACCTGGACGAGGCCGCGCTGCTGATCGGCCATGCCATCGATGGCGTCGATGCGCTCGACGATGCGGCCACCGAGCTGCTCGCGCTCGGCGCCCATGCCGTCCTGCTCAAGGGCGGCCACCTGCCGGGCGACGACGTGGTCGACCTGCTGGCGGAGGCCGACGGCGAACGCCTGCGGCTTTCTTCCAACCGCATCCAGAGCCGTAACCTGCATGGCACGGGCTGCACGCTGTCGTCGGCCATCGCATCGCATCTGGCGCTCGGTTACGCGCTGCCCGAAGCGGTGGAACGCGCACGCGGCTACGTGGTCGCGGCCATGGCGGCCGGGGCGGACTTCAAGGTCGGTTCGGGTCACGGCCCCCTCAACCATGGCTTCGCGCCAGTGCCGAGCGTTCGCCTGCCGGCGCCGGACGCGTGAGCCAGACGCGGCCGGACTCGCCGAGCGGCGTCAGGGTCTCGTTGGCACCGGCCGAGCTCGTTTCATGGGTTGTGTTTGCCATCCATTTGCTCCCGTGCAAAGTGTTTGGCAGGTGGGCAAGGCCGGCAGCCCGACCGCCGCGCGAGACAACGTGGCGGCCGCCGGACCAGCTTCCCTGCGCGAGGATTGCCTCAAGACCCAAAGATAAACTTTGTGGTCCCTGGCGGTTCAGGGCGAGCGGTCCGACTTCCGCGTCACCTTGTCCCACCAGCAGGTTCAAAGGGTTTTCTCTCAGCCGGGCCGGCGAGCCGACACAGCACCCCTAGCGAATGGCCATTGTAGGCGGCACGGATGATCGAGGGCACGTGTTCAAGAAGCTGCGCGGCACGTTCGACCAGCGGCGCGCACCTGTACAGCAGCGAGCCCGAGAAGAACGGGTTGAGCTACTTCATGGATGCCGCGCAGTACCTTCGCCTGCCGTTCGCCCGGGTGGTGTGCGAGGCTGAGCTACGCTGGCCGCCGCCGAAGGTTCGCGGTCGTCGAGTGATGTAAATCATCGACCAGGTGCGCGTCGCCCGAGGGTACTTAAAAAATGAAAAGTAGTTTTTTTTCTGAAAAGAGAAACTTTCAGACAAATCTCATGGACGCACAGAATATGAATGGAGAAGCTTTGCCGGTCTAAAAAACTGGAGAAGAAGTGAATTCTTCTGTACGTTGGTTGTTCGCGGTCGCTTTGCTCTGCATGGCGAATTTGAGTAGCGCCGCCAATCTACCGCCGGGCTATTCTCTATATCCGGGTCAAGGAATCTATTCGGACGATCGCCAATATGTCCTCATCATGCAGGGTGATGGAAATCTTGTGTACTACAGGACTTCCGACTGGGCCGTCCGCTGGGCCTCCTACACCAATGGTAAGGGCGGGTATGTTGCTCCGATGCAGGGGGACGGAAATTTCGTCGCGTACAACAGTGGATGGGGCGCGCTTTGGAATGCAGCCACTCAAAATCATCCTGGCGCCTATCTCTCGGCCCAGAATGATGGCAATCTCGTAATTTACTGGAACGGGCAGGCGCTTTGGAATATCGGCCAGGACCCGGATTTGATTAAGCCGGAGCCGAGACAGGCGGGTGACGTGGTAGGCCGCACCCTCGCAAGCTTCGTTGCCTTTCCTGGGCATCTCGGTTTCTTCGATGGAGGCAACATCTATCAAGTGATGAATGAGCCGCAAGTCGTTCAGTATGTGACGGTCGATAACTTCAAGGCAACAGTGGCATATCAGGGGCCTACCGGTTACTGGGGTGCGGGCTATCCGAACATTCCAAATTACTATGTCAAGGGGTGCTTCGACACGGTTTGCTATAACACCGGTCAGGTGTGGAGCAGCCGTAGCGCTATGGTTATGCGCGCGTTCCAGACATGGCAACTGGGTGCCAAGTACACGCTGGTGTTCACGGCGACCCCCGCCCTGCCGAGAACAGCAACTGAGGGTGCGCAACAGGGCTTGTATCGCTGTGACACATACGTTCTCGATATCTATAGTATCTACAACGCTGGCGGTCAAACGGATATAAAAGGAAATCCAGTTCAGTCGATCGATGGGCTTCCTTCGTAAACTACACCTTGCGACAAACTGTCCTTCCGACAGTCGTGTTCCAGCTTCTAAAGACATACGCGGGATAAGCCAGATGAAAAAATTTCATTGGATACTGCTCGCCATATTTTGTGCAACCGGGGTAGCCTTTGCCCTTTATCGCAATGACCAGTCGCAGACCGACCTCTCAGCGACGAAGCAGTTTGGCGCTCCGTTCGCTGGCACGAGCGCCCCTCGGCCAGACGGCGCCGCCGAATATCAAACCAACGTAGCAATTGCGGCCTCAAAAATCGACGATCAGAATCCCTTGCGCTCCTATAAACCGATGCCGGGAATCGCTGGACGCATTGCGTTGGAGGAAATGTTCTCGAAGGGCATTCCCGCGACCCCTCAATCAGCAAGATTAGTCCTTGGGCTCTTGCACGGCGGTCAATTGAGTGACGAAGAAAAGATCGCAATGGTTTCCATTCTTTCCGCGATTCATAACCGGGAGAACACATCTGGCGCGAATCTGGAAATCGCGCTTGAATTGAAAAAACTCGCTGCCGATCCGAACAAGCAGATTGCAGCCTATGCCGCGACGGACTACGCAAGATTGGAATATCTGCCGGACACCGAGTACGTGTTGAAAGATGCCCTGAAAAGCGGCGCTTTAGACGCCGACTCGTATTTTCGCGAAATGGCACATCTAATCACCAGCGCGCCACCCGAGAAGCAAAAGGAGTTCCTGGCGGAAATTGGGGCGTCGAAGAATCCGCTCGCCTCCTCGATTCTGGCGAATGCGCTCAATAGCGGCCAGGACTTCAACGCCGCGCCGTTCCTGCAGTCTTCCGCCGACATGGCGAAGCTACTGCGAGACACCGAACCCCAATTTGACAATGCGGTCGGGAAGTTTGGGGGGGTGGATGGCTTGCGCTATAACGACTGGCTGCGCGCGAGCGCCGCCATCGAAAGCCAAAAGACCGGGCAAAGCATGGATGACATCATCGTCGCCAAGTTGAGCGAGCCGAGCACCGATGCGCGCAAGGTGCTGTCCTATCTGTCGTCACCCGAGGCGATGCCGTTGCTTGCGGAGGCGGCGCCAGATTCGCAGGTGCAGAAGTTGGCAGCGACTGCCCGGCTCCAGTCCAACCAGAACCCGGGCAACACCTACATGGCGCAACTCGCGGACCAGATCGAGGCGCGCATGACGAACCCGCCGCCTGCGGTCACCAAGCCCGTATTCACCCCGCCCACCGGGCCGGTGATGCCTCCAACGCTAACACCCCAAGCGCCGCAGACCATGCCTCGACGCTAGGGCTCACGCCAGTCTGATCAACCAAGAAAATGAAAGTCCGAGGTGCTCAACGCCTTGGGTTTTTCTGGCCTGCGGATGGCGGCATGTAGGAATAGAGGTTGACGGGATTGCCCTGAGCTACCACGCTTGAACTTTGTGTTGACGTTGCGTAGAGAAGGAGTTTCCATGACGCGCCAAGTCCCGTATCCCCATCCCGGCGAGATCCTTGCCGAGGAGTTTTTGAAGCCCGCCGGCATCACGGCGTACCGGCTCGCGAAGTCGATCCATGTGCCACTCACGCGCGTTGCCGCCATCTTGGACGGTGCGCGCGGAATTTCTGCCGATACCGCGTTGCGACTGTCACGCTTTTTCGGCCTGAGCGACTGTTTCTGGACGAACCTCCAGGCCGCATACGACACGGCGATGGCAAAGGATGAACTCGGCGACGAATTGGCGACGATCGAGCAATTCGATTTCGCTTGAACATTACCTCAGTCAGGTTCAAAGGGACTCTCTCAGCCGGCTTGCGACAGTCGGTCGCGGGCCGGCACCCCTAGCGTTGCTTCCGTCAGGCGAAGCAGCTTGGATTGTAGAGCCGGCGGCGGCCGGCGGTCGGCCCGGCGCTAGACGCCAAAGGTGCTCGCGGCAGGCGCCGTGCGCGGATCGTCGGGCGCGACCAGCGGCCCGATGAAGCGCCGAACCCCGATCGAGACCCCCCAGAACAGCGCCGTGATCAGGGCCGCCAAGGCCAGCCCGGCCGGGATGTCGAGCGGAAAATGCACGCCGACGTCGATGCGCGCCCAGCCCGTGACGCGCGCGATCGCGAAGACCGCCAGTCCCGCCCACCGCAGGCCGGGCCAGCATGAACACCGCGTTCATGCCAGGTTCAGGGTCGAAAGCCATGCGTGTGCAGGGCCACGCAAAGCGGATGCGGGGATCAATGCGCGACGCCGAGGAGCGTGTGCAGCCTGGTGCTGGTGGTCGTGTATTGCAGCGGAATCGCCTTGTCGGGAAACACGATGGCCGTCGCTCCCCAGGCCGCCAGGGTGGCTTCGTGGAAGCCGCAGACGATCAGCTTCTTCTTGCCGGGGTAGGTGTTGATGTCGCCGACGGCGAACACGCCGCGCTCCCGCGTCTCGTACTTCTCGGTGTCGACAGGAACCTGCTTGCGTTCGAGGGCGAGGCCCCAGTCGGCGATCGGTCCCAGGCGCGGCGAGATTCCGAGGCAGCCGACCAGGGTGTCGAAGGGCAGTGCCACGGTCTGGGCGTCCGGCGTCGCGACCCGGAGCTGCGTGTCGTCGAAGCCCACGGGCTGCCCGACCTGCAGGCGAATGGCGCCGGCCGCGATGCGCTCGCGCACCGCGGCGACGGTGGCCTCGTCGGCCTGGAAGACGTCGCGGCGGTGGAGCAGCGTGACGCTCTTCGCGAGCGGCGCCAGCGCCAGCGCGGTATCCAGCGCGGCGTCGTCGCCGCCATGCACGATCACCGATTGCCCGGCAAAGCGATCGAGTGCGTCCGGGTGGTAGAAGAGCTTCGAGCCTTCCAGGCTATCGATGCCGTCGACCGCGATCCGCCGGGGCACGAAAGCGCCGACACCGGCCGCGATGAAGACGGTCCTGCAGAGGAACGTGCTGCCGCGCGACGTGCCCAGCAGCAGCCGGCCGTCGTCCTGGCGCGCCAGCGTCGCGACCTGTTCGCCGAAATGGAATTGCGGCTTGAACGGCGCGATCTGCTGCAGCAGCGATTCGACCAGCCCGCGGCCGGTCGTCACGGGCGTGCCGGGAATGTCGTAGATCGGCTTGTCGCCATAGAGCGTGACGCATTGCCCGCCGGCCTGGGACTGGGCATCGACGATGTGGCAGGCGATTTCGAGCAGTCCGAGCTGAAAGGCCTGGAACAGCCCGACCGGGCCCGCGCCGATGATCAGCGCATCGGTTTCGATGGGGAGCGCGGCAGCCACTTCCCTCAGCGGATCAGCTCACCGATCTTGTCGGTCTTGTCTTTCCACTCTTCGGCATCAGGCAGCGCCGGCTTGCGCTTGGTGATGCTCTTCCAGCCGTCGGCCAGGGCCAGTTCGGCGTTGAGCTTGATGAAGGCCAGTTGATTCGCCGGCAGGTCCTCCTCGGCGTAGATCGCGTTGACCGGGCATTCGGGGATGCAGACCGCGCAGTCGATGCACTCGTCGGGGTCGATCACCAGCATGTTCGGCCCTTCACGGAAGCAGTCGACCGGACAGACGTCGACGCAATCGGTGTATTTGCAGCGGATGCAGGATTCGGAGACGACGTGGGTCATGGTCTTGGCTAACGGGAGGAATGATCGGGGAAACCCGGAATTTTAGGCCTTTGCGGCGGCGGGCCGCACCAGCACGGCGGCGGAGGTCCGGTGCGAGGCGGTATCGACCAAGATCAGCGAACCCAGGGCGCGCGATTGCGTGAAGGGCAGCACGGCCAGCGGCTGCTGCAGCGACAGCACGACGTCGCCGATCGCATTGGCCTCCAGTTGGTCGGTCGGCTCGGCGTCGAGGGTCGTGATGTTGACCCGGTCGACGATCCGCGCCACCTTGGCCTTGACCCAGCGATGGCCCTGCAGCGCCCAGTAGACCCGGCCGGCCACCAGCGGCTCGTCGTCGAGCCAGGCGACCGTGGCGGTGATCTCGCGCACCGGTTCGAAGGCGTCGGGCGCCAGCAGCCAGTCGCCGCGCGAGACGTCGAGTTCACGGTCGAGCACGATGCCGGCGCTGTGGCCCGCATGCACCGCCTTGGGCGCGCGCGTGT
This sequence comes from Variovorax sp. P4_B11, assembly GCF_056402355.1. Classification (NCBI taxonomy): domain Bacteria; kingdom Pseudomonadati; phylum Pseudomonadota; class Betaproteobacteria; order Burkholderiales; family Comamonadaceae; genus Variovorax; species Variovorax sp. P4_B11. The sequence goes on from NZ_JBFUHO010000003.1 coordinate 114,544, forward strand.
GGCTCAGCACCTGCGCCACGGTGGCGTGCTGGTTGCTCGGCAGCACCGTGATGCGCTGGCCGGGCTCGATGTGCCCGCTGGCGACCCGGCCCCAGAACACGCGGCGCCCGCGCGAGGTGTCGGCCGAGGCCGAGAACTTCTCGACCCACTGCACCGGGAAAGCGAAGGGAACGGCCTCGTCCTGCGCGGTGACCGGCAGTTGCTCGAGCAGTTCGAGCAGGCTCGGGCCTTGGTAGCCGGCCCAGGCGGGGTGGCGCGAAGCCACGTTCCAGCCCTTGAGCGCCGAGATCGGCACCGTGGCGGCGACCTGCACGCCGGCGGCTTCGGCAAAGTCCCTGAGCGCCGCCGAGATGCGCTCGAAGGCGAGCTCGGCATCGTCGATGGCATCGAGCTTGTTGACCGCGAAGACGATCGACTGGACGCGCAGCAGGTGGCACAGCAGCGTGTGGCGGCGGGTCTGCGGCAGCAGCTCGCGCTTGACCACTTCGCCATCGCCGACTTCGGCGGCCCAGGCCAGCTTGGTGGCGTCGACCAGCACCACGGCGGCGTCGGCGCTGGAGGCGGCCGTGACCATGTTGCGGGTGTATTGCTCGTGGCCCGGTGCGTCGCCGATCACGAACTTGCGATGGGCGGTCGAGAAATAGCGGTAGGCGACATCGATGGTGATGCCCTGCTCGCGCTCGGCCGAGAGGCCGTCGGTGAGCAGCGCGAGATCGGTCTCGCCGCCGCGCTGGACGCCGGCCAGCTGGTCCTGCAACACGGTCTTGCTGTCGACCAGCAGGCGGCCGATCAGCGTGCTCTTGCCGTCGTCGACGCTGCCGCAGGTGATGAAGCGCAGGGCGGCGCCGGTCTCGGCTTGCGGCTTGATGGAGGAAATCGTCGCGTTCATATTCGTTCTCCGCACGTGGCGCTGTCTTTTCGTGAAACACCGCGGAACCGGCTTTGCCGGGCCGCTGGTGTTGCCCCCGGCAGGGGGTGGGCGCCCGACACGAAGTGCGGGCAACCTGGGGGCGAGCTAAAAATACCCGTCTTTCTTGCGCTTTTCCATGGACGCTTCGGACGTCTTGTCGTCCATCCGCGTGGCACCGCGTTCGCTGACATCGGCGGCCAGCGTCTCGATCACCACGTCGCCGGCGTCGGCCGCGAGGCTGTCGACCGGGCAGGTGCAGGTGATGTCGCCGACGGTGCGGAAGCGCACGTCGCGCACTTCGACCTGCTCGCCGTCGCGCGGCGGCGTGAGTTCGGTCACCGGCACCAGCAGGCCGCGGCGCTCGACCACTTCGCGCTTGTGCGTGTAGTAGATCGAGGGCAGGGCGATATGCTCGCGCTCGATGTACTGCCAGACGTCGAGTTCGGTCCAGTTCGAGATCGGGAACACGCGGAAGTGCTCGCCCGGTGCCAGGCGGGTGTTGAACAGCGTCCACAACTCGGGCCGCTGGTCCTTCGGCTGCCATTGGCCGAAGCTGTCGCGGTGCGAGAAGATCCGTTCCTTGGCGCGCGCCTTTTCTTCGTCGCGGCGGGCGCCGCCGATCAGCGCGTCGAAGCGGAATTCCTCGATCGCCTCGAGCAGCGTGACCGACTGGTGCACGTTGCGCGATTCGCCCGGATGGGCGAGGCGCACCGTGCCGCGCTTCATCGAATCCTCGACGTTGCGCACGATCAGCTCGGCACCGAGCTCCTTGGCGCGGGCGTCGCGGAAGGCCGTCACTTCGGGGAAGTTGTGGCCGGTGTCGATCATCAGCAGCGGGTAGGGGATGCGGCCGATGCCGAAGGCCTTCTCGGCGCACTTCAGCAGCACCAGCGAATCCTTGCCGCCCGAGAACAGCAAGGTCGGCCGCTCGAACGAGGCCGCGACCTCGCGCAGGATGAAGATGGTTTCTTCCTCGAGCGCGTCGAGTTGCGTGTTGGACAGGCGCGAGAGCGACTGCGCGGTTTGCAGCAACAGCTCGGAATCGGTACGGGCGTTCATGGAATCGGGGCGCTCAGAGAATGGATCGGATGCGGCGTGGAACATCAGTGCGCGAGGTGCAGGCCGCATTCACGGCTGTCCTCGCCCTTGGTCGGATCCAGGTAGTCGAAGTTGTTGGGCAGGCCATGCGCCTGGCAATAGGCGTGCAGATCCTTCGACGACCAGTGCAGCAGCGGCGCGACCTTGATCAGGCCGTCGGGGTTGATGCTGACCGGCTCCATTTGTGCGCGCACGGCGGTGTCGGTGGCCCGCAGCGCGGTGAACCAGACCTGCGGCGCCATCTCGCGCAGGGCGCGCGCGAAGGGCTCCAGTTTCACCTCCTCGGTGAAGGCGGCGTGGCGCGGATCGTCGAGCGCCGGCGTCGGGCCTTCCACGGCTTCGCGATGCGCCCGCGAACGCCGAGGCACGAAAATGCGCAGATCCAGGTCCAGCAGCTTCGTCACCTCGTCGGCGAAGCGGTAGGTGGCGTCGGTGTTGTAGCCGTTGTCCATCCAGACCACGGGCACGTCGGGCTTCGCGCGCGTGACCATGTGCAGGATCACCGCCTCGAAGGGCCGGAAGTTGGTGGTGATGATCGCCGGCCGGCCCAGGCCGACGGCCCAGTCCACGAGGCCCTCGGCGTTGCGGCCGAACTTGGCGTTGATTTGTGCGAGATCGATGCTCATGGGGCGAGGTTTCCAGTGGGGGCAGGGGCGTGCCGACGGCCCGCTCAGGTACGCGTGAACAACGGCGTGGCTTGCACGGCGTCGCCTTGGTAGAACGCGGCGAAGCGGTCGAACTGGCGCTGGGCCGCGGAGGCGTCGACGCCTTCCCTCAGCACCGCGCTCGAAAAGCCCATGCGCTGCATCTGCACCAGCTGGTCGATCAGGACGTCGCCGGTGGCGCGGATGTCGCCCTTGAAACCGAGGCGCCGGCGCAGCAGGAAAGCCTGGCTGTAGGCGCGGCCGTCGGTGAACTTCGGGAACTCGAGGTCGATGCGATCGACGTCGTCGAGGCAGACCTCGATCGCCAGCGGATCGGCATCGTTGGTCAACTGCAGCACGTTCGGGTCGCCGTTGTCGACGTGGTCTTCGGCGGCGATGAGTGTCAGGGTGCGGGTCATGCGGCCACCTCGACCTTGAAGCGGGCGCCGTTGGCGGCGGCCTTGAAGGGTTCGATGCCGACCCGGCGCAGCGCGTCGATGAAGGTCTCGCCGGCTTCGCGGCTGTCGCGGTAGGTGTTGAGCACGGCCTCGATCACGTCCGGCACTTCGGCCGCCGAAAACGACGGGCCGACCACCTTGCCGGGCTGCGGCGCGCCGCTGAGCGCGGAGCCGTCGGAGCCGCCGAGCGTCACCTGGTACCACTCCTTGCCGTCCTTGTCGACGCCGAGGATGCCGATGTGACCGCTGTGGTGGTGGCCGCACGAGTTGATGCAGCCGCTGATGTGGAGGTCGATCTCGCCGAGGTCGTCGAGCTCGTCGAGGTCCTGGTAGCGCTCGGTGATCGCTTCGGCGATCGGGATCGAGCGCGCATTGGCCAGGGCGCAGAAGTCACCGCCGGGGCAGGCGATCATGTCGGTCAGCAGGTGCACGTTGGCGCTGGCGAAGCCGGCCTCGCGGGCGGCGAGCCACAGCGCGTGCAGGTCTTCGGCATGGACCCAGGGCAAGAGCAGGTTCTGGTCGTGGGTGACGCGAGCCTCGCCGGCGCTGAAGCGGTCGGCCAGGCGGGCGGCGGCGTCGAGCTGCTCGGCCGAGGCATCGCCGGGCGCCTGCAGGCGGCGCTTGAACGACAGCGTGACCGCGCGCAGCGCGGGGTTCTGGTGCGGCGCCACGTTGCGCTGCAGCCAGCGCGCGAACATCACGTCGTCGGCGGCCTGCGCGCGCAGGTCGGCGTCGGTGGCCTCGGCGCTGCGGAACACGCGGGTGGCGAGCGTCGGCGGCACGAAGGAGGCGCTCACGCGGTCGAGCTCGGCCTGCGTGATGGTGTGCGGCGCGCCGTCGTTCTCGATGACCTGCTGGTATTCGGCCTCGACGTCGTCGATGTAGCGCTGGCCCTCGGCCTTGACCAGGATCTTGATGCGCGCCTTGTAGATGTTGTCGCGCCGGCCGTAGCGGTTGTAGACCCGGATCACCGCCTCGAGGTAGTTCATGATCTGGTTCCACGGCAGGAACTCGCGCAGCACGGTGCCGATGATCGGCGTGCGGCCCATGCCGCCGCCCACCTGCACGCGGAAGCCCAGCTCGCCGGCTTCGTTCTTCAGCAGGTGCAGGCCGACGTCATGCCAGCCGGTGGCGGCGCGGTCTTCCTTCGAGCCTGTGATCGCGATCTTGAACTTGCGCGGCAGGAAGGCGAACTCGGGGTGCAGCGTGCTCCACTGGCGCATGATTTCCGCGAACGGGCGCGGGTCGGCGATCTCGTCGACCGCGATGCCGGCACGCTCGTCGCTCGTGATGTTGCGGATGCAGTTGCCGCTGGTCTGGATGCCGTGCATGTCGACCGTGGCCAGCAGGTCCATCACGTCGGCCGACTTGGCGAGCGGGATCCAGTTGTACTGGACGTTCTGGCGCGTCGTGAAGTGGGCGTAGTGGGTCGGCAGCTTGTGCGTGCCGAGCTTGCCCTGCGTCGCCAGCGCGTGCTTGTAGACCTCGGCCTCGGGCTCGTCGTACTCGCGGGCGATCTTCGCCAGCACGCGCAGCTGGCGGCTGGACAGTTCGCCATAGGGCACGGCCACGCGCAGCATCGGCGCGTAGCGCTGCACGTACCAGCCGTTCTGCAGCCGCAGCGGACGGAACTCGTCTTCGGCGAGCTTGCCGCTCTGCCAGCGCTCGAGCTGGTCGCGGAATTGCGCGGCACGCAGGTGCACGAACTGGCGGTCGAAATCTGTGTATTGGTACATCGTGTGTCAGTGGCTGGAAGGCGACGCGTCCACCGCCCGTCAAAGCGAGCGTGGAATGTAAAAGCCAGCCTTATGGAAACAAACTATTTTTTGGTTCGCGCCTTATGCGGATAAGCTTATTTGCCAGTCCCCATGCGGGTTGGCGGGCGATTCGAGGGCTTTTCCGGATAAGGCGGAACCGGTGGGGGAGCGCCGATTCTAGGAAAAGCCGGGTGTCGCGATGCATTGCTCGGCGCCTGCGGCTCCGGCGCAATCTGAAACGGATTGCAACTGAGCTTGTCGGATAGGGCCTAAGCCATATGGACCGCGGGCCGCGAAGGCCTTATCGTTTGCTAATACCTAAGTACTCCAAATGGCAAACGGGGAGTTGACGTGCATCGGTCGAAAAGAGGCGAGCTGGCGAAGCTGCGGGGCGAGATGGTGCGCCGCCGCCTGGCCGTGGCTGCCGCGCGCGAAGCATTGGTCGAGCAGCTCGGCGACTTCATGTGCGGGGGCGGAACGCCGCCGGAGCAGCAGGATGTGCGGGCGCTGGACCTGCTTTGCGAAGCCCTGGAGGAAGCCGAGGCCGCCTATGCGCGCCGCCTCGCAGCGCCCCCGGAGCCTCACTTCGCCGGCTTCCGGCACCGGGTGCGCTGAGCCGGCGGCTCAGAACGAGCCGACGGCCGAACCGATCACGATCACGGCCACCAGCGCGATCAGCGCACCCACGATGCCGACCATCACGATGTCGAAGTAGCTGTCGCGGTGCTTGGTGCCGCAGACCGCCAGCAAGGTGACGACCGCGCCGTTGTGCGGCAGGCTGTCGAGGGTGCCGGCACCGATCACTGCCACCCGGTGCATCAAGGCCGGATCGAGGCCCGTGGTGGCGGCCAGTTCCATGAAGGTGCCGCCCAGCGCGTCGAGTGCGATCGTCAGGCCGCCCGAGGCCGAGCCGGTGAGGGCGGCCAGGATGTTGGTCGACAGTGCCAGCGACACCAGCGGCCCGCCGCCGATGCCCAGCACCCATTCGCGGACGACCTCGAAGGCCGGCATCGCCGCCACCACCGCACCGAAGCCCACCAGGCTGGCGACACAGACCACCGGCAGCACCGAGGCATTGGCCCCGGCATCGACCGTGGCGCGCAGCGCGGGCAGGCGTTTCCAGTTCAGCGCCACCAGCACCGCCATCGCCGCGGCCAGCGCCACCAGCACTGCCCAGACGCCGCCGACGTTGGCCAGGCTGATGCTGCCGAAGCGGACGTCGGCGAGGTAATCGGTGTCCATGCGCGGCAGCACGACCAGCGCCATCAGCAGGTTGACCACCACCACCACCACCAGCGGCAGCAGCGCCACCACGATGCCGGGCTGGCCGCCGCTGTGCTGGCCATGCTGCACCTCGGCCGGGTCGAAGCTGCCGGCGGTGGTGGCGCGCTCGCGCACCATCGGATCTTCGGCGGCGTCGACGTGGGCGTCCGAATTCAGGATGCCGAAGCTCTCGCCGGCCGCGCGGGCCTTCGACTCCGCGCGCCGCAGCCACCACATGCCGAAGCCCAGCATGATGGCCGAGGCGATCACGCCGAGCCCCGGCGCCGCGAAGGCGGTGGTGCCGAAGAAGGGCATCGGGATCGCGTTCTGGATGGCCGGCGTTCCGGGCAGCGCCGACATCGTGAAGGTCGAGGTGCCCAGCGCGATCGCGGCCGGCATCAGGCGGGCCGGTATGTTGGCGGCGCGGAACAGGGCCTGTGCCATCGGCGCCAGCACGAAGAAGGCGACGAACAGGCTGACCCCGCCATAGGTGACCAGCGCGCCGGCCAGCACCACCGCCAGCATCGCCCGCTTCGGACCCAGCTTCTCGGTCATGAATTGGGCGATGGTCTGCACCGAGCCGCTGTCGTCCATCAGCTTGCCGAACACCGCACCCAGTAGGAACAGTGGGAAGAACTGGGCCAGGAAGCCGGCCGCCGACCCCATGAAGGTCTGGGTCCAGTGGGCCAGCAGCGGCTCGCCGGCGAACAGCGCGGCGATCATCGCCGCGGCCGGCGCCAGCACCAGCACGCTCCAGCCCCGGTAGGAGAGCCAGATCAGGAGGCCGAGGCCGAGGAAGATGCCTGCGAGTCCCATGGCTCAGACTCCTTCGAGGAGGGCGTCGAGATCGAGCGTCGAGCGCTTGCCGATGTCGCTCTGGTGGGCATCGAGGAAAGCCTGTGCCGAGCGCCGGCCTTCATCGCGCAGCTGGCACAGGAAGGGCCACTCCGAGATCATCTTCGACGAGGCGCCGAGCGCGAGCATGGCGTCGGTGGCGATGCGGTGGATGCGCATGCGGGCCCAGGCGGCGCCTTCGCCGCGTCCCGGATCGGCCACCTGGTGCAGCAGCGCGATCATGCGCAGTTCCTTCAGCAGCGGCGAGTTGAAGGACAGCTCGTTGAGGCGGTTGTTGATCTCGCTCGCGCTGCGTGGCACGCCGGCGCGTTCCACCGGATTGATCTGGATCAGGATGGTGTCGCTCGACTGGCATTCGCGGATCAGCGGCGTCATCGTCGGGTTGCCGGCATAGCCGCCGTCCCAGTACGGATCGCCTTCGATCTCGACCGCGTGGAACATGGTCGGCAGGCAGGCCGACGCCAGCAGCACGTCGGGCGTGAGTTCGGCGTTGCGAAAGACCCGTCCGCGGCCGGTGCGAACGTTGGTCGCAGTCACGAAGAGCTTGATCGGCGAAACCGTCAGGCGCTCGAAGTCGATCAGTTCGGCCAGGATGCCGCGCAGCGGATTCATGCCGCGCGGATTGAGATCGTAGGGCGACCACAGGCGCGTCGCCAGGTCGGCCGCCATGAAGGCCGGCGAATTGTCGAGCGTCCAGGTCCCGGTCAGCATGTCGATCCAGCTGCGCTTGAACGGGCTGTACTTGGCGGCATCGGAAACCCCGCGCCAGAAGGCGTCGAGCGACTCGCGGGCACCCTCGGCGCCGCCCACCGCATGGCCCGAGGCCAGGGCCGCGGCGTTCATGGCGCCGGCCGAGGTGCCCGAGATGCCCTCGAGGCGCAGCCAGGGCTCCTCGAGCAGGCGGTCGAGGACGCCCCAAGTGAAGGCGCCGTGCGAACCACCTCCCTGCAATGCGAGATCAATGGGAAAAGTCTTCAATCAGAACCTCCGATGGCGTAGCGAAGCCGCTGCCTGGCGAGAGTGTCCAGCCGCGCCGTGTCGGCACGGTGTCAGCTGCAAGAATTGCGCCCAGGCGGGCGCAGCGCACGACTTTAAGGGCGTGCTGGTCATTGCGGCAACGTCTTCGTTTGGCTTGCGCAAGCGCGCTTTTCGGCGCCTGAATCAGCGAACTGCAGCGCCAGGGATCGCGCGGAACCGGCTTCGCCGGGCCGCTGGTATCGCCCCTTGAGCGGGAGGCGCCGCAGGCGCTTCGGGGGAGCTTCAATTCAGTGCTCCACCACGTGATCGCGTGACCCGCGACGCATGAGACTGGCGCAGCCAAATGCCAGGGATACCGCGGAACCGGCTTTGCCGGGCCGCTGGTATCGCCCCCTCGAGGGGGCGGCGCCGCAGGCGCTTCGGGGGAGCTTCAATTCAGTCCGGCAGCCGGCGCACCACCACGGTCGCCTCCAGCCCTTCATAGGCCTCGGGGTCGCCGTACCAGCTGCCCGAGATCGGCGCCGCCAGGGCCGGATCGCGCGCCACGCCGACGCGGATCAGCTGCGAACTGGCCATCAGGTTGTTGGTGGGATCGAAGGCGACCCAGCCGGCGCCCGGCAGGTAGGCGTGAAGCCAGGCGTGCGTGCTGCCCGAGCCGGTGATCGCCTGCCCCGGCTCCGCTTCGCCGGTGTCGAGGGCGGCGTCGTAGAGATAGCCGGAGACGAAACGCGTCGCGACGCCGAGGCGGCGGGCGGCCTCCATCATGAGCAGCGCGTAGTCGCGGCAGCTGCCGCTGCCGAGCGTCAGCGTCTGCAGCGGCGTCTGGGTGCCTTCCTCGTCGCGCGCGGCGTAGCGCAGGCTCTGCCCGATGTGGGCGTTCATGCGCGTCAGCACGTCGCGCGTGCTGTTGGGCTGGTCGGTGTGCAGGAACTGGTGGGCCCAACGGATCAGCGTGCCGCCCGGATCGTCGTGGTGCGGGCGCAGGTAGTGTTCGAGGTCCAGCCGTTCCGCCAGCGAATAGGCGAAGGGCAGCACTTCCGCGGCGGGGTCCAGCGCCAGTTCGTCCGGCGGCGTCGGCACGTGCTCGATCGTGAACGAGCAGACGATGCGCAGCTCGGTCGCCTCGCCCATCGGCTGCACCAGCGCGACCGAGTTGGAGTGCGGGTCCTGGATCATCCGCACGTAGGCCTGCGGGCTGACCTGCAGATCGGTGGCGAGCACCCGCAGGTCGTGGCTGTCGCGCGGCCTGAACATCACGCGGTGCAGTCCGAAGGTGACGGGCGTCCTGTAGCGGTAGACGGTGGTGTGGGTGATGTCGTAGCGAATGGCCATGCGGCATTGTGGCCGCGCCGGCGTTCCGTCCTGTTTGGGGATGCATCCGACCGCGTTCGGAACTCCATGAGGGCGCCTTTGCGCCGTTCGGGCAGCAGCCGCTGCTGAAGGCCGTGCTGCTGCCTTTCGCGACGCTCGGGGGGTCGACCCTGCTCGACTACATGGCGCTGGCCAACCTTTGACCGGCCGCCCTGGCGCTGTCCAGCGTCCGCGCGAGCTTGACCGGCAGCGGCAAGGGTTCGCCGTGCCATTGGGCCGCCAGCAGCTCGGCACACAGGGCGGCGAAGCTGAGGCCACGCGAGCCGAGTGCGGTGCAGAGCCAGAGGCCGTCGGGCTGCCCGGGCCACAGCGGGCCGACCAGCGGGCGGCGGTCCGCCGAGGCGCAGCGCACGCCGGTCCAGGCGCGGGTCGCGCCGTCGTCGAACGCGCGGCCGAGCTGCACGGCGGCGTCGGGAAGCAGGCGGGCCAGGCGCGCGCGATTGAAGGCGGTGTCCTCGGCCCGCGGCCGGGCGTCGCGGCTGTCGCGGTCGAAGGTGGCACCGACGAACCACTCCAGCCCGCCGGCCGCAGGCACGCCGGCGATCAGATGGCCGTCGCCGTTCACCGGCGCCGCGGGCAGTCGCATGCCGTCCGTCATGCGGCCGCCCTCGACCTGGCCGCGCACGGCTTGCAGGGGGTAGGCGGGCGCCAGCGCATGGCTCTCGAAACCGGCGGCGATGACCACCCGGTCGGCCTCGGCCAGCTGCTGGCCGTCGGCGTCCCGCAGCGCCCATGGCGCCTGCCCGGTGCCCTGGCGCTCGATCCGGGCCACGCGGCAGCCGGTCCGTACGCGGATGCCGGGCTGCGCCAGCCAGGCCTCGACCAGCCGGGCCGGCCGCACCCAGCCGGCCCGCGCATGCCAGATGGCCGCCGAAGCGGCCGGCAGGCCCGACGCGCGGACCCGATCCGGGTCCGCATGCCACGATTCGTTGGGCCCCTCGGCCGACCAGTCGGCCGGCAGGCGATCGTCGCCGTCGGCCCGCCATTCGAGCACGCCGCTGGCGCGCCAGTCTTCACCTTCGACCAGCCACTGTTCCAACTGCTGCCAGGTGGCGCGGATGCCGGCGCGCGTCAGGCGCGAGAGCAGGGCGTCATCGGGCGACACATGCGGCGCCAGCAGCCCGGCCGGCAGGCTGGAGGCGCCGGCCGCCGGGCGTCCGGCGGCATCCAGCACCTCGACCTCCCAGCCCCTGCGTGCCAGGCTGGCCGCGACCGCAGCGCCGGCCAGGCCGGCGCCGATGACCGCGCAGCGGCGGCCCGGTGGCAGCGGCGCCGCCGCGGGGGCGCGCTGCCGCACCGCCCAGGCCGGCTCGAAGATGCCTTGCAGGCAGTCGCGCTTGGGCGGCAGTCCGGGTGCCCTGGTGAGCTGGAAGCCGTTCTGCGCCAGCGCATCGCAGACCGCGCGCGCGATCGTCCAGGTGGCGAGCCGCGTGCCGCGCCGGGCGAAGCGCGACACCGCCTTGAGCGTGTCGGGCGACCACATGGCTGGATTGCGCTGCGGGCTGAAACCGTCGAGGAAGATGCTGTCGGCCTCGAAACGCTGCGCACGCAGCATCGCCTGCACGTCGCCGATGCAGAGCGTGAGCAGCACCTTTCCTTGATCGAAAGCGAGGCGATGGAAGCCCGGCAGCAGGCCGTGCCACTGTGCCGCCAGCATCTCGGCCAGGGGATGCAACTCAGGATAGGCGCCGGCGGCGCGCAGCAGATCGTCGCGCGACACCGGGAAGGCCTCGATCGAAACAAAATGCAGCAGGCGCGGCCGCCGCGGGTCCTCGCGCCAGGCGCGCCAGACTGTCAGGAAATTGAGGCCGAAGCCGAATCCGGTTTCGAGAATCCGCCATTGCGGCTGCCCGGCCCAGGTGGCGGGCAGGCCGCAGCCGCCCAGGAACACGTGGCGGGCCTGCGCCGGCGCGCCGCTTTCGGAGTGGTAGATGTCATCGAAGCGCGCGCTGCGCGGGATGCCGTCGGCGCGCCAGGCTACGGGCTCGGCCATGGCACGCAAAGACCCGGAACTCAGGCTGCGGGCGGTGGCACGTAGCCCTGCGCGACGTCGGCGCCTTCGCCGAAGAAATGCTTTTCCATCTGCCGCGCCAGGTATTGCCGGGCCCGTGCATCGGCAAGGTTGAGGCGGTTCTCGTTGACCAGCATCGTCTGCTGCTTGAGCCAGGCGGCCCAGGCCTCCTTGCTGACGTTCTCCCACAGGCGCTTGCCGAGTTCGCCGGGGTAGGGCGGGAAGTCGAGGCCTTCGGCCTCTTTGCCGAGCTTGATGCACTGGACCATGCGTGCCATTTGGATGCCTTTGTGGGTGTCTTAGTTGATTTCGTTATTTAGAACTGAGAACTTGGTTGTTCTCGATTCCATATGCCGTATTCAGAATACGTGGCTTCAGCGTTATGCCTATTACGAGCACAAGACCATGAGCCTCCGTCGCGACTTTATCAAGCTTTCTCTCGGCGCCGCCGCCGCAGCCAGCATCGCCCTGACGGCAATGCCGTCGTTTGCCCAAGGCGTGACCTTGCTCAACGTCTCCTACGACCCGACGCGCGAGCTCTACGTCGACTACAACCAGGCCTTCGCCAAGTACTGGAAGGCCAAGACCGGCCAGGACGTGACGATCAAGCAGTCGCACGGCGGCTCGGGCAAGCAGGCGCGGTCGATCATCGACGGCATCGACGCCGACGTCGCGACCCTGGCGCTGGCCGGCGACACGGAGGCCCTCGTCACCCATGGCGGCCAGGTCAAGCCCGACTGGCAGAAGCGGCTGCCGCACAACTCGGCCCCCTACACCTCGACCATCGTCTTCCTCGTGAAGAAGGGCAATCCCAAGGGCCTGAAGGACTGGGACGACCTGGTCAAGCCCGGCGTGCAGGTGATCACGCCGAACCCCAAGACCTCGGGCGGCGCCCGGTGGAACTACCTGGCGGCCTGGGAATTCGCCAAGCGCAAGTACGGCGGCGACGACAAGGCCAAGGAATTCGTCGGCAAGCTCTACAGGAACGTGCCGGTGCTCGACGCTGGCGCCCGCGGCTCGACCATCACCTTCGTGCAGCGCGGCGTCGGCGACGTGCTGCTGGCCTGGGAGAACGAGGCCTTCCTGGCGCTGAAGGAATTCGGTCCCGACAAGTTCGACATCGTCGTGCCCTCGATCAGCATCCTGGCCGAGCCCACCGTGACCGTGGTCGACAAGGTGGTCGACAAGAAGGGCACCCGCGCCGTGGCCGAGGAATACCTGAAGTACCTGTACTCCGACGAAGGCCAGGACGTGGCGGGCCGCAACTACTACCGCCCGACCTCCGACAAGGCCAAGTCCAAGTACGCCAGCCAGTTCCCCAAGCTCACGTTGTTCACGATCGACGACGCCTTCGGCGGCTGGGCCAAGGCCGACAAGGCGCACTTCGCCGATGGCGGCTCCTTCGACCAGATCTACCTGGCGAAGCAGAAGTAACAGCAGGCAAGGTCAGCGATGTCCGTTCTCCTGATTGCCGGCAGTCCTTCCGCGCCCTCGCGTTCGGCGGTGCTGCTCGATGCGGTGGCGGCGCGGCTCGCCGCGCGCGCGGTGCCGGTCCAGCGGCTCGCGATCCGCGAACTGGCGGCGCATGCCCTGCTGCTTGGCGAGGCCTCGCACCCGTCGGTGCAGCATGCGGTCGAGCAACTGCAGCGCGCCGACGTGATCGTGATCGCCACCCCGGTCTACAAGGCCGCCTACAGCGGCGTGCTGAAGGTCTTCCTCGACCTGCTGCCGCAGTCGGCGCTCAAGGGCAAGACCGTGCTGCCGCTGGCCACCGGCGGCAGTCCGCACCATATGCTGGCGCTCGACTATGCGCTGCGCCCGGTGCTGCAATCGCTGGCGGCACGGCATATCCTGCCGGGCGTCTATGCCACCGATGGCCAGGTCACGCTGCAGCCCGAGGGCGCCTACCAGTTGCAGGCCGAACTCGCGCAGCGGCTCGACGACGCGGTCGAGACGCTGGCCAGCGAAGGCCTCAGGCTGCCGCCGGCCTGGGGCTTCGAGGCGGTCGACTTCTCGCGCGTGCGATGTAGCGTCTGAGCCGCCTGGCGTCCGTCGCGGCGCCGCCTCCCTTCCAGAACCCCGTTCCCGATTCGAAACGCCGCCCTTGCGGCGCGGGACTTCCTTTGCCCGAAAGAAACGCATCACCATGAACTCGCATTCATCGATTCGTCGACGGCTCCTTCAAGTCAGCGCCGCTGCGCTGGCGCTGCCGGCGCTTTCCGCCTTCGCCCAAGCCCCGGCGCGCACCCTGCGCATCGGCAATCAGAAGGGCAACCTGAGCCTGCTCAAGGGCCGCGGCACGCTCGAGAAACGCCTCGCACCGCTGGGCGTCAGCGTCAAGTGGACCGAGTTCACGGCCGGGCCGGTGCAACTCGAGGCGCTCAACGTCGGCTCGATCGACTTCGGCGACGTCGGCGAAGCGCCGCCGATCTTCGCGCAGGCCGCCGGTGCGCCGCTGGCCTACGTGGCGGCGACCGTGCCGCGGCCGCAGTCCGAGGCGGTGCTGGTGCCGAAGGCCTCAACGATCCAGTCGGTCAAGGACCTGAAGGGCAAGAAGGTCGCGCTCAACAAGGGCAGCAACGTCCATTATTTCCTGGTCAGGCTGCTCGAGAAGAACGGCCTGGCGTACGGCGATGTCAAGCTCATCTTCCTGCCGCCGGCCGATGCCCGTGCCGCCTTCGAGAAGGGCTCGATCGACGCCTGGGCGATCTGGGATCCGTTCCTGGCCGCGGCGCAGAAGACGCTCGACGCCAGGCTCCTTGCGGACGCCACCGGCGTGGTCGGCAACCGGGCCTTCTATTTCTCGTCGCTCGACTACGCGAGCAAGAACGTCGACGTGATCAAGGTCCTGATCGAGGAGCTCGACAAGGTCGACCAATGGGCCCAGGCCAACCGCGCAGCCTTCGCGGCCGAACTCGCGGGCCTGTGGGGCCTGCCGCAACCGGTGGTCGAGCTGTCGGTGTCGCGCACCCAGTTCGGAATCGGCCCGATCACCAAGGCGATCCTCGGCGAGCAGCAGCAGATCGCCGACGCCTTCCTTGCGCTCGGGCTGATCCCGAAGCAGATCAACCTGCTCGAAGCCGCCGTCTGAGGTGCCTCCTGAGACCTTGCGGGACAGATCAAGAAACTGCGCAGCAGTTTTTGCTCTGTCCTCAACTGATTGAGAATTCTCATGCAACTTTTTTGGTTCCTTCCCACGCACGGCGACAGCCGCTACCTCGGCACCACCGAGGGCGCGCGCCCGGTCGATCTCGCCTACCTGCAACAGATCGCCGGCGCGGCCGATTCGCTCGGCTATGAAGGCGTCCTGATCCCCACCGGCCGCTCGTGCGAGGACCCGTGGGTCATCGCGTCGAGCCTGATCGGCGCGACGCGGCGCCTCAAGTTCCTGGTCGCGGTGCGGCCCGGGCTGCACCAGCCCAGCCTGGCCGCGCGCATGGCGGCGACCTTCGACCGGCTCTCGGGCGGGCGGCTGCTGGTGAACCTGGTGACCGGCGGCGACCAGGGCGAACTCGAAGGCGATGGCGTGTCGCTCGGCCATGCCGAGCGCTACGAGCAATCGGCCGAGTTCATCCGCATCTGGCGCGAGATCATCGCCAGGAGCCACGACAACCAGAGCTTCGACTACGACGGCAAGCACCTGAGCGTGAAGGGCGCCAAGCTGTTGTTCCCGCCGACGCAGAAGCCGCACCCACCGGTGTGGTTCGGCGGCTCGTCGGCCGCGGCCCACGATCTTGCCGCCGAGCAGGTCGATGCCTACCTGACCTGGGGCGAGCCGCCGGCCGACGTGGCGAAGAAGATCGCCGACGTGCGCCAGCGCGCCGAGAAGTACGCAGACCCCCACGCTTCGCTGCCCCCCGAGGGGGCGCCCGCCGCCTTGGGGCGGCCCGGCGGCGCCGGCGGCAGGGCGCTGAAGTTCGGCATCCGGCTGCACGTGATCGTGCGCGAGACCGAGGACGAGGCGTGGCGCGCCGCCGAATCGCTGATCAGCCGGGTCGACGACGAGACCGTGATCCGTGCCCAGGCCGCCTTCGCGCGCATGGACTCCGAGGGCCAGCGGCGCATGGCCGCGCTGCATGCCGGCGGTGCCAGGCGGACGCGCGAAGAGCTCGAGATCAGCCCCAACCTGTGGGCCGGCGTCGGCCTGGTGCGCGGCGGCGCCGGCACGGCGCTGGTCGGCGATGCGAAGACCGTCGCGGCGCGCCTCGAGGCGTACGCCTCGCTCGGGATCGACAACTTCATCCTCTCGGGCTATCCGCATCTGGAAGAGTCCTATCGCTTCGCCGAACTGGTGTTCCCGCTGCTGCCGCGCAAGCAGCGTCCGGGCCTGCCGGGCCCGGTGCTGAGCGGTCCCTTCGGCGAAGTCGTCGCCAATCTCGACGCGCCCTCGCGGCTCGCCTCCCAGAGCTGAAAGACTCTCCATGAATCAACAAGTACAGGCCTTGCCGGTGGCAGCGCCCTCGCTGGCCGCGGCCAGGCGCTTCACGCTCGGCGTCGCCCGGCGACTGGTGCCGTGGCTGGTGCCCGTCGGGCTGATCGTCGCCTGGCAGATCGCCTCGTCGCTCGGCTGGCTGTCGACGCGGGTCTTGCCGGCCCCGGTCGACGTGGTGAAGGCCACGTGGCGGCTCACCGCTTCGGGCGAACTCTGGACCCATGTCAGGGTGAGCGCGGCGCGGGCGCTGACCGGACTGGCGATCGGCGGCGGGCTCGGACTCGCGCTCGGTCTCCTGACCGGCTCGGTGAAGGTGGCCGAGACGCTGCTCGACTCGACGCTGCAGATGGTGCGCAATATTCCTGCACTGGCGCTGATCCCGCTGGTGATCCTGTGGTTCGGCATCGACGAGTCGGCCAAGCTGTTCCTGATCTCGGTGTCGGTGTTCTTCCCGATCTATCTCAACACCTTCCACGGCATCCGCAACGTCGACCCGCAGCTGATCGAGATGGGGCGCACCTACGGACTGACGCGCTGGCAGCTCTACAAGGAAGTGATCCTGCCCGGCGCGATGTCCTCGATCCTGGTCGGCCTGCGCTTTTCGCTCGGCCTCATGTGGGTCATCCTGATCGTGGCCGAGACCATCTCGGCGCAGTCGGGTATCGGCTACCTCACGATGAATGCGCGCGAGTTCCTGCAGACCGACATCGTGCTGGTCGGCATCCTGCTGTACGCGCTACTCGGCAAGCTGGCCGACCTGCTGGCGCGCGGACTCGAGCGATGGTGGCTGCGCTGGCATCCGGCGTATGGAGCGGCCCAATGAGCGGCGGCGTGCGGCTCGACATCCGCGGCCTGTCGAAGCGCTATGGCGAGCGCGAAGTGCTGCGCAACACGCAACTGGCCATCGAACCCGGACAGTTCATCGCGATCGTGGGCCGCAGCGGCTGCGGCAAGAGCACCTTGCTGCGGCTGGTCGCGGGCCTCGAACAGGCCTCCGAGGGCGCGCTCTTCACCGACGGCAAGGCTGTCGACGGACTGCACGACGACACCCGGATCATGTTCCAGGAGGCGCGCCTGCTGCCATGGCGCCGGGTGATCGACAACGTCGCGCTGGGCCTGCCCGAAGCGGACCGCACCCGTGGCAGGGAGGTGCTGGCGCAGGTCGGCCTGGCCGAGCGCGGCGGCGAATGGCCGGCGCGCCTGTCGGGCGGCCAGCGCCAGCGGGTCGCGCTGGCCCGGGCGCTGGTGCACCAGCCGCGGCTGCTGCTGCTCGACGAGCCGCTGGGTGCGCTCGACGCGCTGACGCGCATCGAGATGCACCGGCTGATCGAGAGCCTGTGGCTGCGCCATCGCTTCACCGCGCTGCTGGTCACGCACGACGTGCAGGAGGCGGTGGCGCTGGCCGATCGCGTGGTCCTGATCGAGGACGGCCGGATCGCGCTCGACGAGAACATCGCGCTCGCCCGGCCGCGCTCGCAGGGCGACCCGGCCTTCGCGGCGATCGAGAAACGCATTCTCGACCGCGTGCTGCAGAAGCCCGACGCCACCGGGTCCGAGCCTGCCAACGACACCCGCTGGACCGACGGTCCGGCGCATGTGCTGCGCTGGGCGGTGTGAGTTCAATTTTTTTCAACCCGAAGGAGTTTTCATGTCCATCCAGGCCATCAACGTTCGCAACCAGTTCAAGGGCAAGGTGCGCGAGATCATTCGCGGCGACGTCGTCTCCGAAGTCGACGTCGAAACCGCGTGGGGCATCGTGACCTCGGTGATCACCACGCGCTCGGTCGACGAACTGCAGCTCAAGCCCGGCTCCGACGTCGTCGCGCTGGTGAAGTCGACGGAGGTGTCGATCGCGAAGCTGTGAGCCGGCGCTTGACCCTGGCGCGGTGGGGTTTTGTACGATGGTGCATGGTCGGTGCCCGGCCTCACCCTCGAAGGAAGCTCCATGCCCCCACTGGACGTCAGCGACATCGTCCGCGCCCTGCACCTTGCCCGTGACGAGTGGCGCGATTCGCAGCAGCGCTCGCGCGAGCCCGGCAGCCGCGAGTTCCCCTCGCGCGAGGCGCTGGCCGGGATCGTTGAATCGCTCAAGGGCGCGCTGTTCCCGATGCGCCTCGGGCCGCCCGAGCTGCGGCACGACAGCGAGGATTTCTATGTCGGCTACACGCTCGATTCGGCCCTGCAATCGCTGCGGGCCCAGGCCCGGCTCGAGCTGCTCTACACGGCACGCCATCAGCCGCGCGCGTCCGAGGACATCGAGGCGGAAGCGGCCACTGCGGTGCAGCAGTTCGCGACGGCGCTGCCGTCGATCCGGCGCCTGCTCGACGGCGACGTGCTGGCCGCCTTCCAGGGCGATCCGGCGGCGCGCAGCGTCGACGAGGTGCTGCTCTGCTACCCGGGCATCCTGGCCATGATTCACCACCGCCTTGGCCACCAGCTCTACGGGCTCGGCCTGCCGCTGCTGGCGCGCATCGTGGCCGAATTGGCCCATGGGCAGACCGGCATCGACATCCACCCGGGCGCGACGATCGACGCCGGCTTCTTCATCGACCACGGCACGGGCGTGGTGATCGGCGAGACGGCCGTGATCGGCAAGCGGGTGCGCATCTACCAGGCCGTGACGCTGGGTGCCAAGCGCTTTCCGACGGACGCCGAGGGCAACCTGCAGAAGGGGCTGCCGCGCCACCCGGTGGTCGAGGACGATGTCGTGATCTACGCCGGCGCGACCATTCTCGGGCGCGTCACGCTGGGCAAGGGCGCCACCATCGGCGGCAATGTCTGGATCACCGACGACGTGCCCCCCGGCGCCAACGTGTCGCAGGCCAGCCTGCAGAACGCGCCGCAGAGGCGCCGTGCCTGAGCTATCGTTTCCTTTTCCTCAACCCGTTTCAAGGAGTCTTCATGGCCCAGAAAAAGATTGCCGTCGTCATCGGCAGCCTGCGCAAGGATTCGCTGAACCGCAAGCTTGCGCTCGCGATCGCCCATCTCGCACCGGAGGACTTCACCTTCGAGCATGTGCGCATCGATGACCTTCCGCTCTACAACCAGGACGACGACGGCAACCAGGCGCCCTCGGTGCGGCGCCTGAAGACCGAGGTCGCCGCGGCGGACGGCCTGCTGTTCGTCACGCCCGAATACAACCGCTCGATTCCGGGCGTCCTCAAGAACGCGCTCGACAACGCCTCGCGGCCCTACGGCCAGAGCGCCTGGGCCGGCAAACCGGCGGGCGTGGTCGGTGTGTCGGTCGGCGCCGTCGGTACCGCCGTCGCGCAACAGCATTTGCGCGGCATCCTGGCCTACCTGGATGTGCCGGCGCTCGGCCAGCCCGAAGTCTTCCTGCAGAACAAGGAAGGCTTGTTCGACGACAAGGGCCACATCGCCGAGGGCAGCAAGCAGTTCCTGCAAGGCTGGGTCGACAAGTACGTGGCCTGGATCAAAGCACATTGAGCTCGCCCCCAGGTTGGGCTCACTGCGTGTAGCCCGCCCACCCCTGCCGGGGGCAACACCAGCGGCCCGGCGAAGCCGGTTCCGCAGTGTTTCACGAAGGGCCCGGCTTCGCGGGCGAAAAAAAAGCGGGTCGCGTCGAGCGACCCGCCTTGCGTCTACGCTCAGGCCGCCAGGGTGGCCTGGTCCTGGTTCGCGGCCTTGCCGGTCGTCGCGACAGCGATATCGGACCGTGCGGCGGTCAGCGCGGCAGACTTGGCCGCATCGCCCATCGCCACGCCTTCGGCGCGGACGATCCGCACGTCGGTGATGCCGAAGAAGCCGAAGACCACCTTGAGGTAGCTTTCCTGGTGTTCCATCGCCTGGCCGCCTTCGCTGGTCGAATACATGCCGCCGCGGGTCGAGGCCACGATCACCGTCTTGCCGCCGGCCAGGCCGACCGGCCCCTTGTCGGTGTACTTGAAGGTACGGCCGATCTGCGCCAAGCGGTCGATCCAGGCCTTCAGCTGGGTCGGCACCGTGAAGTTGTAGAGCGGGGCGCCCACGACGATCACGTCGGCGGCCAGGAACTGGCTCACGAGGCGCTCGGAGACTTCGTTCTCGCGGCGCTGCGCTTCGGTCGGTTCGGCCTGGACACCGACCTTGATGCCCATTGCATCGGCGCTGAAATGGTTGGGGGTGTCCACCGCGAGGTCGAGGTAGTCGACGGTCGTGTCCGGGTGGGCGCGGCGCCAGTCGGCCACGATTTCGGCGGTCAGTTGACGGGAGACGGAATTGGTTCCGAGGACGCTGGAATCGACGTGCAGGAGTTTCATGATCAATGCTTTCTTTGAAAGCGCCGGCACTGAAATCGGTCGGCGTGGGATGAATTCTATTTTTGTAGCGATTGATTGATAAGTCTGCAAAAATGGCTTAGTTCGTTCCAAAAATAGGACAGTGGCTCGATGCAAGATCTCAACGACATGGTGTTCTTTGCCGAAGTGGCCGAGCGAGGGGGCTTCGCGGCCGCCAGCCGGGCGCTCGGCATCCCGAAGTCCCGCCTGTCGCGCCGGGTGGCCGACCTCGAAGTGCAACTCGGCGTCCAGTTGATGCAGCGCAGCACCCGGCGCTTGTCGCTGACACCGGCCGGCGAGATCTACCTCAAGCACTGCGCTGCGATGCGCGATGCCGCGCAGGCGGCGTCCGAGGCGGTAGCGCAGATCCAGACCGAGCCGAGCGGCACCGTGCGGCTGAGTTGTCCGGTGACGCTGGCGCACAGCAGCGTCGGCCCGCTGCTGCCCGAGTTCATGCGGCGCTATCCGCAGGTCCGGGTCGAGATGCGGGTTCTGAACCGGCCGGTCGACCCGGTCGAGGAGGGCGTGGACCTGGCCCTGCGCGTGCGCCCGACGATCGAGGACAGCGCCACGCTGGTGGCCAAGAATTTCGGTGGCAGCCGCGGCATCCTGGTGGCGAGCCCCGACCTGCTGCAGCGCCAGGGACCGGTCTCGACGCCGGCGGATCTCGGCAGGCTCGACTCCGTCGCCATGTCGACCGGCGATGGCCGCGCCAACTGGCGGCTCGAAGGTCCCGGCGGCAAGGTGGTGGTCCACACCCACGCGCCACGCTATGTCGCCGACGACCTGCTGACGCTGAAGTTCGCGGTGGTCCAGGGCATCGGGGCGTCGGTGCTGCCGGACTACATGTGCCGCAGGGACATCAGCGCCGGCAAGCTGCTCGAGGTGCTGCCGGGCTGGGGACCGGAACCCGGCATCTGCCACGCCATGTTCCCCGCCCGGCGGGCCCTGGTGCCGGCGGTACGCCGATTGATCGACTTCCTGGCCGAGAACCTCGACGGGGCCGAACCGCACCACCTGGCGGAATAAGGCGCTTATGTCGAAAAACTCATAACCAAACAAGTAGATATTCGTTTGCGGTTTAAGCGATGGTTTGCAGAATGGCGGCCATGACCGGCTCTCCCATCACCTGCCCAGCGCGACTTCGCCGGGATCCCGCGCGTCATGCCGGCGCCGAGCGAGCGGGCGGCGCGTGAGCAGACCGACGATCATCATCGTTCCAGGCTGGCGTGATTCCGGACCCGGACACTGGCAGAGCCTGTGGGCCGAGCGCATGCAGGGCGCCGTGCGGGTGGTGCAGGACGACTGGATCACGCCGAGCCGCGCCGCCTGGGTGGCCACGCTCGAGAAACTGGTGCTCGAGAGCCCGCAGCCAGTGGTGATCGCTGCCCACAGCCTCGGCTGCATCGCGACCACGCACCTGCCGGAGGCGGCGGCCGCGCGCATCAGCGGCGCCTTGCTGGTGGCGCCGGCAGACCCCGAGCGGCGCGCCGTGCTGACCGATTTCGCGCCTGTGCCCTTCGCCCGGCTGCCGTACCGCAGCGTCGTGGTGGCGAGCAGCAACGACCCCTTCTGCCCGGTGCGGCTGGCCGGTGCCTATGCCCGCGCCTGGGGCAGCGAATTCGTTCGCATGCAGAATGCCGGCCACATCAACATCGAATCCGGACACGGCGACTGGCCCCTGGGCCTGGCGCTGCTGCAATCGCTGACGGACGAGCCGACCCCCCTGATGGCCGGCCACAAGAATCCAGAAACCTTGGCAACCCTATGACTTCCAGAATCAAGACCTTCTTCGCCGCCGTGGTCTTCGCCGCCAGCGGCGCGGCCTCTGCCCAGACGCTGCTCAATGCGTCGTACGACGTGGCGCGCGAGTTCTACAAGGACTACAACGCCGCTTTCGTCGCCAACTACAAGAAGACGACGGGCAAGGAGGTCAGGATCGACCAGTCGCATGGCGGCTCGAGCGCCCAGGCGCGGGCGGTGGCCGACGGCCTCGACGCCGATGTCGTGACGATGAACACCACGACCGACATCGATTTCCTGGCCAATGCCGGCGTGGTCGCCAAGGACTGGCCCAAGCGCTTCCCGTACAACGCATCGCCGACCACCTCGACGATGCTGTTCCTGACCCGCAACGGCAATCCGAAGGGCATCAAGGACTGGGACGACCTGATCAAGCCCGGCGTGCAGGTGGTGGTCGTGAATCCGAAGACCGGCGGCAACGGCCGCTACGCCTACCTGGCGGCCTGGGGCTACGTGAAGAAGAAGGGCGGCACCGACGCCCAGGCGGCCGAGTTCGTCGGCAAGCTGTTCAAGAACGTGCCGATCCTGGCCCGCGGCGGCCGTGATGCGACCACCGCCTTCCTGCAGCGCAACATCGGCGACGCGCTGATCACCTTCGAATCGGAAGTGGTCTCGATCGACCGCGAATTCGGCTCGGGCAAGGTGGATGCGGTGTACCCGTCGATCAGCATCCTGGCCGAGAACCCGGTCGCGATCGTCGAGCGCACGGTCAACAAGAAGGGCACCGGCGAACTCGCCAAGGCCTACCTCGACTACCTCTACTCGGAAGAGGCGCAGGAAATCGCCGCCAAGCATGCGCTGCGCCCGCGCTCGGAAGCGGTTCTCAAGAGGAACGCCGCGACCTTCAAGCCGCTGCAGCTGTTCACGGTGCAGGAATTGTTCGGCAGCCTGTCCGAAGCGCAGAAGGTGCACTTCAATGACGGTGGGCAGTTCGACAAGCTGTACACGCCTGGTGCGAAGTAAATGAGCGGTGCTGCTTCATCGGCGCTGTCGTCCGCGGCAGCGCCGCTGGCGTCCGGGGGCGGGCGCGGCGTGTCGCGGCGCGTGCTGCCGGGCTTCCACATCACGCTCGGCTACGCGGTGCTCTACCTGAGCCTGATCGTGCTGATCCCGCTGTCGGCGCTGGTCTTCAAGACCTTCACCATGAGCTGGGAGCAGTTCTGGGTGGCGGTCACGGCGCCACGCGTGATGGCCTCGTACCGGCTGACCTTCGGCGCCTCGCTGATCGCCGCGCTGGTCAACCTGGTGTTCGGGCTGCTCGTGGCCTGGGTGCTGGTGCGCTACAAGTTCCCGGGCAAGCGGATCGTCGACGCGCTGGTCGATCTGCCCTTTGCCCTGCCCACCGCCGTCGCCGGCATCTCGCTGACCGCGCTGCTGGCCGGCAACGGCTGGGTCGGCCAGTTCCTCGAGCCGCTGGGCATCAAGCTGGCCTTCACGCCCGCGGGCATCGTGATCGCCCTGATCTTCATCGGCCTGCCCTTCGTGGTGCGCACGGTGCAGCCGGTGCTCGAAGACACCGAGAAGGAGCTCGAGGAGGCCGCGACCAGCCTCGGCGCGACCCGGCTGCAGACCTTCACCAAGGTGATCCTGCCGTCGATCATGCCGGCGCTGCTGACCGGCTTCGCGATGGCCTTCGCGCGCGCGATCGGCGAGTACGGCTCGGTGATCTTCATCGCCGGCAACATGCCGATGATCTCGGAGATCACGCCCTTGATCATCATCGGCAAGCTGGAGCAGTACGACTTCGCGGGCGCCACCGCGGTCGCGCTGGTGATGCTGGTGATCTCCTTCGTGCTGCTGCTGGTGATCAACGGCCTGCAGGGCTGGAAGCGGCGCCGCTCGGAGGCCAGCCAATGAGCGCGGCTTCGAGAACCCTTCGCCGCGCCCAGGCCGGCACCACCGAGTCGGCCTGGGTCCGGCGCACGCTGATCGGCATCGCGCTGGCCTTCATGTTCCTGTTCCTGGTGCTGCCGTTGGCCGCGGTCGCGGCCGAGGCGCTGCGCAAGGGCTTCGGCGCCTACCTCGAAGCGCTCAAGGAGCCCGACGCCTGGGCCGCGATCCGCCTGACCCTGCTGACGGCCGCGATCGCGGTGCCGTTGAACCTGGTCTTCGGCATCGCCGCGGCCTGGGCCATCGCCAAGTTCGAGTTCCGCGGCAAGGCCGTCCTGACGACCCTGGTCGACCTGCCGTTCGCGGTCTCGCCGGTGGTGGCGGGCCTGATCTACGTGCTGGTGTTCGGCGCCCAGGGCTGGTTCGGGCCCTGGCTGCAGGCGCACGACATCAAGATCATCTTTGCCGTGCCCGGCATCGTGCTGGCCACCGTGTTCGTGACCTTCCCGTTCATCGCGCGCGAACTGATCCCGCTGATGCAGGCCCAGGGCACCGACGAAGAGCAGGCCGCCATCGTGCTCGGCGCGACCGGCTGGCAGACCTTCTGGCGTGTGACCTTGCCCAACATCAAGTGGGGCCTGCTGTACGGCGTGATCCTGTGCAATGCGCGCGCGATGGGCGAGTTCGGCGCGGTGTCGGTGGTCTCGGGCCACATCCGCGGCCAGACCAACACCATGCCGCTGCACGTCGAAGTGCTCTACAACGAATACCAGTCGGTGGCCGCCTTCGCGGTGGCCTCGCTGCTGGCCATCCTGGCGCTGGTCACGCTGGTGATCAAGTCGGTCATCGAATGGCGCCACGAGCGCGAGATGAAGGCGATCGCCGAGCTGCCGCCCGAGCGCCCGACGCCGGCGACCTGAGAAAGAGAAACCATGAGCATCGAAATCAGAAACGTCAGCAAGCAATTTGGCGATTTCCACGCCCTGCGCGATGTCAGCCTGGATGTGGCGTCGGGCGAGCTGGTCGCGCTGCTGGGCCCCTCGGGCTGCGGCAAGACCACGCTGCTGCGCATCATCGCGGGCCTCGAGACGGCCGGTGCCGGCAGCATCCTGTTCGCGGGCGAGGACACCACCGACGTGCATGTGCGCGAGCGACAGGTCGGCTTCGTCTTCCAGCACTACGCGCTGTTCCGCCACATGACGGTGTTCGAGAACGTGGCCTTCGGCCTGCGCGTCAAGCCGCGCGGCCTGCGCCCGAGCGAGGCGCAGATCAAGTCCAAGGTGCACGACCTGCTCAAGCTGGTGCAGCTGGACTGGCTGGCCGACCGCTATCCGGCGCAGCTGTCGGGCGGCCAGCGCCAGCGCATCGCGCTGGCCCGTGCGCTGGCGGTCGAACCCAAGGTGCTGCTGCTCGACGAGCCTTTCGGCGCGCTCGACGCCAAGGTGCGCAAGGAGTTGCGCCGCTGGCTGCGCCGGCTGCACGACGAGCTGCACGTGACCAGCATCTTCGTCACCCACGATCAGGAAGAGGCGCTTGAAGTGGCCGACCGCGTGGTGCTGATGAACAGCGGCCGCATCGAGCAGGTCGGCTCGCCGCAGCAGGTGTGGGACCATCCGGCCAGCCCCTTCGTCTACGGCTTCCTGGGCGACGTGAACCTGTTCCACGGCCGTTCACTCGAGGGCGAGGTTCAGGTCGAAGGCATTCGTCTCGACACCCGCGACCAGCAGGGGCTGCGCGACGGCAAGGCGCTGGCCTATGTGCGGCCGCACGACCTCAGCGTCGAGCGTTACGCGCCGGGCGCCAGCGGCATCGTTGCGACCCTGAGCCGGGCGATCGTGGTCGGACCGATCGCGCGGCTGGAACTCGAACCGGTCGAATCGAATCCAGATAATCCGGGCTCCGGAACCATCATCGAGGCGCAACTCCCTGCGCAACAGTTCCGGGACCTCGCATTGCGCGAGGGCGACAAGGTGGTCGCCACGCCGCGCAAAGCGAGGGTGTTCGTAGAGGATTGGGTTTCACCTTGAATGTGATCGACTGGTATTTCGGTGCGCCGCGGCGCGCCCTGGCTTTGATCAGCCTGGCTTGCATCGCGATGCTCGCCTTCGGCATGTACCTGCAGCACGTGGTCGGCCTCGAGCCGTGCCCGATGTGCGTCGTGCAGCGCTATGCGCTGGTGCTGGTGGCCGTCTTCACCGGGCTTGGCGCGGCCAGCGGCGGCAAGGCGTTGCGGGTCGTCGGCATCTTGCTGGCCGGGGTCGCGGCGCTGGGCGGCGCCTACACGGCGGCGAGCCAGAGCTGGCTCCAGTGGTACCCGCCCGAGGTCGTCTCGTGCGGCCGCGATATCTACGGAATGATCGAGACCTTTCCGCTGCAGCGCGCGCTGCCGATGATCTTCCGCGGCGCCGGCGACTGCTCGCAGGTCGACTGGACCTTCCTCGGCCTGTCGATCGCCAACTGGTCCTTCATCGCATTCGCCGTTTTCACCGTCCTGCTGCTGGTCCTGCTGTTCCGCCGCGCTCCAGCCCGGTCCGCCTTCAGAAGCGCATACTGACCGCCGCGGCCGCAGACGCCGGCGGCCGGCGCAGCCAGGCCCGTTGGTGAAACACCGCGGAACTGGCTCTGCCAGGCCGCTGGTGTTGCCCCCGGTAGGGGGTGGGCGCCCCGACACGAAGTGCGGGGCAACCTGGGGGCGAGCCTATAGCGGCAAGGTGTCGAAGGCCGCGTAAGCCGTTGCCAGCCAGGTCTTCACGCGCTGGCGCTCGAGCAGCCCGAGCGCGTGCGGGCCTTCGCGGTCGTTGACCGCCTTCCAGAAGCTCGTGTTGCGCGCGTCGATCTTGCGCATGCTGGCATCGTGCAGCCGGGGCAGGGCGATGACGCGGGCACCATGGACGGTCGCCTTGCTCAGAGACTGCGATGCGAGCAGCAGGCCGAAGTCGTTGCCGCGGCCGTAGTTCTGCACCACGATGTAGTTCGGCTGGTCGCCGAAGGTGTCGATCAGCGTCCCCAGCAGGTCGCTCGAATCCTTGCCGTCGTCGAGCACATGCCAGAAATTGACCGCCACCCCGAGTTCGGCGAAGACGTCGAACAGGTCGGATTCCTTGATCCAGCGCGACAGGGGGGCCAGCGTCTGGGCCGCCAGGTCGACGATCACGCTCTGCTGCGGGTTGGTTTCGAATCCGTTGACCACGGTGTCCAGACCCTCGAAGCTGTCGACCACCACCGGCGAGGCAAAGCCTTCATAGAAGCGGGTGAAAGAGCTGTGCGAACGGTCTGTGTCGAAGCCCACGAAGGGCCGGCTGTGGTCGATGAAGTGCTGCGCCAGGACCCGCGCCGTGACCGATTTGCCGACACCGCCTTTTTCGCCGCCGATGAAATTGATGGAGCTCATGAGGTTCCTGCCAGAGTGGGGTGAAAACTGCGAATCATTCTAGGGGGCCGGATTGCGCGCAGCGCCACGCGGCCGAGTCGCGGGAAAGCAGTTGGTTTGCACAATTTATTATGCAAATAGGAAAATTGCTCATTTAATAGATCAAAATTTGATTTTTGGCCCGGTATCGCACAAAATGCTTAGCATATGGAAGATATGCACAACATAGTGCGCATGACGACCTTGGCCAGCATCGGCGGATTCCTGCGCCAGGCGCGCAAGGATCGCGCCATGACCGTGTCGGAACTGGCGACCCGGGCTGGAATCTCCCGAAACACCCTGGGTGCACTGGAGGCAGGGCGGGGCAACGTCGAGCTGAACACGCTGCTGGCACTGCTCCGGTGCCTGGAACTCGAGATGCAGTTCCTTCCGCTGTCGGTGGCCGACCTGGCCCGATTCGGGGCCGACACCAAGCCCACGGGTCTGCAGGACGAGGTGAGCCGCCTGATGCAGACACCGCCGCGGCGGCGCCTGCCATGAGCGCCGCCCGGCCGCCCGAAGGCGCTCGCACCGCAGTGCGAAGCACGGAGGTTGCCTTATGAGCGCCGCCCGGCCGCCCGAAGGCGCTCGCACCGCAGTGCGAAGCACGGAGGTTGCCTTATGAGCGCCGCCCGGCCGCCCGAAGGCGCTCGCACCGCAGTGCGAAGCACGGAGGTTGCCTTATGAGCGTCGTCCGTTCGCTGCGCATCCGGCTTGGCAAGACCGACGTCGGCTCCCTGTTCGGACTCGACGACGGCCGGGTGTACTTCAGGTTCGACGATGCCTATGCGAAGAATCCGTCGCGACCCGTGCTGTCGCAGCTCTACGTGATGGCGCCGGCCACCGAGGGCAGCGCCGAAAGGGTGTCACACGCCCTTGCCGAGGCCGAGGCCGAGGCCGCCACGGTGGCCCAGTTGCTGGACCCGGCGCTCGACGTCAACCGCGGCGATGGCAAATTCGGTCTGCCGCCCTTCTTCCAGAACCTGCTGCCCGAAGGGCCGCTGCGCAAGCAGCTGATCGCCGACCTCGGCCTGCAGGTCGACGACGAACTGGGGCTGCTCGCGGCCTGTGGCGGCGACCTGCCGGGCGATGTCCGCGCAGACGCGGAAACACTCGACGAGCCGGCCCTGGGCCGATTGATCGGCCAGAGCCGCGACAGCTACGAAATGAGTTCCGGCCAGATCCCGACGCCGCAGCAGACCTCGATTTCGGGTGTCCAGCCCAAGGTGGCGCTGGTGGCGGGCGGCGGCCCGGGTCGCTATGTGATGCGTTCGAGGCAGTCGGACCGCAGGCATTTCATCGGCAAGCTGCCGGCCGGCGAATACGACCGGCTCCCCGAAGTGGAATTCAGCGCGCTGACGCTGGCGGCAGCGGCGGGCGTGAACACCTGCGAGTTCTCGCTCGAACCTTTGTCCGCGATTGCCGACCGGCTTCCCTATGCGCTGCAGAACGACGAGCGCAAGTTCCTGCTGGTGTCGCGTTTCGACCGCGACGCGCCCACCGACACGGGGCGCCTCCACATGGAGGATTTCGCCCAGGTCACGGGCACGCCGTCGGAATACAAGTACGCCGGCACCTACGCCGCGATCGGCCTGCTGCTCAAGCGCCGCTCGGCCAGGGGCGAGGCCGACGTGGCTGAGGTTCTGCGCCGCATCAAGGTCTCGGAGCTGCTGGGCAACTACGACGCGCATCTGAAGAACTTCAGCCTGATCTATCCGGCCGGGCAAGCCAGGCCCGAGCTGTCGAAAGCCTACGACATCGTTGCCTACGGTGCGTACTTCATGGGCTCGGGGCACGGCCTGAAGTTCTTCCCGCAGCAGGCACCGCGCACGCTGCTGACACCCAAGACGCTGCGCGAGCTCGCCAACATCTGGGACATTCCGGAAAAGCAGTTGCGCGAGGTGGTGGCGCACTGCGTCGACCGGGCGATGCGCAGCTGGCCAGGCCTGCTGCGCACGCTGCCGTTGTCCGCCGCGCATCGCGCGCGGCTGGTCGAGCACATCCAGGCCGACGCGAGTGTCGTGGCCTGGCGTCGGCGCCACCCGGACGCGGACGGGTTCGACCCCGCCCCCACGCTGCCTTGGGGCGGGCCGGCGCCGGCCTGATTAGGGCCTGTTCACACTATTTCCGGGGATCGCGTTGCCGGGCCAAGGGGCTGGATGCAAGGCGCCCGCGCGCAGCAAGGCTTTCGCCTTGCAAGCGSGGGCAACGCCGCAGACGGCCCCTTGGCCCGGCGACCCGCAGGCCTTCGCGACCCCGGAAATAGTGTGAACAGGCCCTACTTCGGCACCATCGAAAAGAACGGCCCGAGGCTCCCCAGGAACCAGTTCTGGCTGAAGTCGAGCGCGGCGCGGCGGTACCGCTCGTCGGCCTGCGCCGCCAGCAAGTCCAGCCGGGCCACCACCTTCGACAGTTCGCGGTCGACCAGCAGGTTGCGGCCGCGCTCGCTGATCTCGGTGGCCAGCAGCAGCGGCTGGCCGTCGGGGCCGGTCTTCGAGCCGATCAGCCAGAGCGAGATCTCGAAGTTGCGCGCCGCCCGGAAGCTGTTCTCGGCGCTGACCGCGTCGAGCATGTTCTGCTCCCAGGTGTTGCCGTTGGCCTGCTTGAGCAGCGCCGCCCAGCCGACCACCAGCGCCGCGACACGGTCGCCTTCGAAAGGCTTGGGCGCGGTCTCGAAAGCCAGCCGGATGGCGTCGATGCCGTAGGCGCCCTGCAGCTGGGGCAGCGGCGTGTTGTTCGAGATCGCGTCCCAGGTGCGCTGGATCGCCTCGTCGGCGCTGCCGCACCATTTGCGCCATTCGCGCGGGTTGCGGCGGTAGAGCGAGAGCTGCACCCGCCGCACCGACTGCAGGTTGTCGCGCAACGCGAGGTTGGCGATGCGATTGGCGCCGGTCTGGAGCCATTCCTTGTTGGCGTAGGGCTCGGCGCGATCGGTCGAGGCGCAGCCCGCCAGCGCCAGGACCGCCACCCCACCGCCGATGAGCCACGCGCGGCGGCCGAGGGGCGGGGAAGGAGGGGAAACGCGCATGGTCTGCACGTTATCATCCTCGCCTCAGGTGGCGGCTTGGCCTGGGGGTGTCAGCCGCCGGAATCTGCTTACAAATCAACACCTTGGCACCCAACCTTGGCAAAACAACTGGCTTAGGGCCGACCTGACGTGCGTCTCAATTCCATCAAGCTCTCGGGCTTCAAGTCTTTCGCCGAACCCACCAATTTCCTTCTGCCCGGCCAGCTGGTCGGGGTGGTCGGTCCCAACGGCTGCGGCAAGTCGAACATCATGGACGCCGTGCGCTGGGTGCTCGGCGAATCGCGTGCCTCCGAATTGCGCGGCGAGTCGATGCAGGACGTCATCTTCAACGGCACGACCACGCGCAAGCAGGCCAGCCGGTCGAGCGTCGAGCTGGTGTTCGACAACGCCGACCACCGGGCCGGCGGCCAGTGGGCCCAGTTCGCCGAGATCGCGGTCAAGCGGGTGCTGACGCGCGACGGCAATTCGAGCTACTACATCAACAATCAGCCGGTGCGCCGCCGCGACGTGCAGGACGTGTTCCTCGGCACCGGCCTCGGTCCGCGCGCCTACGCGATCATCGGCCAGGGCACCATCAGCCGGATCATCGAATCCAAGCCCGAGGAACTGCGCCTGTTCCTCGAGGAAGCCGCCGGCGTCTCGAAGTACAAGGAACGCCGCCGCGAGACCGAGAACCGGCTCGGCGACACGCGCGAGAACCTGACGCGCGTCGAGGACATCCTGCGCGAGCTCAACAGCAACCTCGAGCGGCTCGAGAAGCAGGCCGAGGTGGCGGCGCGCTACAACCAGCTGACCGGCGACGCGACGCGCAAGCAGCACCAGCTGTGGTTCCTGAAGCGCAGCGAAAGCGAGGCCGACCAGGCCAAGGTCAAGGCCGATGCCGAGAAGGCCATCAACGACCTCGAGTCGCGCACCGCCGACCTGCGCCACATCGAGGCCGAGCTCGAGACCATCCGCCAGGCCCACTACGCGGCCGGCGACCACGTCAACCAGGCCCAGGGCAAGCTGTACGAGGCCAGTGCCGAAGTCGGCCGGCTCGAGGGCGAGATCCGCTTCGTGGTCGAGGGCCGCCAGCGGGTCGAGCAGCGGTTGGTGCAGCTGCGCGAGCAGATGGCGCAATGGAACGCGCGCCGCGAGGATGCCGAAGCCGAGATCGAGACGCTGGCCGGACAGGGCGTGAACGCCGAGGAGCAGTCCGAATTGCTGGCCGCCCAGATCGAGGAGCACGACGCCCGCATGCCCGAGCTCGAGGACGCGCAGCAGCGCGCCCAGGACGAGGCCAACGCGCAGCGCGCCACGGTGGTCCAGGTGCAGCAGCAGATCCAGGTGCTGGCCGCCGATCAGCGCAACATCGAGGAACAGAGCCGCCAGCTCAACCAGCGCGCCGAGCGGCTGCGCACCGACCAGAACGCGCTCGCGGCGCCCGACGAGGCCCGCCTGCGCGACCAGCAGGAGCAGCTGGCCATGGCGCAGGAGGCCGCCGCCGAATCCGATGCCCGCCTGCAGGAACTGCAGGAAGCGGTGCCGCAGCTGGACGACGACCGGCGCACGCGGCAGCAGGCCGTGAACACCGAAGGTGCCCGGCATGCGGAACTCTCGGCCCGGCTGGAGGCGCTCAAGGCGCTGCAGGAAAAGGTCAAGACCGACGGCAAGCTCGCGCCCTGGCTGGCCAAGCACGGACTCGAGAGCCTGCAGGGCCTCTGGAGCCGGATCCACATCGAGCAGGGCTGGGAGAACGCGCTCGAATCCGCGCTGCGCGAACGCCTGGGCGCGCTCGAAGTCAGCCGGCTCGACATGGTCCGGGCTTTCGGTGGCGATGCGCCGCCCGCCAAGCTGGCCTTCTACTCGCCGCCGATGGCGGCCGTGCCGCAGGGTCCGTCGACGCTGCCGCGCCTCGCGGACCTGCTGCGCCTTGGCGATGCCGGCCAGCAGGCGCTGCTGGCCGAATGGCTGCACGGCTGCTTCACCGCCGCGACGCTCGAGGAGGCACTGGCGCAGCGCGACAAGCTGCAGCCCGGTGAAGTGATCTACGTGCAGAGCGGCCATGCGGTCACGGCCCACAGCGTCAGCTTCTACGCCCCCGATTCGGAACAGGCCGGCTTGCTGGCGCGCCAGCAGGAAATGGAGAACCTGGAGCGCCAACTGCGCGCCCAGACCCTGATCGCCGACGAGTCGCGCACCGCGCTGGCGCGCGCCGAGGCGGCGTACGGCGATGCCGCGCAGCGGCTGGTCACGGCGCGGCGCGAGGCCGCCGAGACGCAATCGCGCGCGCACGAACTGCAGGTCGAGACGCTGCGCCTGTCGCAGCTGGCCGAACAGACGCGGGCCCGCAGCGAGCAACTGTCCAACGACCTCGGCGAGGTGACGGCCCAGCTCGAGGAACTGCAGGAAAGGCGCGTCGCCGCCGAGTCGCGCTTCGAAGAGCTCGACATGCAGCTGGCCGACAGCCAGGAGCGCCACGCCCAATTGGACGAACGGGTCATCGAGGCCGGCCGCGCGCTGACGGCCAGCCGCGAACAGCACCGCAGCCTGGAACGCCAGGCCCAGGAGGCGACCTTCGCGCAGCGCACCCTCGAAGCCCGCCGCGCCGAGCTGAGCCGCGCGATCGAGACCGCCACGCAGCAGACCGTCGCCTTGACCGACGAAGACGAGCGCGCACGCGCCGAACTCGGACGCCTGTCCGACGCCGCGGCACAGGCCGGCCTGCAGGATGCGCTGTCGCTCAAGCTCGAGCGCGAGACCGCGCTGGGCGCGGCGCGCAGCCAGTACGACGACCTGACCCTCAAGCTGCGCGCCAGCGACGAACGCCGGCTGCAGCTCGAGCGCGAGCTCGACCCGCTGCGCCAGCGCATCACCGATTTCCAGCTCAAGGAGCAGGCCGCCCGGCTGGGCTTCGAGCAATACCAGCAGCTGCTGGCGGACGCCGAGGCCGATCTCGAGGCGGTCGCGCTGTCGATCGAGACCGACAAGGTGCGGCTGACCGGCCTGCAGAGCGAGATCGATCGGCTCAACCGCGAAGTGGCGGCGCTCGGCGCGGTCAACCTCGCAGCGCTCGACGAACTGGCGGTGGCCAGCGAGCGCAAGACCTTCCTCGATGCCCAGTCGGCCGACCTCAACGAGGCCATCGGCACGCTCGAGGACGCGATCCGCAAGATCGACGCCGAGACCCGCGACCTGCTGGGCGGCACCTTCAAGATCGTCAACGAGCATTTCAGCCGGATGTTCCCGGAGCTGTTCGGCGGCGGCAACGCCAGGCTCATGATGACCGGCGACGAGATCCTCGACTCCGGCGTCCAGGTGATGGCGCAGCCGCCGGGCAAGAAGAACCAGACCATCCACCTGCTGTCGGGCGGCGAGAAGGCGCTGACCGCGATCGCGCTGGTGTTCGCCATCTTCCAGCTGAACCCCGCGCCGTTCTGCCTGCTGGACGAAGTGGACGCGCCGCTGGACGACGCCAACACCGAGCGCTATGCCAAACTGGTCACAGCCATGAGCCGCGAAACCCAGTTCCTCTTCATCAGCCACAACAAGATCGCGATGGAAATGGCCGAGCAGCTGATCGGCGTGACCATGCAGGAGCAGGGCGTCTCGCGGATCGTCGCGGTCGACATGGAATCGGCCGTGTCGATGGTCGAGGCGGCTTGATGACCCCCACGCTCCTCACTTCGTGTGTCGCTGCCCCCCGAGGGGGCCGCAGGCCGCCTTGGGGCGGCCCGGCGCCGGCCTGGATGCCCCCCACGCTCCTCACTTCGTGTGTCGCTGCCCCCCGAGGGGGCCGCAGGCCGCCTTGGGGCGGCCCGGCGCCGGCCTGGCCCCCCACGCTCYTCACTTCGTGTGTCGCTGCCCCCCGAGGGGGCCTCAGCCGCCTTGGGGCGGCCCGGCGGCGTCTGAGCCGGTGCGGTCCATGAGCAATCTCACCGTCGCCCTCGCCATCCTCGGTGGACTGGTTCTTGCCACCGTGGTCGGCTACAACACCTGGATGTCGCGCCGCAATGCGCCGAAGCAGCCCGATGCGCCCGACAGCGCGCCGGCCGAGGCCGAAGCCGGGCCCCAGGGCGAACTCGAACCCGTGCTGCACATCGATCCGCACCAGGTGCCTGGCCACGAACGGCATGAGCCCCTGTTCGACCCCGATCTGCCGGCGCCGACCGCGCTGGCCACGCCCTCGTCCGAGCGGCGTGGCGGCCTCGATCCGCTGATCGATGTGATCGCCCCCGTGTCGCTCGATGGCCTGGCCTCCGGCGACGCCGCGATCGCGGCCATGCCTGCGACCCGGCGTGCCGGCAGCAAGCCGGTGGCGGTCGAGGGGCTCAACGAGTTCACCGGCGAATGGGAGCCGGCGGTGGCCGGCCAGCGTTACGGCGCTTTCCAGGTCGGTGTCCAAATGGCCAACCGCACCGGTGCGCTTAACGAGATCGAGTACTCCGAGTTCGTGGTCAAGGCCCAGGCCTTCGCCGACGCGGTCAATGGCGCGCCGGAGTTTCCGGAGATGCTCGACGAGGTGGCGCGGGCCCGCGAGCTCGACCAGTTCGCCAGTTCGCACGATGCGCAACTGAGCTTCGTGCTGCGCGCGCGCCATGCGGCCTGGAGCCCGGGCTACGTGCAGCAGAACGCCGCGCGTCTCGGCTTCGTGGCTGGCCTGATTCCGGGCCGCATGGTGCTGCCGGCGGGCGAGCACGGGCTGCCGCCGATCCTCGGACTGTCCTTCGACACCCAGGCCGCGCTGGCCGACGATCCGGCGCAGTCGGCGATCCGCGAGCTGACGCTGAGCCTCGATGTGCCGCAGGTCGACCGCACCGAGCGGCCCTTCGAGCGGATGCGCGAGGCGGCGGCTGCGCTGGTGCGCGAGATGGACGGCGTCGTCACCGACAGCGACGGCCAGCTGCTGCGCGATGAAACCATGGACGTGATCGGCGTCGACCTCGAACAGCTCTACGACACGCTCGATTCGCGCGATCTGTCGGCCGGCTCGCCGCTGGCGCGTCGATTGTTCAGCTAGCCGGAGATTCCCATGACGACGCGTGAAGACGCGGTGAAGGAAGCCGCCGCGCTGAGCGAGCAGCTGCACCGCCATGCCCATCTCTACTACGTGCTCGATGCGCCCGAACTGCCGGACGCCGAGTACGACAGGCTGTTCCGGCGCCTGCAGGCCCTGGAGGACGAATTCCCCGCGCTGCGCACGCCCGATTCGCCGACCCAGCGCGTCGGCGGCAAGCCGCTCGACGGCTTCGCCAAGGTGCGCCACAAGGTGCCGATGCTGTCGATCCGCACCGAGACCGACATCACGCCCGCCGGCGCCAGCGCCTTCGACGCGCGGGTGCGCAAGGAGCTGGGGCTGGCCGAGGACGGGCCCCAGGTCGCGTACGTCTGCGAACTCAAGTTCGATGGACTGGCGCTCAACCTTCGCTACGAGAACGGCGTGCTGGTGCAGGCCGCGACCCGTGGCGACGGCGAGATCGGCGAGGAGGTGACGCAGAACATCCGCACGGTGCAGCAGATTCCGCTGCGCCTGCGCGGCGAGGCATCTGCGATTCCCCCGGTGGTCGAGGTGCGCGGAGAGGTCTACATGCGGCGCGATGATTTCGACGCCCTCAACGAACGCCAGCGCGAGAAGATCGCCGCCGGCCAGAAGAACGAGAAGGTCTTCGTCAATCCGCGCAACGCAGCGGCCGGTGCGGTGCGCCAGCTCGATCCGGCGATCGCCGCCCGGCGGCCCCTGAGCTTCTTCGCCTACGGCCTGGGCGAGGTGACGCCGCCCGAGCAGGGCGGGCCGGTGCGCCCGACCCAGTTCGATTGGCTGCAGCAGTTCAGCGCCTGGGGCTTTCCGGTGGCGGCGCAGACCGCGCGGGCCCGCGGCGCGATCGAGCTGATCGCCTTTCACGAGACCATCGGCCGCCAGCGCGACGCCTTGCCCTACGACATCGATGGCGTGGTCTACAAGGTCGACAGCCTCGAGCTGCAGCGGCAGCTGGGCTTCGTCTCGCGCGAGCCGCGCTGGGCCGTGGCGCACAAGTACCCGGCGCAGGAGCAGCTCACCGAGGTGCTGGCGATCGAGGTCCAGGTCGGACGCACCGGCAAGCTGACGCCGGTGGCCAAGCTGGCGCCGGTGTTCGTCGGCGGCGTCACGGTGACCAACGCCACCCTGCACAACGAGGACGAGACCCGGCGCAAGGACGTGCGCGTGGGCGACACCGTGATCGTGCGGCGCGCCGGCGACGTGATCCCCGAGGTGGTCGGCGTGCTGCCCGAGAGCGCGGCCCGGCCCGAGGCCGAGCGCGGCCCGGTCTTCACGATGCCGCACCAGTGCCCGGTCTGCGGCTCGGATGCGCTGCGCGAGGAGGGCGAGGTCGACTACCGCTGCACCGGCGGCCTGTTCTGCGCCGCGCAGCGCAAGGAGGCGATCCTGCATTTCGCGGCCCGGCGCGCGCTCGACATCGAGGGCCTGGGCGACAAGCTGGTCGAGCAGCTGGTCGACGCCGACCTGATCCGCACGCTGCCCGATCTGTACAAGCTCGGCTTCACGACGCTGGCCGGCCTGGAGCGCATGGCCGACAAATCCGCCAACAACATCGTCAAGGCGCTCGAGGCGTCGAAAAAGACCACGCTGCCGCGCTTCCTGTTCGGCCTCGGCATCCGCCACGTCGGCGAAAGCACGGCCAAGGACCTGGCGAAGCATTTCGGCAAGCTCGACGCGATCATGGATGCGAGCGAGGAGCAGCTGCTCGAAGTCAACGACGTCGGGCCGGTGGTGGCGACCAGCCTGCGGACCTTCTTCCATCAGCCCCACAACCGCGAGGTGGTCGAACAGCTGCGCGCCTGCGGCGTGCACTGGGAAGAGGGCGAGCCCGCCGTCCGCGCACCCCGGCCACTGGCGGGAAAGACCTTCGTCATCACCGGCACGCTTCCTACGCTGAGCCGTGACGAAGCGAAGGAAAAACTGGAGGAAGCCGGCGCCAAGGTGGCCGGTTCGGTGAGCAAGAAGACCGACTACGTGGTGGCCGGCGCCGAGGCCGGCAGCAAGCTCGACAAGGCGCGCGAGCTGGGGGTGGCCGTGATCGACGAGGCTCGGATGCTGGAGATCCTCGCGCAGGGTCTATCCTGAGCTTTCGCGTTTCCCCGGTCAACAGCCGAGCTCGGCGGCCGTTGAAAGGCCAGATTGCTCAGGAGGTCCAGATGAAGCGATTTCGTTCTGTGTCGGCCGCCATCGCCGGGGGCGTCACCGTCATGCTGGGCGGCTGCGTGGTGCCTGGGCCTTACTACACCGGCTACACCGGCGCGACCTATCCGTACTACGTCGAACCGGGTCCGGTCGTCGTGTCGCCGTCGCTGTACGTCGGGGCCGGCTACGGCTGGGGCGGCTACTACGGCTGGGGCGGCTACTATGGGCGCCCGGCCTACTACGGCGGCTACCGCTACAACGGCTGGCCCGGCTACTACGGCCACGGGGGCTCCTACGGTCGTCCAGGGTATTACGGCCGTCCTGGCTATTACGGCCGCGCCGGCGTTTACGGTCGCCGATAGGGCCGACTCGGCGCATCCTCGGATCCCGGCCGCCACGATAATCCCGCGATGGCCCTCCGCGAAATTCTCAAGATGGGCGACCCCCGGCTGCTGCGCGTCGCACAGCCGGTCGCCGCCTTCGACACCGACGAGCTGCACCTGCTGGTGCGCGACATGTTCGAGACCATGCACACGGTCAATGGCGCCGGCCTCGCGGCGCCGCAGATCGGCGTCGACCTGCAGCTCGTCATCTTCGGCACCGACACGGTGAACCCGCGCTACCCGGATGCGCCGGTCGTGCCGCGCACGGTGCTCTTGAACCCCGTCGTCACGCCGATCGGCGACGAGGAAGAGGAGGGCTGGGAAGGCTGCCTGTCGGTGCCGGGCCTGCGCGGCGTGGTGCCGCGCTTCGCCAGCATCCGCTACACCGGCTTCGATCCCTATGGCGATCCGATCGATCGCAGCGTGAGCGGATTCCATGCCCGCGTGGTCCAGCACGAGGTCGACCACTTGCTGGGCAAGCTGTATCCGATGCGGATGCGCGATTTCTCGCGTTTCGGCTTTACGGAGGTCCTGTTTCCAGGCCTCGATGCGGGCGAAGACGACTGAGTCAGTTGTACTTGCCGCTGGTGCCGCCGACGCTGAAGCGGCCGGCGCCCAGGAAGGCCACAGCGAGCGCGGCGAACAGGAACATGCCTTGCAGTTCCAGCGCCCAGCCGCCGGTCTTGCCGATGACCCAGAAGTCCTTGAAATGCACGAGCCAGATGGCGACCAGCATGTTGATGACCGTGATCCAGGCGGCAGGGCGCGTGTAGATGCCGGCGATCAGCAGCACCGGCGCCAGGATCTCGCCGATGTAGACCAGGTAGGCGAGCGCGCTCGGGAGACCGTGTGCGCTCAGCATGCTGGCGACGAAGCCGACACCGCTGCTGAGCTTGGAAATGCCATGGAGCAGGATCAGGATGCCCAGGGCCAGTCGCAGCACGAGCTTGCCGGTGTCATCGGAACGGATCATTTGAAATACCTTTCGTTGCTAAAAACAGGCGCGATTGTGGTCGATCCGAAAGTCGATTTGGGGAATGTGCGCCCGACGAGCGGTTCTTTGGCAGACTTGCGCGCCGCCCCGTAAACTGCCCGCTGCCGTCATTTCGAAGACAGAAGAAGAGGATCACCGCATGAATTCACGCATCCGCCCGGCGCTCGCCGCCGTCGCCGCCACCCTGGTTTTCGCTGCCGCCCCGGCCCTGGCCGGCAAGACGCTCGACGCCGTCAAGCAGCGTGGGACCGTCAAGTGCGGCGTGACCAATGGCGTGGCCGGTTTTTCGGCGCCCGACACGCAGGGCAACTGGTCGGGCCTGGACGTCGACACCTGCCGCGCCATCGCCGCCGCCGTGCTCGGCGACAGCAAGAAGGTCGAGTTCGTGCCGCTCAATTCGCAGCAGCGCTTCTCGGCGCTGCAGGCCGGCGAGATCGACATCCTGGCGCGCAACACCACCTGGACGATGACCCGCGATGCCTCGCTTGGCTTCCACTTCACGACCATCACCTACTACGACGGCCAGGGCTTCCTGGTGCCGAAGAAGATCAAGGTGACCAGCGCCAAGCAGCTCAAGAACGCCACCATCTGCACCCAGGCGGGCACCACCAACGAAAAGAACGTGGCCGACTGGTTCAAGGCCCAGAACATCCCGGTCAAGACGGTGGTGTTCGAGAGCTTCGAGGCCTCGTTCAAGGCCTTCTTCGCGGGTCGCTGCCAGGCCTTCACGACCGACACCTCGGCGCTCGCGGGCCTGCGCAACAAGGAGGCGCCGAACCCCGACGACTACGTGATCCTGCCCGAGCTGATCTCCAAGGAGCCGCTGGCGCCGCTGGTGCGCCGCGGCGATGACGAATGGTTCGCGATCGCCAAGTGGGTGCCCAACGCGCTGATCGAGGCCGAGGAGTTCGGCATCACCCAGGCCAACATCGACGAGCTCAAGGCCTCCAGCAAGGACCCGGCGCAGCAGCGCCTGGTCGGCAGCGGCGACGATCTCGGCAAGCTGCTGGGCCTCGACAAGGACTGGTCGTACCGCGCGATCAAGGCGGTGGGCAACTATGGCGAAGTGTTCGAGCGCAACGTCGGGCCGAAGTCGGTGCTCCAGCTGCCGCGCGGCTCGAACAACCTCTGGAACAAGGGCGGATTGATGTACGGATTGCCGGTGCGGTGAGGGCTGCGCGTCGGGCCGCTCCCAAGCAAGCTCGCACCGCAGTGCCGAACGCGGAGCTTGTCCCGTGAGCGCCGCACAGCCGCCCGGGCGGCGCCGTGCCGTCTGGCTGGCCTGGGCCCTGCAGGCCCTGCTGATCGCGGCGATCGCGTTCGGCGTCATCTGGCTGGTCCTCCATGCGCTCGAAACGCTGCGCAGCCGCGGCGTGCATTCGGGCTTCGATTTCCTGCTGCAGCCGGCCGGCTTCGAGATCTCCGAAGGCTGGCTCGATTTCGATGCCGGCCAGCCCTTCTGGCGCGCCTTTCTCGCCGGCCTGATCAACACCGTGCGGGCGGCGGTGCCGGCCGCGGCGATCGCGGTCGCGCTCGGCACGCTGATCGGCATCGGCCGAATGGCGCCGCACGTGCTGGTGCGCGGCCTCTGCGGCGCCTATGTCCAGACGCTGCGCAACGTGCCGCTGCTGGTTCAGTTGCTGATGCTGTACTTCGCGCTGACCCAGTTGCTGCCCGATTCGACCGAGCCGCTCGAACTGCTGCCGGATGTCTGGCTCAGCAAGGGCGGGCTCGCGCTGCCCTGGCCGGTGCGGGAAGAGGGCGCCTTCTGGCCCAGCCGGCTCGAATGGCCGGAGCGCGGCGGCTTCAACGTCAGCGGCGGCGCGGCGCTGAGCCCCGAATACCTGGCGGTGGTGATCGCGCTCGCGCTGTACACGGCCTCCTTCGTCGCCGAGATCGTGCGCGCCGGCATCGCCTCCGTCGCGCAGGGCCAGAAGCTGGCGGCCCAGGCGCTCGGCCTCACGGGATGGCAGCAGTTGCGCATCGTGGTGCTGCCGCAGGCACTGCGCGTGATCGTCCCGGCACTCACCAACCAGTTGCTGAGCCTGACCAAGAACTCCTCGCTGGCGGTGGCCGTGGGTTACCCGGAACTGGTCTCGGTTGCCAACACCTCGCTCAACTCGACCGGCCGCGCCTTCGAGTGCATCGCGGTGATCATGGCCGTGTACCTCGGGCTCTCGCTCGCGATCTCGTGGGCCATGAACCGCTACAACGCGCGCGTCGCGCTCAGGGGCTGGCGATGAGCGGCGTGGCGCGGCCGACGACCGCCTGGCGCAAGGAGCTGTGGGGTTCGCCGCTGCGCGCCGCCTTCACCCTGGCGCTGCTGCTGCTGTTCGCCTGGGCCGGCTTCCATGCCCTGGAGTGGGCCGTCCTGCAGGCCGTCTTCCGTCCGGAAGCGCAGGCTTGCCGCGCCGTGCCCCATGGCGCCTGCTGGGGCGTGATCGCCGAGAAATGGCGGCCCATCCTGTTCGGCCGCTATCCCTACGAGGACCAGTGGCGACCGGCGGTCGCGGTCATGCTGCTGTCGCTGACCACGCTGCTGAGCGCCTGGCCGCGCAGCTGGCGCTGGTGGCTGCTGCCGCTGTGGGTCGTGTCTCTGGGCCTGTTCGTGGTGCTGATGCGCGGCGGCGTCCTGGGGCTCGAGGCGGTCGCCACCAACCGCTGGGGCGGCCTGCCGCTGACCATCGGCCTGGCGGTGGTCGGCCTGGCGCTGGCCTTTCCGCTCGCGCTGCTGCTCGCGCTGGGCCGGCGCTCGCAGTGGCCGCTGATCCGCACGCTCTGCGCCACCTACATCGAGCTGGTGCGCGGCGTGCCGTTGATCTCGGTGCTCTTCATGGCCTCGTTCCTGCTGCCGCTGCTGTGGCCCGCGGGCTGGCAGCCGGACGTGCTGGTGCGGGTGCTGGCCGGCCTGACCCTGTTTGTCGCCGCCTACCTGGCCGAGATCATCCGCGGCGGACTGCAGGCGGTGCCGCACGGGCAGGTCGACGCCGCGATGGCGCTCGGCTTCGGCCGCTGGCCGGTGCAGCGCGACATCGTGCTGCCGCAGGCGCTGCGGCTGGTGGTGCCGGCCTTGACCAACAACGTGGTCGGCACCTTGAAGGACACCTCGCTCGTCACCGTGGTGGGGCTGTTCGAGCTGACCGGCGCGCTGGGCCTGGCGCTGGGCGGCGACCCGACCTGGCGGCCGTTCTACCTCGAGGGCTACCTGTTCATCGCCGCGGTGTACTGGGTGCTGTGCTTCGGGCTGTCGCGCTACAGCGGCTGGCTGGAGCGGCGGCTCTCGAGCGGGCACTGAGCCGTCTCGTCGACAGCTCCGAGATTGCATTTGTGCGTCTGTTGTACTAACATGACGCACGTTTCAAGGGGACCGCCATGACCACTGCCGCTCGTTCTTCCAGGCTTGGGCTGCGAGCCACCCCGCAGCAGGAGACCGTCCTGCGCCGCGCCGCGGAGGTCAGCAACAAGTCGATGACGGAGTTCATCCTCGACAGCGCCTACCAGGCGGCCGAACGGACCCTGCTCGACCAGCGCTTGTTTCTGGCCACGAGCAGTCAGTCGCAGGCCTTGCTGTCGATGCTGGATCGGCCCGAACAGGACAACCCCGGCCTGAAGGACCTGCTCTCGCGACGCGCTCCCTGGGACACCTGATGGCATTCGGTGCTCCGCAGGCGCTGGACGCGAGCCATCGCCTGGAAGCGTTCGACTGCGGCAAGCCTTCGCTCAACGATTGGCTGGTACGACACGCGCGCCAAGCGCAGGCCAGCGGCTCTGCCAAGACCTACGTGGTCGCGCAGGGCGCACGGGTCGCCGGCTACTTCAGCCTGACGGTGGGACAGATCGACACGCTGGATGCGCCTGATCGTGTGCGCAAGGGCATGGGGGCCTTCCCGATCCCGGTGATCATCCTGGCCAGGCTTGCCGTTTGTGCGTCCGATCAAGGACGGGGCGTTGGCGTCGGCATGCTCCAGGACGCCATCCGACGCACGCTCCTCATCGCCGATCAGGCCGGCGTCCGGGCCATGCTGACCCACCCCATCGACGAAGAAGCCGAGCGCTTCTATCTTCGATTCGGTTTCGAGCCGTCGCCGGTTCGTGAGCAGCAGTTGCTGCTGCTCCTCAAGGACGCGCGCCGATGGATATCGAATGCCAACCAGATCTGAGCCCGGCGCCCTGAGGCTCAAGGTGTCGAATGGGTCCCGAACGGGTTCGACGCACCGATCGCCGGAAAGTCGACGAAGGCCTGGCTGCAGTCGAGGATCTTCGACGGATCCTCGGTGCGTGCGGAGGCGCCGCTGACGACGATGTTGTTGGCCGTCGACGCGGCGATCGGCAGGTTCACGTCGCTGAGCGTCAGGTTCGCATCCGAGGCGATCACCGAGATCAGCGCCGGGTCGTCCGCCAGCACGTCGGTCATCGTCATGCCCAGCGGGTGGCCCGGCAGATAGCCCGTCGGAATGGCCGGGGTCGGCGTGAAGTAGCCGCCGGTGCCGGCCGCGAAGCCCTGCAGCTTGACCATCGCGCTGCCCATGATGCGCACGTTGGCGAGCGAGATGTCGTGGAAGTTCGGCACCTTCGGCCCGGTGCCCGGCAGCGCCTTGGTGCTGTAGTAGGGGGTGAACAGCAGGGCGTTCTGCGCATCCTTGATGCAGATGTTGCTGTAGTCGATGTTGCTGACCTCGCCGCCGCGCGCGTAGTCCGACTTGATGCGCAGGCCTTCTTCCGAATCCTGGAAAGAGTTGTCGTAGACATGGACGTTGGTGACGCCGGCATTGGTCTCGCTGCCGATCGAGATGCCGTGGCCCCAGTAGATGTGGTTGTGCGCGATCACGATGCCGTGGGCGCGGTCGCTTCGCTTGTCGCGGTTGCCGTCGATGCCGAAGCCGACCGGGTTGGGGTTGTTGCTGCCCTTGAGGGCGATGTCGTCGTCGCCGGTGCTCACGTAGTTGTAGGCGAAGACGAAGTTCTTCAGATAGCCGTCGAACGAGACCTTGGCGGCCGAGGTCGTCTTGCTGCCGGTCGTCAGCGCGCTGGCCTTGGCGCTGGCGGCGGAGCCCGGGTCGAAGGCGTCGGTGTTCTTGACGTTGTCGGCGTTGTAGGTGGCCCCGGTATAGAGCGGATTGCCGTTGCCCGCCGGATTGGCGAAGGCGGCGAGCGAGGGTGTCTGCACCTTGACGCCCCAGACGGTCAGGCCGTCGACGCCGCTCGGCACGACGTGGAAGTTGGCGCTGTTGTTCAGGCTGATCTTGTAGAGCGTCAGGTTCTTCGCGTAGTTGAACACCATCATGCGGAAGTTCGATTGCGAGCCGTAGCCGGTGGTCCCGTTCTGCACCATGTTGCCGAGGTAGGCGAGGTCCCACCAGGTCATGTTGCGCGTCGACGACTTGGAGTCGACGAAGGTGCCGCCGTTGTCGCACGGCGTGCCGTCCGCGGCCTGGCGGTTGCTGGCCTGGGCATAGGCGGCGTAGGTGTTGGAACAGCTCTGGTCCACCTTCATCAGCGGATACAGCGGGTCGGAGGTGACGATTTCGGCGTAGGCGCGGCTGTCGATCGCGCCTTCGCCCACCACGGCCGAGTTGATCAGGTAGTCGCCGCCGATGAGCGGGAGGCAATTGCCCGAACTGCCGGCCTGCGTCGCGCTGACGGCGGTGTTGGCGCAGTACTTGGCCGGCGTGGTCTTGGGCAGGTAGGCCATGACGTCACGGGTGGC
Organism: Variovorax sp. P4_B11; assembly: GCF_056402355.1. NCBI lineage: Bacteria > Pseudomonadati > Pseudomonadota > Betaproteobacteria > Burkholderiales > Comamonadaceae > Variovorax > Variovorax sp. P4_B11. Next base: position 158,911 of record NZ_JBFUHO010000003.1, read on the forward strand.
GTACAGGGTGGCACCCTTGTCTATCCAGAGGGTCACGCCGGAGGGCAGGGTCAGCGGACCGGAGATGAAGCCGTTGCCGGCCCCGCTGCGGTTGACCACCAGGCGGACGGCGAATTGCGGCGCCTTGTAGGCCGGCTTGGCCAGTTCTTCGCCGGAGACGCCCGCGATATTGATGTTCGGCAGCGCGGCGGCTTTCTGGCTCGCGGTGGCGCTGGCGTCTGCGGCGGCGATGGCCGCGCCGACGGCCGCATCGACCGCGGCACCGCAGGCATCGAGCGCGGCCTGGATCCGCGCCTGGTCCGGGTTGGCGCTGGCGACGTTGACCGCCACGCCGACGCCGGCGGTGGACGGATCGGCCTCCGGCGGCAGGGCGCCGTCGGGGCGCCGGACCAGGTTGTTGCTGGCCTCGAGCGTGGCGCAGACCTGGGCGTCGGTGGGCAGGGCCGGTTCGGGCGGCAGCGCGGGGTCGAAGGTCGTGGTGCCGACCTGGAACACGCTGGGCTTCGGCGTCGACGCCGAGGCCTGCGCTGTCGAAGCCGCGGCCTGGCTCGCGGCCGGCGCCTGGCTCTGGCCGGCGGCGGGGGTGCCGAGCGCGGCGGCGCCGTTGCTGCTGCCGCCGCCGCCGCAGGCTGAAAGCAGTGCCGCCGTGAGCAGCGGCAGCGCGAGAACGGTGGCGCCATGGCGCCGGATCGATGCTTGTCTCATGGTCTTCTTTCCTTTCGTCGTGGGATGCAATTCGATGGGCGCTGCTCAGCGCGGGTCGGCGACCGTGGTGTTGAGCGTCTGGCCTGCGATCAAGGTGTTCACGAGCGTGACGTCGTGCACGTTGTAGGCATAGATGGGCCCGGCCACGGTGGCGCTGGCGGGGCCGCTGGCGATCGGGCTGCCGAAATCGCAGTCGACGATGCGGACCGCCTCGATGGCCGGCACCGCCGGTGTCGGCGCCGGGCCGTTGTAGTCGAAGGCCACCGGACCCTGCGCCACGATCGCCTGGAAGCAGGAGCCGGTCTTTCCGGCCAGGGTCACGTTCTTCGCGACCACGTTGGAGATGTTGATGTTCTGCAGCAGTGCCGGACGGGTCCGGATGGCGTCCTTCGAAGGCTGGTAGTCGCAGTCGAAGGTGATGATGCCGCCCTGCGACGCCGACGGGTTGCTGTCCGCCGCGCTGCTGACGCCGATCGGTACGTTGGCGTTGACCGGACTGCCCGGCAGCATGCTGCTGCCGTAGCCCGCGCCGCTCAGGCTGACGCCGTTGGGCAGGGTCACGCCGTTGACATGGAAGTCCTTGACGTAGCCGCCGCGGTTCATGTTGGTCTTGATCCGGATCGCGATGTTCAGCGAATTCGTGGCCCAGAACTGATTCAGCATGGCCAGGTTGCGGCAGTAGACCTTCTCGATGCCGCCACCCATTTCGCTGCCCAGCGTGATGCCGCCGTGGCCGCTGTTCATGGTGCAGTTCTGGACCACGTGGCGGATCGCCGGGCCGTATTCGTTGTCGAGGTTCTTGCCCGACTTGACGGCGATGCAGTCATCGCCGGTGTTGAACACCACGTCCTCGCAAAGCACGTTGTCGCAGGCGTCGGGATCGAAGCCGTCGTTGTTGGGGCCGATGCTGTTCACCGTGACCTTGCGGATCACCACGTTCTTGCAGTCGGTCGGATGGTGTTGCCAGAACGGCGTGTTCTGCGTCTGGTAGCCCTCCATCAGCACGCCGGTGCAGCCCAGGAACTCGACCATGCATGGCCGCAGGTAGTGGCCTTTGCCGAAGATCCGCTGTTCGATCGGCACACCGGCTTCCGACAGCGCCGGCAGGTAGTTCTGATCCTGCTGCCAGGGCGTGACCGGATTGGTCAGCAGCGCGTAGAGCGCGTCGGAAATGCCGGGCGCGGCGGTGCGCAGGTCGACATTGGCCGCATTGCTGCTGGCTTGCGAGGGCGTGCTCGCGTTGACCACGCCGTAGACGCCGGTGTTGCCCTTGAAGGTCCACCAGCAGGTGCTGGTGTTGCCGGTGCCGGCGAAGGGCGTCATCGCCTGGCCGTTGAAGACCGAGCTGTCGCCCTCGCCGGTGACGGCGATGCAGCTCTGGTTGCGGGCATAGATGGGCGCGCCGTAGTTGAGGCAGTCGTTGGCCTGCCAGCGGCCGTAGTAGAGCTTGCCGTTGGCGCCGCAATCGATCGGGCCGTCCTTGGCATAGTCGGCCGGGTCGGGGCTGAAGTAGATGGTGCAGTTCTGGCTCAGGTGGAAGTTGACGTTGCTGAGCAGGACGATCGGGCCGGCGCAATACCAGTTGCCCGGCGGGACCACCACCCGGCCGCCGCCCGCGGCATTGCAGGCGGCGATCGCCGCCAGGAATGCCGGGCGGGAATCGAAGGAACCCGGCGCATGGGTGGTGTCGGCGCCGACGCTCAGGGGCGACTTGCTCGGGTCGGTGTACGGATTCGGTGCCGCCACCGTGCCGCAGGTCTGGGCGCCATATCGGGTGACCGGGAAATCGACGGCCGCGAACATCGAGGTGTTGATGCCTTTGAGGGAGTCGATGATCTGCGTGCCCAGGCCGGAAGGGCCCCAGATCGGATCCTCGGCCGGCGCCACCGGTGCCGGGGCGACTGGCGCGGGTGCCGGGGCTGGGGATGGGGCCGGGGCCGGGGCTGCGCTCGCCGGAATGAATGCCGATCCGTTGCCGCCGCCGCATGCGCTCAGGAGCGTGCTGCCGGTGGAGGCTGCGGCCAGCGCGATGAAGGCCCGTCGCTGGGGGGAGGGCAGGCCCGGCGCCGGGCACGGGGTCGATCCGATTTCTTCGATGCGTGTGTTTTTCATGGGGTGTCTCTCTGGGAAGTTGCGCGAGGGCGGCCCGCGCGAGCGCGCTGCCGCCGCGATGAGGATGAAGAAGAAGGACGCCTCGCCTGTGTGGCCGCAGGCGTGCCCGGCGTCTCAGGCGGTGCGACCGGATGCCGTTGCCGTGCGCGTGGCCAGCCAGCGCGCATCGCTCGGGCGGCTGTCACCGCTGCGGGCCAGCACGCACACCACGAAGGCGGCGACGATGTCGAACACCGCCAGCACCACGAACAGCGGGCTGTAGCCGACCTGCGTCACCAGCACGCCGAACAGCGCGGTGAAGGCCGCGGCGCCCAGGTAGCCCGCCATGCCGCCCATGCCGGTGGCGGTCGCGACCTCGTTCTTGCCGAACATGTCCGAGGTGATGGAATACAGCGCGCCCGAGAGGGTCTGGTGCGCGAAGCCGCCCACGCACAGCAGCGCGATCGCCATGTAGGGGCTGGCGACGAAACCGACGCTGGCCGGTCCGACCATGAAGAGCGCACCGACCACGAAGACCATCTTGCGCGAGGTGAACAGCGACACCTTGAAGTGCTTGTGGAAGAAGGGGCTCAGGTAGCCGCCGAGCACGCAGCCGATGTCGGCCGCCAGGAACGGCATCCAGGCGAACATCGCCACTTCCTTCAGGTTCATGTGCCGCTCGGTCATCATGTAGAGCGGAATCCAGGCGTTGAAGGTCTGCCAAGCGGGCTCGGAGAGCATGCGCGGGATGCCGATGGCCCAGAAGTCGCGGCTGCGCAGCATCTCGATCCAGCTGCGCCGGGGGCTCGCGGCCTGGCTGTGCTTGGCCTCCTGGCCCGACAGGATGAAGTCGCGCTCGGCGTCCGACAACAGCGTCTGGTCGCGCGGGTGGCGGTACACCAGCATCCAGACCAGGCTCCAGGCGATGCCCAGTGCGCCGACGATCAGGAAGGCCCATTGCCATTGCCCGTGCAGCAGCGCCCAGACGACCAGCGGCGGGGCCAGCAGGGCGCCGATCGACGAGCCGATATTGAACCAGCCGATCGCCACCGAACGTTCCTTGGCCGGGAACCACTCGGTCGTGGCCTTGACGCCGGCCGGTATGCCGGCCGCCTCGGTGAGACCGAGCAGCCCGCGGAAGAAGGCCAGGCTTTGCCAGCCGGTCGACCAGGCCGCCGCCGCGCAGGCCAGCGACCAGGCGAGCGCGAAGGCGGCGAAGCCGATCTTGGTGCCGATGGTGTCGAGCAGGTAGCCCGCCACCGGCTGCATGAAGGCATAGCAGAGCTGCCAGGCGACCACGATGTACGAATACTGCTCGACGCTGAAGTCGAGGTCCTTCATCAGCGTGGGCGCCGCCACCGACAGCGTGTTGCGCGCGAGGTAGTTGACGATCAGCCCGGTCGTCACCAGCCCGACCATCCACCACCGGATGCCCTTGATTTTCATGATTCCGTGTCTCCCGTGAAGGTGTTGCGCTGAAGATGCGATGCCAGATGTCATAGGTTGTCAGACAACATGGAGGACTATCTTTCAGGATCCTGACGCCGTTTATTCGTAGTTACCCTTGGAAATCAACATCTATACACAGAAAATTGGCGAATAGATACCTTTCTACTTATAGGATGTCCGATAACTAGAGGCGCGGGAGTCCTGTGGCTGGGTGGGGCCCGCCGGATGGCGGGTCCTATCATCGGCACATGGCAGACATTTCCTCGACCCTCCCCGAAACCCCTGGGCTCACCGCGTCGGACTTCGCGCCGGCTGCGGGGCGTCCGGCGGTGCGCGGCAGGGGGCTGACGCACGGACTGGTCGAGGCGCTGGGGGCGCAGTTGGCGGCCGGACAGATCAAGCCGGGTGACAAGCTGCCGACCGAATCCGAAATCATGGAGCGCTTCGGCGTCGGCCGGGGCGTGGTGCGCGAGGCGCTGTCCCGGCTCCAGGCTGCCGGGCTGGTGCAGACGCATCACGGGGTCGGCACCTTCGCGCTCGAGCCGGCCTCCGAGGGGCGCTTCCAGTTCGGACGGCCGGCCGCCGGCGGCATTGCCGACATGCTGAAGATGCTCGAACTGCGCACCAGCGTCGAGTCGGAAGCCGCCGCCCTCGCGGCCATGCGGCGCAGCGACGAGCAGCTGCGGGAAATGCAAGGCGCACTCGAGGATTTCGAGCGCCATCTGACGGCGGTCGGCGAGACCGTCCCACCCGATTTCCGCTTCCACCTGGCGATCGCGCAGGCGACCGGCAACCGGTACTTCAGCGACCTGATGGCGCATCTGGGCCTGGAGGTGATTCCGCGCACGCGGGTCTCGTCGTCATGGCTGAACGTCGAGCAGCGCGCCCAGCACCTGCGCAAGGTCCACCAGGAGCATCAGGACATCTTCGGCGCCATCGAGCGCCGCGACCCCGAGGCGGCGCGCGCGGCCATGCGGATCCACCTGGTCAACAGCCGCGAGCGCCAGCGGCTGGCGCACGCGGACCCATCGTCCGGCGGTGTCGCCGCGGCCAGCTAGAGGTCCGGTGTCGTCATCAGGTCTTGCGGATCGCCAACTCGGCAAAGCCGGTCGCAGGGTCGAGCTCGCGGGTGAACTGCCACCCCGGGAGCCATGCGACCAGAAGCTCGACGGTCGTGCGAACGATGCAGCCCGGGGCAACATGGCCCCCGCGGACCCGGCCTTCGGCATCGGAGACGCTCATGTGCAGGTGCGAGCCGGTGGGCGAGAGGGTGCCCGCCAGCGTGAGGATCTCCAGATCGCCGGCCAGTGTCGCCGTGGTCTCGATGCCGGCGTAGCGCAGGCGCGCGGCACCCAGGCTGCCGATCCCCGAGAGCACGAACGCGGCCGCGCCGCCGCGCGCGGCCAGCGCCGCATCCAGGGCGCCGCGCAGGTCGTCGCCGGGGTGGAGGCGCAGCGGCGTCGCTTCCAAGCCCGGCTCCTCAGGCGGACAGCGCCTCGAGCAGCTCGGTCTCGATCGCCAGCTGCGCCCGCTGCCCCTGCAACTCGGGCCCGCTGATCAGGAAGGTGTCCTCGACGCGCTCGCCCAGGGTCGTGACCTTGGCCAACTGCAGGTTCAGGTGGTGGCGCGCCAGCACGCGCGCCACCGAATAAAGCAGCCCCGCGCGGTCGCTGGCCGAGATGCTGAGCAGCCAGCGCTGCGCCTTTTCGTCGGGCAGCAGGCTGACGCGCGGCTTGATCGGGAAGCTGCGCACCCGGCGCGAGACCCGGCCCTTGCTCGGTGCCGGCAGGGGACCGGCCTCGCTGAGCGTCTTGGCCAGGCCGGTCTCGACCATGCTGATCAGGTCACGGTAGTGCTCGGGAACGAAAGTGGTCACGACCTGGAAGGTGTCGAGCGCGAAGCCGTTGCTCGCGGTGTGCACCTTGGCGTCCAGGATGCTGAAGGACGAGTGGTCGAAATAGCCGCAGATGCGCACGAACAGGTCGGGCTGGTCGGGCGTGTAGACCACCACCTGCAGCCCTTCTCCGACCGGCGACAGGCGGGCCCGCACGATCGGCGGCGTGTGCGGATCGATCGGCACGCCGGCATGCGGCACGTGGCGCGACAGCTGCTTGGCGTGCCAGGCGATCTCCGAACCGTCGTGGCGCATGAAATAGCCGACATCGAGCGTTTCCCACAGCGACTTGTGGGCCTCGAAGGGCTCGGCATGCAGCGCCAGCAGGACCAGCGCCTCGCGCTTGCGGGCCTCGATCTCGGCGCCGGGGTCGGGCATGCGGCCGCCCAGGACGCGCGAACTCAGCCGGTACAGGTCCTCGAGCAGCTTGCCTTTCCAGGCATTCCAGACCCGTGGCGAGGTGCCGCGGATGTCGGCGATGGTCAGCAGGTACAGGGCCGTGAGATAGCGCTCGTTGCCGACGCGTCGGGCGAAGGCACCGATCACCTCGGGGTCGCTCAGGTCCTGCTTCTGCGCCACCTGGCTCATCACGAGGTGCTCGGCGACCAGGAACTCGATCAGCTTGGCGTCCTCGCGCGAGATCTCGTGCTGGCGGCAGAAGCGCCGCACATCGCGCGCACCCAGCGTCGAATGGTCGCCTCCGCGGCCCTTGGCGATGTCGTGGAACAGCGCCGCGATGTAGAGGATCCAGGGCTTGTCCCAGCCGGCCGCGAGCTGCGAACAGAAGGGGTATTCGTGCGCATGCTCGGCGATGAAGAAGCGGCGCACGTTGCGCAGCACCATCAGGATGTGCTGGTCGACCGTGTAGACATGGAACAGGTCATGCTGCATCTGGCCCACGATGCTGCGGAAGACGCGCAGGTAGCGCCCCAGCACCGAGGTCTGGTTCATCAGCCGCAGCGCATGCGTGATGCCGCGCGGCTCCAGCAGCATGCGCATGAAGGTCGCGTGATTCACGGGGTCGTTGCGGAACTTGCTGTCCATGACGTGGCGCGCGTTGTAGAGCGCGCGCAGCGTGCGCGCCGACAGGCCGTTGACGCCGATGGTCTTCTGGTAGAGCAGGAAGGTCTCGAGGATCGCGTGCGGATCCTTCAGGTAGAGGTCGTCGCTCGCGACCTCGATCAGGCCGCCCTTCTCGAAGAAGCGCTCGTTGATCGGGGTCGGCTCGTCGGCCTGCGGCTGCAGCTTCTCGGCGATGTTGAGGAGCAGGATCTGGTTCAGCTGGGTGACCGCCTTGGCGGCCCAGTAGTAGCGCCGCATCAGCGCCTCGCTGGCCAAGCGCCGCGACTCGCCGACATAACCGAAAGTGGCGGCCACCGCGGTCTGCAGGTCGAACACCAGCCGGTCCTCGCGCCGGTTGGCGGTGACGTGGAGGCGGGCACGGATCAGGCCCAGCAGCGCCTCGTTGCGCTTGATCTGCTGAATCTCGAAAGCGGTTGCCAGGCCGTTCTTCGCCAGGTCGTCCCAGCGGTTGCCGAAACCCGCGGCCTTGGTCATCCAGAGGATGGTCTGGAGGTCGCGCAGGCCGCCCGGGGATTCCTTGCAGTTCGGCTCGAGCGCGTACGGCGTGTTGTCGAACTTCTGGTGGCGGTGCCGCATCTCCTGCGACTTGGCCGCAAAGAAGGCCTGCGGGTCGATGACCGCGAAGAAACGCTTGCGGAAGGCGGTGTAGAGCTTCTTGTCGCCGATCACCAGCCGGGCTTCGAGCAGCGACGTTTGGACCGTGACGTCCTTGGCCGCCTCGCCCAGGCATTCGGCGACCGTGCGCACGCTGGAGCCGATCTCCAGGCCGGCGTCCCAGCAGCGGCCGATGAAAGCCTCGAGACGAGCGGGCTCGATGTCCGTGCCGTCGCCCTCGGGCAGCAGCAGCAGGACGTCGACATCGGAATAGGGGAACAGCTCGCCGCGCCCGAAACCGCCGACCGCCACCAGCGCCAGCTGCTGGCCGAAGCCGGCGTCCTGCCAGAGCGCACCGAGGGTCTCGTCGGCCAGCGCCGCCAGTTGCCGCAGCACGGTGTGGACGCTGCGCGTGGGGGCACGCGCGCTGCGCAGCTGGTCGAACAGCGCCAGCTTGTGCGTGCGATAGGCGTCGCGCAGCGATGTGATGTCCACGATCGGCGCCCGGAGAAGCGGCCGCTTCAAGCCGCGGCGGCGACGAAAGCCGGCGGCGGCGGGCTGCCCGCAGAGAGCGTGAGCACGTCGTAGCCGGTCTCGGTGACCAGCACCGTATGTTCCCATTGGGCCGACAGGGAGTGGTCGCGGGTGACGATGGTCCAGCCGTCGTACTGGCCGCCCTTGGCGTCTTCCTTGATCTCGCGCTTGCCGGCATTGATCATCGGCTCGATCGTGAAGGTCATGCCGGGCTTGAGCTCCTCGAGCGTGCCGGGCCGGCCGTAATGCAGCACCTGGGGTTCCTCGTGGAAGCCGCGGCCGATGCCGTGGCCGCAGAATTCGCGCACCACCGAGAAGCCGTTGCTCTCGGCGAAGCGCTGGATCGCGAAGCCGATGTCGCCCAGGCGAGCGCCCGGCTTGACCTTCACGATGCCGTGCCACATGGCGTCATAGGTGAAGGCGCACAGCCGCTTGGCCGCGATCGAGGCGTCGCCGACCACGAACATCCGGCTGGTGTCGCCGTGCCAGCCGTCCTTGATGACGGTGATGTCGCAGTTGATGATGTCGCCCTTCTTGAGCGGCTTCTCGTTCGGGATGCCGTGGCAGACCACGTGGTTGACCGAGGTGCAGATCGACTTGGGGTAGGGCGTGCTGCTGGCGCCCATGTAGTTGAGCGGCGCCGGAATGGCGCCCTGCACCTGGGTGATGTAGTCGTGGGCGAGCTTGTCGATCTGGTTGGTGGTCGCGCCGGGCACGATGTGGGGCGTCAGGAAGTCCAGCACCTCGGAGGCGAGTCGGCACGCCACGCGCATGCCGGCCACGCCCTCGGCGTCTTTGTAGGTAATGCTCATGGCCGGAATTATCCCATCCGAGGCCAAAATTCGCCCCGAGCTCGGCACTTCGTGTCCTCGCGACCCCCGAGGGGTTGGCGGCCACCTTGGGGGCGGCCCGGCGGTGGCCTAAAATTCAGGGTTAGCGCGGATGGCCCCAGTCAGCGGCCGCTGCCTCATTCTCATGAATCCCAACGCGGCCCTTGCGGCCGACCCGAACGTGACGCTGCCCGTGAACCCGCCTTCCCATCGTGCTGTCCATGCCGCCCCCGTGGTGAGCTTCTTCGAGGGCGGCAGCGCCCTCAGCGATTTCCGGGCCCGGCAGCTGCTGCCTCGCCTGCAGGCCGTCGAGCCGCGGATCGAGGGCCTGAGCGCCCGTTTCGTCCATCTCGTGGTCACCGACGATGCCCTCGACAGCGTCGCGAGAGAGCGCTTCGCCGCCTTGCTGGGCTACGGCGAGCCCTTCGCGGCGCCGGCCAAGGCCGGGCCGACCGTGATCGTCACGCCGCGGCTCGGCACCGTGTCGCCCTGGGCCTCCAAGGCCACCGACATCGCCCACAACTGCGGCCTGGCGCTGCGCCGGGTCGAGCGGGTGACCGAATACCACCTGGTGCTCAAGGCGCCGCTGCTGGGCAAGGCCCCCGCCCTGGAAGGCGACAAGCTGGCTGCGGTGGCCGACCTGCTGCACGACCGCATGACCGAATCGGTGCTGGGCCGGATCGACCAGGCGGCCGAGCTGTTCGCCGAACTGCCGCCGCAGCCGATGGCGCAGGTCGACGTGCTCGGGGGCGGGCGCGCCGCACTGGTGGATGCCAACAAGCGCTTCGGCCTGGCGCTGGCCGAGGACGAGATCGACTACCTGGTCGAAGCCTTCACCCGGCTCGGGCGCAACCCGAGCGACGTTGAGCTCATGATGTTCGCGCAGGCCAACAGCGAGCACTGCCGCCACAAGATCTTCAACGCCGACTTCGTGATCGACGGCGCGGCGCAGCCGCAGAGCCTGTTCTCGATGATCCGCAACACCGAGCGCCTGAATCCGCAGCACACGGTGGTCGCCTATGCCGACAACGCCTCGGTCATGGAAGGCACGCGGATCGAGCGTTTCGTGGCGGCGTCCGAATCGGGCAGCTACCGCAAGCAGGACGCACTGAGCCACGTGCTCATGAAAGTCGAGACCCACAACCATCCGACCGCGATCTCGCCGTTCCCGGGCGCCTCCACCGGCGCCGGCGGCGAGATCCGCGACGAGGGCGCCACCGGCCGGGGCTCCAAGCCGAAGGCCGGCCTGACCGGCTTCACGGTGTCGACGCTGTGGCCGGCCGACGGCAGCTACGGCAAGCCCGGCCATATCGCGAGCCCGCTGCAGATCATGACCGAGGGCCCGCTGGGCGGCGCCGCCTTCAACAACGAGTTCGGCCGGCCCAACCTGCTGGGCTACTTCCGCGAATACGAACAGGCGATCGACAGCGACCAGGGCACGGTGCAGCGCGGCTATCACAAGCCGATCATGATCGCCGGCGGCCTCGGCAGCATCGATGCCGGCCAGACCAAGAAGATCCGCTTCCCGGCCGGCGCGCTGCTGATCCAGCTCGGCGGGCCGGGCATGCGCATCGGCATGGGCGGCAGCGCCGCGAGCTCGATGGCGACCGGCGCCAACGCGGCCGAACTCGACTTCGACTCGGTCCAGCGCGGCAATCCCGAGATCGAGCGCCGGGCGCAGGAAGTCATCAACCATTGCTGGCAGCAGGGCGACGCCAACCCGATCCTGGCGATCCACGACGTCGGCGCCGGTGGCTTGAGCAACGCCTTCCCCGAGCTGACCAACGACGCCGGCCGCGGTGCGCGCTTCGACCTGGGGGCGGTGCCGCTCGAGGAGTCGGGCATGGCGCCGAAGGAGATCTGGTGCAACGAGAGCCAGGAGCGCTATGTGCTGGCGATCGCGCCCGAGTCGCTGGCGCAGTTCCGCGCCTTCTGCGAGCGCGAGCGCTGCCCGTTCTCCGTCGTCGGCGTGGCGACCGAAGAGCGCCAGTTGCTGGTGGCCGATGAAGGCGCCGAGGCGCAGCCGGTCGACATGCCGATGGACGTGCTGCTGGGCAAGCCGCCCAAGATGCTGCGCGACGTCAAGACCGTGGCGCGCCGCTTCAAGCCGCTGGACCTCACGGGCGTCGACCTGCAGAAGGCCGCGATCGAGGTGCTGTCGCATCCGACCGTGGCCTCGAAACGCTTCCTGATCACCATCGGCGACCGCAGCGTGGGGGGCTTGAGCCACCGCGACCAGATGGTCGGCCCCTGGCAGGTGCCGGTGGCCGACTGCGCGGTCACGCTGGCCGATTACCGCGGCTTCGCCGGCGAGGCGATGAGCCTGGGCGAACGCACGCCGCTGGCCGCGCTCGACGCCCCGGCCTCGGGCCGGATGGCGGTCGCCGAAGCCATCACCAACCTGCTGGCGGCGCCGATCGAACTGTCGCGGGTCAAGCTGTCGGCCAACTGGATGGCCGCCTGCGGCGAACCCGGCGAGGATGCGGCGCTGTACGAGACCGTCAAGGCCGTTGGCCTCGAGCTCTGCCCGGCGCTCGGCATCTCGATCCCGGTGGGCAAGGATTCGCTGTCGATGCGCACCCAGTGGCAGGAGGGCGGCGAGGCGAAGAAGGTCACGTCGCCCGTGAGTCTGATCGTCACCGCCTTCGCGACGCTGGCCGACGTGCGCGGCACGCTGACGCCGCAGCTCGACGCCGACGAGCCCGACAGCACGCTGGTGCTGGTCGACCTGGGCCGCGGCAAGCATCGCATGGCCGGCAGCATCCTGGCGCAGACGCTGGGGCAGAGCGGCGACACGGTGCCCGACCTCGACGATCCGCAGGACCTGGTGAAGCTGGTCGCCGCCGTCAATGCGCTGCGCGCCGAGGGCAGGATCCTCGCGCTGCACGACCGCAGCGATGGCGGCCTGTTCGCCGCGGCCTGCGAAATGGCCGTTGCCGGCCATGTCGGGGTCGCGCTCAACGTCGACCTGCTGGTCACCGAGGGCGACGGCATCAGCGACAGCCGCGCCGAATACGGCGATGCCAAGAACTGGGCTGGCCAGGTCAGCGCGCGGCGCGAAGAACTCACGCTCAAGGCGCTCTTCAACGAGGAACTGGGCCTGCTGCTGCAGGTGCGCACCGCCGAGCGCAACGAGGTCATGCAGACCCTTCGCGCCCACGGCCTCAGCGCCCACAGCCATTTCGTCGGCAAGACCCGGCCTGCCGGCTCGACCATGGATGCCGGCAAGGGCAAGATCGAGGTCTGGCGCGACGCCAAGGCGGTCTTCAGCGCCGCGCTCGCCGACTTGCACCAGGTCTGGGATGCCGTCAGCTGGAAGATCTGCCGCGAGCGCGACAACCCCGACTGCGCCGATGCCGAGCATGCCGCGGCCGGCGACCCGCAAGACCCGGGCGCGCATGTGCTGCTGGCACCGGGCGCGACCGACAACGTGGCTGCGCCCTTCCTGAACCTGGCCAAGCCGAAGGTCGCGATCCTGCGGGAGCAGGGCGTCAACTCGCATGTCGAGATGGCCTACGCCTTCACCGAGGCGGGTTTCGAGGCCTTCGACGTCCACATGACCGACCTGCAGACCGGCAGGGCGGACCTGGCCGACTTCAAGGGCGTGGTCGCCTGCGGTGGCTTCAGCTATGGCGACACGCTGGGCGCCGGCATCGGTTGGGCCCGCAGCATCACCTTCAACCCGAAGCTGTCCGAGCAGTTCAAGGGCTTCTTCGGCCGCGCCGACACCTTCGGCCTGGGCGTCTGCAACGGCTGCCAGATGTTCGCCGAGCTGGCCGACATCATTCCGGGCGCCGAAGCCTGGCCCCGCTTCACGACCAACCAGAGCGAGCGTTTCGAGGCCCGGCTGTCGATGGTCGAGGTGCTCGATTCGCCCAGCCTGTTCTTCGCCGGCATGGCCGGCAGCCGCCTGCCGATCGCGGTCGCCCATGGCGAGGGCTTTGCCAACTTCAAGCACCGCGGCGACCCCGCGAAGGCCATCGCCGCGATGCGCTTCGTCGACAACCACGGCGAAGCGACCGAGCGCTACCCGTTCAATCCCAACGGCAGCGCCGGCGGCCTGACCTCGGTGACCACCGCCGATGGCCGTTTCACGGCGCTGATGCCGCATCCCGAGCGGGTGTTCCGCAACATCCAGATGAGCTGGACCTCGGGCAATCCGAGCGATCTCAGCCCGTGGATGCGGATCTGGCGCAACGCGCGCAAGTGGGTGGGCTGAGCCCCTCGCTGCGCGTCGACTCCCGCGGCGCGGGAGTTCCTGTAGACCGATAACCAGCCCCGGCCGTCCAGGCGGCCCGCGGGTCGGCGCGCGCCTCCAGCCCCAAGCAACCGTTGTTCGTCGGACCGCGAGGCCCGGCGGGTCTAGCCGCGCCTGCGGGCTCGCGCGGGTGATTCGCTGCGCCAGTCGTTGGTGGAGTTTCAGACCATTCTCATGTCAATAGTGGTGAATTCTTATTAATATTAACCTGTTTTCAAATTGATCAATGCAATTGACCAAGCGCTGCGATTCGAGTTGAAATTCGAGAAAAGTCTGCAATTGAACGATTGTTCGGAATGTGTGGATTTTTCCCTGGCAGTAAATTGATGGCAATTGGATAATAAAGTCATCAAAGAAATCAACCTATTTACATTCACAAGGTATTCATCATGAACAAGTCCATCCTTTTCGCCGCCCTCGCCGCAGTTCCCTTTTTCTCGTTCGCGCAAAGCGCCAATACGATCACTTTCCGCGGTGAAGTCACCGAGCAGACCTGCTCGGTCGCGGTGAACGGCAATGCCAGCAGCCCGGTCGTGCTGCTGCCCACGGTCAGCACCTCGGATCTCGGCGCGGCAGGTTCGACGGCCGGCCAGACCGAATTCACGGTCTCGGTGAGTGGTTGCACCGCCAGCGTGACGCCGCAAGCGGTCAGCACGGTCTTCCTGCCGAACAACACCACCGTCGGCGGCAATATCGCCAACACCGGCACGGCCACGAATGTCAGCCTGCAACTGCTGGACCCGGCGGCCCCCGCGGCGGCCTTTCCTCTGACCGGCGGCTATGCGGCGCCTGGCCTGCAGGTGGCCGCCAACGAAACCTCGGCTTCGCACAACTTCGCGGTTCGCTACTTCGCCGAAGGCGCTGCCGCCACGGCCGGCACGGTGGTCGGTGCCGTCCAGTATTCGGTTGCCTACCCTTAAATGACCCTGGCATCATCACGGTCTCAGTCAGCGCGTGACCGGCCAACGAGGAGAAATCGATGTTGAAGAGCGTGCGGTGTCTGTTGGTGTTTCTGGCCGTTCTCGGCTGTGCGATTCCCTCGCTCGCGAGCGTCGTCATGACCGGCACCCGGGTGATCTACCCGGGTGGCGCCAAGGAGCGCAGCATCCAGTTCAGCAACCAGGACGATGCGCCCAGCGTGGTCCAGATCTGGATCGACAGCGGCAATGCCGACTCGACGCCCGAGACCGCGGATGCACCCTTCGTGGTCACGCCGCCGGTCTTTCGCATCGAGCCCAAGTCCGGGCAGACCGCCCGCCTCATCTTCACGGGCAAGGATTTGCCGCAGGACCGCGAATCGGTCTTCTTCATCAACACGGTGCAGATTCCGGCGATGAATACGGCCGATGCGGAGCGCAACAAGATGTTGTTGCTGCTGCGCAACCGGGTCAAACTTTTTTACCGTCCGACCGGAATTGCCGGAGACCCCGAACACGCGGCCGACAAGCTGCGCTTCAGCGTGGAGCGCGATGGCGCGGAATGGAAGATCACCGCCACCAACGACTCGGCCTTTCATATCTCGCTGATCGACGCGAGGATCACCGGGGCGGGAGAGGACATCGTCCTCGCACCCGACATGATTGCGCCGAAAGCCACCTTCGACTGGCGCATCAAGAGCAACGCCAACCTGGCATCGGCGGGTCGCAGCATCACATTCAAATTTGTCAACGACTACGGCGGCGAAAACAAGGGGGAATTGCCTTTGGCCGCGCGTCGATAGACTCCAAAAAAAAGAGGGCTTCAATCGGTGGATGCTGCAAGGCAAGCGCAAGCGCGTTTCTTCGAATGCCGGGTGCGACGCGTTCACAGGTCAACAAAGCTCTCCGCAGTGGTCATCGGGATCGCCCTTTTCTCGGCCCTCCTGCAGGCCGCTCCGGCCGATGAGGCGCCGACCTATCAATTCGACAGCGGATTCCTGATGGGGTCCTCGCTCGGGGCCGGTGGTCTCGAGCGCTTCAACAAGGCCAGCGCCATCGATCCGGGCGTCTACCAGGTCGACGTTTTCGTCAATGGCGCCTTTCGCAGCCGAAAGGCCGTCGAGTTCCGCGCCGTTGGCAAGGAGGTCGTTCCCTGCCTGGAAAGCTCGTTCCTGGTCGGCGCCGGCGTGCTCGCCAGCAACATTTCGTCCGACGGCGTCGAGCCGGGTGCTGCCCAGGACGCCTCCGCCGCCGTCTGCCTGTCGCTCGGCCAGCGCATCGCCGGCGCCCGAGCGGCCTTCGACCTGCCGCGCCTGCGGCTGGACCTGTCGATCCCGCAAGCGCTGATGAAGCGCGCGGTGCGTGGCGCGGTCGACAAAGCCGACCTCGACCCGGGCGTGCCCGTGGGCTTCCTCAACTACGACACCAATTACTTTCGCGCCAGCAACTCCGGCAGCACCAGCGAATCCATGTACCTCGGCATGAATTTCGGCGCCAACGCGGGGATGTGGCGCTTTCGCCAGCAGTCGAGCTACAACTACCAGAACGGGCCGGGCTATGGCGGGGGCCACTGGAACTCGATCCGGGCCTACGCGCAGCGCGCCTTGCCTTTGCTCAACAGCGAACTCACCATCGGCCAGAGCTACACCAGCGGCACGCTGTTCAGCTCGGTCGGCTTCGAAGGTGCCCAGCTGGCCACCGACGAGCGCATGCTGCCGGATTCCCAGCGCGGCTTCGCCCCGGTGGTGCGTGGCATCGCCTCGACCAACGCGCGGGTGGTGGTGCGCCAGGGCAACAACGAGATCTACCAGACCACGGTCGCACCCGGGCCTTTCGTCATCGACGACCTGTACCCGACCAGCTTCCAGGGCGACCTGCAGGTCATCGTCACGGAGGCCGATGGCCGCGTGTCGAGCTTCACGGTGCCTTTCTCCGCAGTGCCGGATTCGATGCGCCCGGGTGCTTCGCGCTATGCCGCCACGGTAGGCCGCGTGCGCAATGTTGCCGACAGCCGGGCCGCCTTCGGCGAACTGACCTACCAGCGCGGTCTCACCAATTCGCTGACCGCGAACGCAGGCGTCCGCGCGGCCGGCGACTACCAGGCGCTGCTGGCCGGTGTCGTGACGGGAACGCCGATCGGCGCGCTCGGCGCCAATGCGACCTACTCGATCGCCAAGGACCCGGCCGGCGGGAGCAACCTGACCGGCTGGCGCACGGAGCTGACCTACAGCCAGTCCTTCCAGCCCACGGGCACCAACTTCGCTCTCGCGGGCTACCGCTACTCGACCGGCGGATTCCGCGAGATGGCCGATGCGCTCGGTTCGCTCAGCGCCCATGACAGCGGACAGGTCTGGCAGTCGAGCACCTTCCAGCTGCGCAACCAGATCGTCGCCAACCTCAGCCAGAGCCTCGGCGACTACGGCCAGCTGTTCCTGACGGCGGGCGTCAGCGACTATCACGGCGACAACAAGGGCCGCGACACGCAGTTCCAGTTCAGCTACAACAACAGCTACCGTGCCGTCAGCTATGGCGTGAGCATCGGACGGCAGCGCACCGGCGCGTTGTTCGGCCTGGGCTCCTCGCAGCCGCTGGGCGGCCCGGCCCAGAACGCCACGATGGCCAACATCGTGATGTTCACGGTCTCCGTCCCGTTGGGCACAGGGCCGCGGGCCGCATCGGCATCGGCCTCGGTGGCGCGGCGCAGCGACGGCGGCACCAGCTACCAGACCTCGGTGGCCGGCATGGCGGACGAAGCGCAGACACTCAGCTACGGCGTGAGCGCCGGCCACGAGACGCCGGATGGCGTCACCAACGTGAGCGGCAACCTGCAGAAGCGGTTGCCGGTCGCGACCGTCGGCGCCAGTGTTTCACAGGGCCAGGGCTTCTGGCAGGCGGGGGCCAGCGCCCGCGGGGCGGCGGTCGTGCATGCGGGCGGCCTGACCTTCGGGCCCTACGTCAGCGACACCTTCGGCCTGGTCGAGGCCCAGGGCGCGAGCGGGGCCGGCGTGCGCAACGGGCTGGGAGCCCGGGTCGACGGCGCCGGCTTCGCGATCGTTCCCTCGCTCTCGCCGTACCGCTACAACGACGTGGCGCTCGATTCGCAAGGCATCAACCGCAACGCCGAGCTGGACGGAAGCCAGCAGCGCGTTGCGCCTTCGGCCGGCGCCGTGGTCCGCCTGAAATTCGCCACCCGGACCGGCCATGCCTTGCTGGTGCGCGCGGCGATGGACGATGGCAAGCAGCTTCCGTTGGGTGCCACGGTGTATGGCAGCGACGGCGCCAGCATCGGCATGGTGGGGCAGGGCGGCCAGGTCTACGCGCGGGTGGCCGATCGCGAGGGCCGGCTGACCGTCAAATGGGGCGATTCGCCAGCCGAGCGCTGCGAAATTCCCTTCCAGCTCAGCGAGCAGGCCGCTGAAGAAGTGCTCTACAGGTTCGACGCCACCTGCCGGCCGGTCGGCCCCTGAACGCAACGTATCCTCGCACCCGGAACCCACGATGTCTTTTCGCCGTTTCTTCACCACCCTGCGCCTGCCGCGATCGCTGCCGGCCTGGGCCGTGCTCGCTGCCGCCCTGGCGGGTGTGCCGGCGCAGGCCTGGGCCACCTGCACGCGGATCAGCTATGCGCCGGCCACCACGTATCCGACGACCTCGGTCTACTACGTGGATCCGGCCTTCGGCACGCACAACACCTGGACCGGCGCGACCGACACCGCGGGCGCCAGCGGGGTGCCGGCATCGGTGAATATCAACACCAGCACCTTCCAGCCTGACGGCACCCTGCTGGCCAGCGGCAGCGCCAGCATCCTCACGCTGGGGCTCGAGGCGTACACGGCGGACCAGGTGCTGTTCCGTTGCGATGCGACGGACGAGGGAAGCCTCTTCGAGTTCTACGCGACCAATGGCGATTCCACCTGGGGGGGCATGCACGAGGACGGCGTTGCCTTCGGCTTGCCGGGGGCGTATCGAACCTCCTTCAACGGCATGCTGATCCGCGTGACCCACTCGGCGAGCGGCAACTACTTCCTGCGAAATTGGCAGGCGCGGCAACTGACGAACCTGGAAAAGGACGGACAAGGCAAGATCCTGGTGAAGGCCAAGAATTTCAGCGACGTCCGTGTCGAACTGTTTCGGGTCAGCAACGAGGCCACCGCAGGGGGGTGGAACACCTCCGGCAACTACACGAACTCCCAACCCGCCGCCTACATCGCGTTCAAGGGTGGAGGGCAGTCGCCCGCTTTGGCCGTGGGCCTGGATTCCCTGTCCTACTACTCCGGCTGGTACAACGCCTGGCCGGGCGCCGTCAGTCTCTACAACCGGCTCACGGTGCGCCGCTCGGCGACCTGCTCGGTGAGCAACGTGACGCCGAACGTTCAGTTCCCGGTCATCAGCATCGCCGAGCTCAACAGTGGCGCCAACCGGCAACTGCCGGTCGACATCGCGTTCCAGTGCCAGACCGGCGCGCCCGCGAACACCGGGCTCGCCGCCTTCGCGAGCGGGACGGAGGCCGGGCGCACCGCGATGGGTGTGCTGGTGCCGGCAGCCAACTACCAGAGCGCCGTCGCCCAGGGCCTGACCACCGGTGGCAGCGGTGTCACCTTCCTGCTGTCCGACGACTACGGCCAGGCCGGAGTGGCCGGCGGGGTCGGCGTCGCGCTCACGCAGGCCGACGGCACGCCCCTCAACTTCCTCGGCAATGACCAGGTGACCGGAGGCGGCACCGCCGCGGGCTGGTACCCGGTGCTGCAGGGCGCCAGCAGCACGGGCGTGACGGGCGGCGTCACCTCCTACACCAAGCGCCTGAACGCGACCCTGACCAAGATCCCCGGCCGCAGCGTGACGCCGGGCCGGCTCAATGCGCGCGCCCAGGTCGTGATTCGCATCCAATAGGGAGTTTGTTTCTCATGACGGTCCGCAGCGCCAAGTTGTTCTCTCCCCGAGGTCGCGCGAGGGCGTTCGCCGGTGCCGGCCTTCTGGTGTCGGTCTTTGTGCTGGCCGCGGCCCAGGCCATGGCTGGCGTGATGGCCGAGTCGACCCGCGTGATCTTCCCGCCCGATGCGAGGGAGCAATCGCTGCAACTGGTCAACCTCAACACCTACCCGGTGGTGGTCGAGGCCTGGGTGGACGATGGGGAGCTGAAATCGGCGCCCGAGAACTCCACCGCGCCGGTCATTCCGCTGCCGCCGATTTTCCGCATGAACGCCGGCGACCAGCTGAGCCTGCGGCTGCTCTACACGGGGGCGCCGCTGGCCAAGGATCGCGAGTCGCTGTTCTGGCTCAACCTCTACGAGATCCCGCCCCGGCCGCTCGACCTGCCGCCGGACAGCGCGACCCTGACCGTGGCGGTCCGAACCCAGATGAAGGTCTTCTTGCGGCCCCAAGGCTTGCCGATGGCGGCCGGCGAGGTGGCCGACAAGCTCGTGTTGTCGCTTCAGGCCGAGCCCGGGCGGCCCGCGCTCAAGATCGACAACCCGACGCCCTATTACGCATCGATCGCCGCGGTCCAGTATGCGAACGCGCCGGCGGCCGAGCAGGTGGAGGCGCTGATGGTGCCCCCCTTCGGCAGCCTCGACGTGGACCTCAAGCCGCCGGCCAACGCGGCGGGAGACGCGGAGATCGCCTTCACGCTGATCGACGACGAGGGCAACGCCATCGTCCAGAGGCGGTCGATCAAATCGGCTCCCTTGCGCTAGTTCGAAGCCTCAGTCGTAGGCAACGGTCAAGATGGCGCCACGCGCCACACCGGCTGTGGCGGTGGGCATCGCGGCGATCGAAAGTGCACCGCCCCGAGGGCCAAGATGGCAGCCACCCGCGGGCATCGGTGTCGCTCCGGTGCAACGGACGGCGACGGGCAATGGGCCCAGGCCGTCGGCGTGCACGCTCGCGCTCAGGTTGCTGCTGCTCGAGAAACTGATTTCTGCCTCCGGCTTCGAAATGGAAGTGGCGTACGTGGAGGAAGGCGCCGCGGCAGTCACCCGAACCTCATAGGGGGGCTCGACGATCGCGCCCAAGAAGGTGATGGTGCCATCGGCGGCGCGGGAAACAGCAGGAAGCGCACAGATCGAGCAAGCGGCGAGCACTGCCAGCCGAGAGGAAACCGCGCTAAGTCGGGTCATATCGAGCTCCTTTTGAAACCGGCGCCGCAACAGCCGACACGGCCATCGATCGACAAATTGTTTCATCTAGTTACTCTATACGTAATCTGAAACGTTTGTGTGGAATATGTGCGGTCGCTGCAGAGTGATAGGCCTGGGTACCTCTGCGGAAATGCCCTTTCGTTTCTGTTTCGTGCAAAAACGTCTGCGGTTTTTCACACCTGATCGCCTTGGCTGACAACTGGGTGCGAGCAATTTCCGTTTTTGCTGAGTGAAATTTCCCAATTCGAATTTTGTAAATTCCGGATTTAAAGCGCGGTCGTTTTATTGGGCTGAAGGGGTACTAAAGTTCGATTCGCCCCATACAGGGGTTAATCACTACGTAATTTTATAAATACTCAGGAAGAAACATGAAGAAATCCAATATCGCCAAGCTCGCAGCTCTCGCCTTCGCCGGTGTGTTGTCGCAAGGTGCTTTCGCAGCTGACGGCACGATCAATTTCAACGGCCAGATCGTTGACGCGCCTTGCTCGATCTCGCCCGCCAGCCAGAACATGACCGTGCCGCTCGGCAATGTCGCGCGCGACTACTTCACCGCCCTGGGCAAGAAAGCGACCCCGGCCAAGTTCAACATCGAACTGCTGAACTGCGGCGCCACCGCCAAGGGCGCCACCGTGACCTTCACCGGCACGCCGGACGCCAACGTGACCGACGACCTGCGCATCGGCGTGGGTGAAGTGGCTGGCGCTGCCGCCACCGGCGTTGCGATCGAGCTGGGTGACTCCGCCGGCACCAAGATCGGCCTCGGTTCGGAATCGGGCGAGTACACCCTCGTTGTCGGCGACAACCCGCTCAAGTTCCAGGCTGTGTACGTGCAGACCCTGCCCGCGGTGACGGTCGGTACGGCCAACGCTGTTTCGCAGTTCACGGTCAACTACAAGTAAGTAGACCGGTCCGCGGTATCCGCGGCTGGCAGGGGCGCTTGGCGCTTCGAGCTGCCGCGTGATGTTCACCAAGGTTCGGCGCTGTGCCCGAGGCTGCGCGCCTCCGGTCGGTGTCGGACTTTCCCAAAGTTTTCTGTTTTCCCGATGACGCATCGATATCGAGGCGCCGTCGTGCCTGGGCCTGTGTGCCCCGCGCGCTCGATGCGCGCCGAGGAATATTGTGATGCACAAAAAGAACTGCTTTCGGTGGGCCATCGGCGCGTTGCTGATGCTCAGCCTCCAGTGGCCAGCCAGCGCTGGCGTGATGCTCGGCGGCACCCGTGTGATCCTCGGCGAGAAGGATCGCGAAGCCTCCATCTCGGTGAAGAACACCGGCACATCGCCCTACGTGGTCCAGACCTGGATCGACGCCGGCGAAGGCAACACCAAGACCCCGCTGCTCGTGACGCCGCCGTTGTCGCGCCTCGACCCGGGCATGGAAAACATCCTGCGGATCATGCGCGTGGGCGGCGGGCTGCCGGCCGACCGCGAGTCGGTCTTTCGGCTCAACGTCAAGGAGATCCCCGAGAAGGCCGACACCAAAGAGAACACGCTGCAGATCGCGGTGCGCACCCGCATCAAGCTGTTCTACCGGCCCGCGAACCTGCCCGGCAAGCCGTGGGACGCCCGCACGCATCTCAAGTGGGCTGTGAGCGCGGGCGAGGGTGGCCAGGGCGCTGTGCTCAGGATCGGCAATGACTCGGCCTATCACGTGACATTCACCGGTCTGACGATCAACGGCGGCAAGCAGGAGATCAATGCCGACATGGTGCCGCCGTTCGGCGAAATGTCGTATCCGCTCGATGCCGTCAAGACGCCGCAGGCGATCGAGGTTTCGTTCACCACGCTCAACGACTACGGTGGCGAATCGCCGCGCGAGATGGTCCGGGTGCCTGTCGGCACCGAGCCTGTGGCCGTCAAGGCCGAGCCGGTCGCGCCGCCCGCGGACGCCGCCAAGCCGTGAGAGGCCGGACCGTGCACCACCACCAATTCGCCTTGTCCCGCGCGCCGTTCCGGCTGACGCTGTGCGCCGCGCTGCTGGCGGCGCTGGGCGCGCCGGGCCATGCACAGCAGAAATTCGCCGCCTCGACCTTCAACCAGGAGTTTCTCGGCATCGGCGGCGACCAGCCCACCGCGGACCTGTCGCTGTTCGCCTTCGGCAACCGCGTGACGGCCGGCACCTACCTGGTCGACGTGACGCTGAACGAACGCGGCGTCGGGCAAAGCGAAGTCCGCTTCGTCGAGCAGGAAGGCAAGAACGACGCCGTGCCCTGCCTGACGCGCGGCCTGCTCGAGGCCTGGGGCGTCAACGTGCCGGTGTTCCCCGCGCTCGCCACCGCCTCGGACGAGGCCTGCATCGACCTGGGCAGCGTCATTCCCGACTCGGCGGTGAGCTACGACGGCGGCAAGCAGCGGCTGTATGTCAGCATCCCGCAAGCCGCGCTGAAGCGCTCGGCACGCGGTGCCGTGGGGCCGGAGAAGTGGGACAAGGGCATCACCGCCGGCATGCTCGACTACCAGCTCAGCTACGGCCACAACACCGGCAGCAACTACAACAACAACCTGTCGATCCAGCAGCAGTTGCAGGTGCAGCAGAACATCCTCGATGGGAATGCGGCGCTCAACAACAACCTGACTGGCAACCAGATCCAGCGCGAAACCTTCTTCGCTGGCCTGCGCGCCGGCTTCAATGCCGGCGACTGGCGCTTTCGCAACTACTCGACCTACAACAGCAACGTCGCCGGCCAGGGCCGCTGGCAGTCCATCAACTCCTACGTCCAGCGCGACCTGGCGTCCATCAAGGGCCAGCTGCTGGTCGGTGAAGGCGCCACGCCCGGCAACTTCTTCGACAGCGTGCAGTTTCGTGGCGCGCAGATTGCGTCCGACGACGCGATGCTGCCCGACAGCATGCAAGGCTATGCTCCGACGATTCGCGGCGTGGCGCAGACCAATGCGCGGGTCACCGTGCGGCAGAACGGCTACGTCGTATACAGCACCTTCGTGGCCCCCGGGGCCTTCGTGCTCGACGACCTCTATCCCACCGCGTCGAGCGGCGACCTCGAGGTGACCATCACCGAGGCCGACGGCCGGCAGACCCGGTACATCCAGGCCTTTTCCGCCGTGCCGACGCTGCTGCGCGAAGGCACCTGGCGCTATGCGGCCACCGCGGGCAAGTACCGCAATGGCTACAGCGACCTCGACACCTCGTACGGCGGCTCGCGTCCGGCGCTGTCGCAGCCTTACTTCGCCCAGGGCACGCTGGCGCGCGGCATGGGCAACGAGTTCTCGCTCTATGGCGGCCTGACGGCCGCGAACATGTACCAGGCGGTGCTGGCCGGCGTCGGCAAGAACCTGCGCGACTTCGGCGCCGTGTCGGTCGACCTGACGAGCGCGCGCACCACCGATCGCAACGACGACAGCTCCACCGGGGAGTCGCTGCGCTTTCTCTATGCCAAGTCGTTCATCTCGTCGGGCACCAACTTCCGGGTCGCGGGCTACCGCTATTCGACCAGCGGCTACCGCACCTTCCAGGAAGCCGTGCAGGTGCAGGACCTGTCGTCCGCGGCCCCGTTCAACAACCGCCGCAACGAACTGCGCCTGGACCTGTCGCAGCAGATCGCCGACAAGGGCAGCGTGTTCGTTTCGGCCCGGCAGCAAAGCTACTGGGGCACCAGCGCCACCGATCGCCTGGTGCAGGTCGGCTACTCGGGCAACTACAAGCAGTTCGGCTACAGCGTGTTCTACAACTACAGCACCAACCTGAACGCGCCGTCGAACCGGCAGATCACGGTGATGCTGACCATCCCGCTGGGCAACTCGCGCGCCAACGCGCAGTACTCGGTGACCCACGACAACAACGGCCGCGTCAACCAGCAGGTCGGCCTCTATGGCTCCGCCTTCGACGACAGCCGCCTGACCTACAACGTGATGGCCGGCGACTCGAACCAGCAAGGTGCCAACGGCAGCGCGAGCGCCAGCTACCTGTCGCCGGTGGGCCGCTTCGACCTCGGCCAATCGCAGGGCCGTGGCTACGGCCAGACCACCTTCGGCATGTCGGGGGGGCTGCTGGTGCATGGCGGCGGTGCCACGCTGTCGCAGCCGCTCGGCGAAACCATGGCGCTGGTGCGGGTGCCAAAGGCGCAGGGCGTCGGCCTCGAGTCGCAGGCGGGCGTGATGACCGACGGGCAGGGCCAGGCCGTCATTGCCAACCTGAGCCCCTACCGCATCAACCGCGTCGCCCTTCGCACCGGCGACCTGGGCGACACGGTGGAGGTGAAGAACGCCGCCATGGACGTGGTGCCGACGCGCGGCGCGGTCGTGCTGGCGAAGTTCGAGACCTCGGTGGGCTTGCGCCTGTTGATGACGCTGACCGGCCCGAACGGCAAGGTGCTGCCCCTGGGCTCGAAGATCGAGAACGAGGCGGGCCAGGAGGTCGGCATCGTCGGCCCGGACGGCCAGGCCTTCGTCACCGGCGCGGCCAGCTCAGGCCAGCTGAAGGTGATCTGGGGCCATGGCGACAGCGACCAGTGCACCGTGCCCTACAGCCTGCCCGACGAAGAGCAGCCGCCGCCGATCCGCCAGCTGGACGGTCAGTGCGCCGCGCCTGCCGCACCGGACGCACCGGGCGCACTCGCCACGCCTGTCGCTTCGGGCGAAGCCAAACCTAAGGAATGAAATGAGCAACCACCGATTCGCAACGATGAAGAACCTGTCGCGCGGCCGCGTGCGCCTGGCCCTGCTGGCCCTGTGCCTGCTGGGTGGCGCGCAGGGCGCGATGGCGGTCTGCAAGCGATACACCGGCACCCCCGCCGGTACCCCCCCCTTCTTTGCCGAGCGCAGCATCGACATGGCCATGGGCACCGTCGTCATTTCACCGAACACAGCGGTGGGCGAACTAATCAAGTCTCAGCCGTTTTCGATCAGCGGCGGGACTGAACACATGTTCGACTGCATGACCGGCAACGCCAACGGCGTCGGCGGGATGGTGCACGGCGTTATGTTGCAAGGGACGCTGGTGCCCGGCTACACCGACCGCTATACGACGGCGGTGCCGGGCGTCGGCATTAGGCTGACGCGCTTGATCGCGGGCCCGGACACGGGCTCGGGCCCCACCAGCACCAAGGCGACCTATCCACACGATATCTCGGTGCCCTACGGCTACGGTGAGCTGTATGCCGGCTCTTCATTCTTGGTGGAACTGTTCAAGACGGCGCCCGTCACCGGCAACGGCCCGCTCGCGGCGGGTACCTACACCCGCTACTACGGCGATGGCGATCCCGGCAATTCGGCAATCACTACCTATCTCAGTGGCAACGGCATCACGATCATCACGCCTTCGTGCACCGTGGACACGGGCTCTCGCAGCTTTTCGGTGCAGCTCGGCAACGTGGCGCTCAGCCGCTTCGGGGGCATGGGGACCACCGCCGGCGACAAGCCGTTCAAGATCCAGCTGAACTGTCAACCGGGCCAGAACGCGCAGAACCTCGTCTATCTGCAGATGGACGCGACGCAGGATCCGACAACCAGCGCGCCGGGCGTGCTGAAGATCACGGGCGGCACGGACATCGCCAGCGGCGTCGGGATCCAGGTACTGGACAAGGATGCCGCGCCTGTTCCGTTCGGCGACGATGTGTTGGTGGGACCGTCGAAGGATGGCGCTTATGTGCTGCCTTATACCGCGCGCTATTACCAGACGGGCAGCACCGTGACGCCGGGTCGCGCCGACGGCACGGCAACTTTCACCCTCAATTACAAATAGCGTTCGGGGAAAACCTGTAGACAGGGCAGAGAGGTGCAATGCCTTCGGATCAATACGCAGCGGTGCTTGGAAAATTCTGAAAATAAAATCTGGACGTGAAACCGCACTACGGCGCTGGTACATTCACTCTGCAGTCACTTGACGACTGTTTTTTTAAACTCAAAATTGAAAGTATTGAAAATGCAAAAGATTGAACGAAGCGAACTGGCCAAGTCGATGATCGCAGGCGGCTGCTGCAAGACGGACAAGCCTGTTGTGACCCCGACCGACGTGACGTCGACCAGCGTCGTGGTCCCCAAGGCCTAAATCGCTTGAAAACGGACCGCGAAGTCCGTTTTTATTTGAGCTTAAAGAGTTGTCAATGCGAGTATTCAAGGCGCCGCTGCTGAATTGGGTGAGGATCGCCCAATACCATCTGAGCGGTGCATGGATGGCTCGCATCCCCCGTGTGCTCTTGGGGCCGCTGGCAGCGATGGGCTGGCGGATCGGAAGTCTTTTCAATCTCCGGGTCCGGGCCAAAGGTGTCGCGCGGGCTGAAATCGGCCGCGAGGTGCTGGGCGTGTCGCCAGCGCAAGCGCGGCGAGCGCGTTCGGTCGATCGACTGGAAAGCCTGATCGACCAGCGAATCTATTTTGGCCGGCGCGCCCGCGGCAGCGAGGCCTGGCCCGACCTGCAGGCGGTGGCCGCCCGGCTTGCCCATGAGATTTCCAGGTTGAAGGCCGCGTGGCCGGGGCGTCCGGTCATTGTTTCGCCGTTCCACTATGTGTCCCAGTACGCGAACATCTACGTCATCGATGAGTTGAGAGCGCTGCTGGGCATCGAGTCCATGGCCGTGGTGTCCGGCGTGCCGCGGAACATCTATGGCGACGACGATGCGCAAATACCCGGCGTGAAGGTGCTGTACACCTTCGGCGACGGCGATGTCGAACGCAATCGCCTGGGCTTGCGCGTGGCCCGGGCGCTG
The DNA here is from genome assembly GCF_056402355.1 of Variovorax sp. P4_B11. NCBI lineage: Bacteria > Pseudomonadati > Pseudomonadota > Betaproteobacteria > Burkholderiales > Comamonadaceae > Variovorax > Variovorax sp. P4_B11. Next base: position 186,067 of record NZ_JBFUHO010000003.1, read on the forward strand.
AAGCGCCACGGTGTCGCCGTGCTGTTTTCCGATGTGCCGCCATTTGCGTTCCAACGCTTCCCGATGCAGACGGTCAATGTGTCGATGTTCGGGCGCCATGCACGCGTTCACAACGGCGTCTTTCGCCTGGGTGCGCCGCTGGACGCCATGCTGCTCCCGTTCTATCTGCGCTTCGAGAACGGGCGATTCGATGCCGAACTGCTCAGCCCGCTGCCACTCGCCGCCGCCGATGCACCGCAGCAGCTGGCGCAGCACATCGAGACCGCGCTGATCGGCAATTATTCGAGCTGGCTTCCCGCCGGGCATCCGTCCATGTATGCCTTCGCTTCCGTCAAATGACAAGGGAGTGACCGGATTCGGTCGTGGTCCGGGCCTTTGAATTTAGCGTGAATAGGCGTGGCCATTCCTTATTAGTAATTTGAAACGCCGACTGCATCGGCGTCATTGTTTTCATGGAACCGACCCATCTTCCGAACTTCAAGGATGTTTCCTGGCGCTGGATCGCCTATGCCACATCGACGGTTGTCATTGCCGCCACGGCTTTCGCATTCGTGCACGAGATCGAACTCAAGCAGGACGTGCAGGGCGAAGTCATCTCTCCTTCCGACGTCAAGATCCAGGGCCTGAGCGGGCTGGTTTCGAAGATCCATGTCCAGGAATCGGAGCGGGTCGAGCCCGGCACGCCGCTGTTCACGCTCGACCGGAACCTGTCGCTCTCCAGCGATGGCCGCCAGCGCCCGGTGTTCGACGAGCAGATGCGCAGCGACCAGATCCGGACCATGGAGCGCCAGTACGGCCAGCGAAAGAGCGGATTGCAATCCCAACTGGAGGCCGCGCGGCTGATGCAGAAAGCCCGGCAGGCCGAACTGGCGGCGCTCGGCGAACAGAGCGCGCAAAACGGCCATCTGGTGAATGAATCGGAGCAAAAGCTCTCGCGGCTGGAGTCCATTTCCGACTACTTGCCGGCCGACCGGATCGAGCAGGCGCGGGCCGAAACGCGCCAGGGCAGGGTGGCCGTGGCGCAGAGTGCGGCGCGGCGCCAGCAGTTGCTCGGGGAACTGGCCACGGTCCGGAGTTCGCAAACCGAGCTCGAGACGCAGATCGAGGCGCTTGCTTCGCAGCACGCCCGCGAACGCCAGGACTTCGACGTGCGCTTCGAACAGCAACGGCAGACCCTCACCATCTCCGCGCCCAAGGCGGGTGTCGTGAGCTTCTCGAACCTGGTGCAGGGGCATTCGCTGGAGCCGGGCGATGTGGCCCTGGTCATCGGCACGGGCGAAGCCGGGCCGTTGCGCGCCGCCTTGCGCATTCCGTCGCGGCGGCGCGGCTTCGTACACCTTGGGCAGACCGTGCGGCTGAAGTTCGATGCCTTCCCCTACGAGCGCTTCGGCAGCCACGAGGCGCGCATCGACTCGATTTCGGGCACCACGGTCCAGTCCCCGATGTCCTCGCCGGCCGCCTCCGACCCGAAGGACAAGGAGAAGCCGCCGGAGGGCGGCGACGACTACATGGCATGGGCCACGCTGAGCGGCGATGTCTTCCACTTCGAGCGGCAGACATTCAAGATCCTGCCCGGCATGCGCGCGACCGCGAGCATCGCCGTCGAGCGCCGGACGATCGCCGAGTGGATCCTGGCGCCGTTGTTCCGGATGGTGCGGGGATGACGATGCGTGTGCTCTATCAGAACGAAGTCGCCGAATGCGGCTATGCGTGCCTGGCCATGGTGCTGTCGTCCCTGGGCCGGTCGACGCAGGTGCGCGAGTTGTCGCTCCACCGCCCGATCTCGGCCAACGGCCTGTCGCTCATGGACCTGTACGACGTGGCGGTCGAATTCGGCCTGTCGGTGCAGGCCTATCGCTTCGATCCGGCCGACCTGTCGGGCATCGCGCGGGGATCGATCATTCACTTCGGCGGGGCGCATTTCATCGTCTTCGAGAAGGTGCGCGGCGGCTATGTCCACATCATCGATCCGGCGTCGGGCCGCCGACGCGTGGCGATGGACACCTTCAGGAGCAATGTGTCGGGCTACCTGCTCGAATGCGCGCCGACGCCGGGCATGCCGCGCATCCGGGCCCGCTCGGGCGTGCCGGCGGCGCTGGCCCGCGTGCGCGCGAGCAATCCGCAGCTCGGCGGGCAGATCGCGAAGCTCATGTTCGTCGCGATCGGCAGCCAGTTCGCGATTCTGGCCATGCCCTACCTGGGCAACCTGGTGCTCGACCAGGTCGTGGCCACGGACAACCTGAACCTGTTGAATGTCCTGGCGCTGACCTTCGGCAGCATCTTCGTCATCGGCGCCTTGAGCCAATACGTGCAGAGTTACCTGGTCGAGCTGCTGCATGGCCTGACCCGGGCCCACATGACGGAAGGGCTGCTGGCCCACCTGCTGCGCAGCCCCATGCCGTGGTTCGAGAAGCGCAACGTGGGCGACCTGTTCGCCCGGGTCAAGGCGCAGGACGAGATCAGCGCGTTCGCCACGCGCACGCGGATCGCGCTGTACATCGACCTGTCGGTGGCCGGCCTGGCGCTGGCGCTGATGGGGGTGCAAAGCGGGCTGCTCACGCTGGTGGCCCTGCTGATCTTCATGTTCTACGTGGCGGTCTCGTTCGCCTTGTTCACGCGCATGCGCGACACGCACGCGCTGGTGATGGAGCACTCGGCGCGTTGCGACGACGCGCTGATCGAAACCATCCGCGCTGCGTCGCTGATCAAGCTGTCCCAGGGCGAGACCCGGCGTTGCGCGATCTTCATGGCGAAGTACCGGGCGTTCATCGCCGCCTCGCTGCAAGGCAGCCGGCTGGGCAGCCTGCGCGACGCGATCCTCAAGCTGATCGACTATGCCGACATGATCGTCATCACCTGGCTCGCGGCCCAGTTGATGCTCAGCGGCACCGTCTCGGTCGGCGTCTTCTATTCGTTCCTGATCTACAAGACCCTGATGTCCGAGCGGCTGGCCCGCTCGATCAATTCGGCGTTCGGGTACTTCATGCTGAGCGTGCCGGTCAGCCGGGTCGACGACATCGCCAAGGGCGAGGGAGAGCGCTATACGCCGCTCGGTGACGTCCTCAAGACCGTCGAGGTGCGGGACTTCCAGCGCATCGAGATGCACGAGGTGACCTTCCGCTATGGCGTCTCCGACCAGCCGGTCTTCAAGGGGGCGAGCATCGACATCCGCCGGGGCGAGAAGATCGCCATCACGGGGCCGTCCGGCAGCGGCAAATCGACGCTGTTCAAGTTGCTGGCGGCGGCCGAGCCGCTGCAGGAGGGCCGCATCGCCCTGAACGGCATCCTCTGGCCCAATCTCACGGTCGACGAGATTCGCCGCCATGCGGTTCACATGCGGCAGGGCGACATCATCCTGCACGGCTCGATTGCCGACAACGTCTCCCTGTTCGAGGCCAACGCGGACGAAGCGCGCATTCATGCGCTGCTCGACGAGGTGGGCCTGCTGGAGGACATCATGCGGCTGCCGATGCGCACGCGCACCATGGTCAGCGACACCATGGCCAACATCTCGGCCGGCCAGCGGCAGCGCCTGCTGCTGGCCCGTGCGCTCTATCAGAAGCGGGAGCTGTTGCTGCTCGACGAGCCTACTTCCAACCTGGACCCGGTGTCGGTGCGGCGCATCGCGGCGCTGCTCGCGCGCCTGGACCGCACGGTGGTCGTCATCACGCACGACATGTTCCTGGCATCGGCCTTCGAGACCCGCTACCGGTTGATCGACGGTCGGCTGGTGCGCGAGGCATCGACCGATGAACCCACGGCCGGTGTGCTTCTCCGTGCATAGCCGTCGCCTGCTGGTGGGGATCCTGCTCGGCCTTGTCGCGCACGCGGGTCGCGCGCAGACGGCGGACCTGATGACGGTGGTCGCGCAGGCGGTGGAACACGATGCCGAACTTAGCCAGGCCCGTGCCGGCTACGAGGCGGCCCAGCAGGCGCTTCCCAAGGCGCGCGCGGCCTTGCTGCCGAGGATCGACGGCGGCTGGGGACGTGCCTTCAACCGGATCGCCAGCGAGAACTCGCTCACCACCAGCTACTGGCAGAACGGCTGGACCGTCAACCTGACGCAGCCCCTGTTCGACTGGAGCCGGTGGGCGAGCTACCAGCAGGCCGACTTCGTCGCGGCGCGCGGTGCGGTCGAACTTGCCGGCGCCCGGCAGGCGTTGATCGTGCGCGCCGCGCGCGCCTACTTCGATGTGCTGGCCGCCGAGGACGAGCGCGCACGGGCCACCGACTACGCGGCCGCGATCGCCACCCACCTCGAGGAGCTTCGCCTCCGGAAGACCGCGGGCGAGGCCACGCTGATCGATTTGCGCGAGGCCGACACGCTCAGCGAGCAGGCGCTGTTGCAGAAGATGGATGCGCGCAATGACCTGGCGCTCAAGTACCGCGCGATCGAGCAACTGACCGGCCGGCGGTTCTCCTCGCTTTCGCGCCTGTCGGACGCGGCGGTGCGGCCGCGCGTCGTGCCTGAGGATGCCGAAGGCTGGGCGACGCAGGCGCGGGCGCAGGGCTATCCGGTACAGCTGGGGCAGATCGAATGGGAGATCGCCAAACTCGACGTCAGCAAGGTGCGTGGAGAGCGCTATCCCGTCGTCAACCTGACGGCCGGCTATACGCCTGCCGGCGCGGCTTCCGGCTATGCCAGGCCGACCACGACGGCGACGGCGATGGTGAGCGTCACCGTGCCGCTCTTCACGGGCGGCGCGGCGCCGGCACGGCTCAAGGAATCGCTCGCGCTGGAGGACCAGGCGGAAGGCAAATGGCGGTCGGCGTCCCGGCAGGCGGAAGCCGAGGCGCGCGAGAACTTCTCGCGCTTCCAGTGGGGCGTGCAGCGGATCGACCTGTTGACGGGCCTGGTGAAAACCTCGGCCGAGTCCTTGTCCGCCATCCAGATCGGCTACAAGGTGGGCAGCCGCACGAGCGTGGACGTGCTCCGGGCCTTCGATTCGCTCTACGCAAGCCGGCGCGACCTGCTGCGCGCCAGGTACGAAACCCTGGTCGCGCTGCTGCGGCTCAAGGCGGCGACAGGGGCGCTGGACACCGGGGAAGTGGCGCAAATCAATGCGCAATTGAAGGTCGGGGCGCCTTCGTGAAACAAGAAAGCGGCCCGCGGGCCGCTTTTTTTGTTTGCAGGCGAGGCTTCTCGCCTGGCTCGATTACTCGACCTTCGCCTTCGCCCGCAGGTCTTCCTGGTACTTCTGCAGCCGTTGCTGCTGCAGCTGCTGCGTGACCTGCGGCTTGACTTCCTCGAGCTTCGGCAGTTGCGCCTGGCGGACGTCGTCGACCCGGATGATGTGGTAGCCGAACTGCGACTTGACCGGCACGGCCGTGGTCTCGCCCTTCTTGAGCTTGATCATCGCTTCCGAGAATTCGGGCACGAAGCTGGCCGGCGCCGCCCAGTCGAGGTCGCCGCCGTTGGCGCCCGATCCCGGGTCCTTGCTCTGCTTCTTGGCAATGTCCTCGAACTTGGCGCCCTTCTTGAGGTCGGCCAGGATCTTGTTGGCCTGGTCCTCGGTCTCGACCAGGATGTGGCGCGCCTTGTATTCCTTGCCGGAATTGGCCGCGACGAACTTGTCGTACTCGGCTTGCACCTCGGCGTCGGTGACCGGGTTCGTCTTGCGGTAGTTCTCGAACAGCTGGCGGATCAGGATCGCCTGGCGCGCCAGCTCGAGCTGGGCCTTGTAGTCGTCGCTGGCGTCGAGGCCCTGCTTCTGGGCTTCCTGCATGAAGATCTCGCGCGCGATCACTTCCTCGCGCAGCTGGCCCTGCATCTCGGGCGTCACCGGCCGGCCGGCCGCGGCCAGTTGCTGGGCCAGCACGTCCATGCGTGCCTTCGGCACGGCCTTGCCATTCACGATGGCGGCGTTCTGCGCGAGGGCGGCGAACGGAATGGCGCCGACCAGGGTGGCGAACGCGACGGCCTTCAGGATGTTTTTCTTCATAAGGGAGAGGAGTTGTCGCCGCACGACCGTGCGGGTGATGGAATCGACGCCCTAAAGCGTCTCTATGGCAAGCGCGTGGAGGCCCTGTGCGATGAAAAGTTGCAGCGCATCATACACAAGCCGATGGCGCGCCACACGCGGCTTGCCGGCGAACAGCGGCGAGGCGATGCGGACCCGGAAATGCGTGCCGTAGCCCTCGGCGCCGGCGCCCGCATGGCCGGCGTGGGCCGCGCTTTCGTCGATCACCTCGAGTTCGGTCGGCTGGAGCACCTCGCGCAGCCGCGTTTCGAGGTCCTGGGCGGTCGGAAGGCTCATGCTGCGGGCTTGTCCGATTTGAGATGGGGCGAGATGTAGAGGCCCTGCGCGATCAGGAACACGATCGGGAAGACGTAGCCCCAGAGCTTGAAATCGACCCAGGCCTCGGTCGTGAAATAGGCCGCGACGTAGCCGTTGAGGACGGCCATGAAGAGGCAGTAGGCGATCCAGGCGACATTGAGCTTGCCCCAGACCTGCACCGGCAGCTCCAGCTGGGCGCCCAGCAGCATCTTCAGGAAGTTCTTCTTGTAGCCCCACAGCGCGACCGCGAGCGCGATGGCCATGGCGCCGTACAGCACGGTCGGCTTCCACTTGATGAAGCGGTCGTCGTGCAGCGCCAGTGTCAGCGAGCCGAACAGCAGGATCAGCACCAGCGTGGCTTTCTGGATCGGCTGCAGCCGGCGTTCCATGAACCAGATGATCGCCATCTGCAGCACCGTGGCGGCCATCAGCACGCCGGTCGCCACGTAGATGTCGTAGAGCTTGAAGGCGCCGAAGAACAGCAGGATCGGGAAAAAATCGAGGACGAATTTCATGGCGCGCGCTCAGTCGGTCTCTTTCTTCTGGAACTCCAGCGAGGCCGAGTTCATGCAGTAGCGCAGCCCGGTGTCGGTCGGCCCGTCGGGAAACACATGGCCCAGGTGCGCGCCGCAGCTGGCGCAGACGTTCTCGGTGCGCACCATGCCATGCGAGCGGTCGACGATGTTGCGGATCGCGCCGGGCACGGCCTCCTGCGAGAAGCTGGGCCAGCCGCAGCCGGCGTCGAACTTGGTGGCCGAGTCGAAGAGCTTGGCGCCGCAGCAGATGCAGTGGTAGCTGCCGTCTTCCCAGTGGGCTTCGTACTTGCCGGTGAAGGGGCGCTCGGTGGCGGCGTGCCGGGTGATTTCGAAAGCGCCGCGCTCGGCGCCTTTCTCGGCCAGCAGGGCTTTCCATTCGGCGTCGGTTTTCTGGACGGGTGAAGTCATGATGAGCAGCTGATTTCGATCGTGGAGGCCCAGTCGGGCGGGAAGCCGGCGGCGTCGTCGTGGCCGGGATGTTCTTCAAATGGGGTTTCGAGCAGGCTCAGCAAGGTGGCGACGCCGGAGAAGTCCTTTTGCCCGGCGGCTTCGATCGCCTGCTGGCCCAGGTGGTTCCGCAGGACGAACTTGGGATTGTTACGGAACATCCGCTCGGCGACCGTTTCGGCCGGCATGCCGCCACGGCGCCCGGCGTAGGTCTCGAGCCAGGCGTCGATCCCGGGGCGGTCGACGAACAGGTCGCGCACCGGCTCGGCATTGCCGCTTGCCACGCAGTGCGACAACCGCCGCCAGAAGATCGTGTAGTCGACCTTCTCCTGCGCCAGCAGCTTGAGCACGCCCTCGATCAGGGCGCGGTCGCCAAGCTCGGCCTCGCCGAGGCCGAGCTTGGCCCGCATGCGAGCCTCGAACGCGCTCGGAAACACGGTCTTGTACGACGCCAGCGCGGCGACCGCGATTTCCTGGTCGCCGATCAACGACAACAGGGCCTGGGCCAGGCAAAACAGGTTCCAGTAGGCGACGTTGGGCTGCTGGTTGAAGGCGTAGCGGCCGGCCGTGTCGCTGTGGTTGCAGATGTGGCGCGGGTCGAAGCCGTCCAGGAACTGGAACGGCCCGTAGTCGATCGTGAGCCCGAGGATGCTCATGTTGTCGGTGTTCATCACGCCATGGCAGAAGCCGACCGCCTGCCATTGGGCCAGCAGGGCCGCCGTGCGTTCGCTGACCGCCTCGAGCAGCGCGGCGTAGGCGTTGCCGCCGAAGCGCGAGCCAGCGCGGCAGTCCGGGTAGTAGCGGCCGATCACGTAGTCGGCCAGGGCGCGCAGTTCGGCGTCGCGCTGGTTGGCGGCGAAATGCTCGAAGTGGCCGAAGCGGACGAAGCTGGGCGCGACGCGGGTCACGACGGCGGCAGTTTCGAGCTCCTCGCGCCGCACCCGGGCATCGGAGCCGGTCACGCACAGGGCCCGCGTGGTCGGGATGCCCAGCCCGTGCATGGCCTCGCTGCAGAGGAACTCGCGGATGCTGGAGCGCAGCACGGCGCGGCCGTCGCCCATGCGGGAATAGGGGGTCTGGCCGGTGCCCTTGAACTGGACTTCGAGGCCGCCCTCGGTTTCCCCGAGCAGGATGGCGCGCCCGTCGCCGAGCTGCCCGGCCCAGACGCCGAACTGATGGCCGCTGTAGACGCTAGCCAGCGGGCGCGTTCCAGCGATGGGCGAGTTGCCGATGAAAGCGGCCAGGCCTTCGTCGGAATGCAGCCAGGAAGGATCCAGTCCGAGTTCGGCCGCCATGCGCGCGCTGCGGCCGACCCAGTAGGGATCGGGCAGGGGGCGGGGTTGGAGTTCGGTGAAGAAGGCGGGACCCAAGGCCGAAAAGCCGGGGGCCCAGCGCAGGCCCAGGTCGACCAGGTCCGCTTCGTCTGCAAGCATGCTCATGGGGGCGATTGTCCCGCAGCGGGCGGAGACCCCGGGCGGGAGGGGCCATCGCGCTGGCGATGCTGGCGTCTTTGACGCAGGCGCGAGGATTCAGAGGGCGGCCGGCACGGTCGGCATGGGCACTTCGCCGCTCTCTCACAGCCGCATCCGGTACTGCGCCGGCGGCAGCCCGAACCAGCGCTTGCAGGCGCGAAAGAAGTTGCTGCTGTCGACGAAGCCGAGCAGGTCGGCGACCTCCGTCAGCGTGTGGCGCCGGTCGGCCAGATACTGCTGGGCCAGCTCGCGGCGGGTGTGGTCGAGCAGTAACTGGTAGGAACTGGCCTCGGCCTGCAGCCGGCGCTGGAGCGTGCGCTCGGTGACGCCGAGGCCGGCCGCGACCTCCTGCCGGCGCGGCTCGCCGCCGGGCAGGCGGCGCGTGATCTCGGCGCAGACCCGGCGGCTGATCGTGCTGTCGGCCAGCTGGTTCAGCTGTTCGTCGAGCAGGCGCTCGTGCAATGCCGCCAGCGCCGGATGCTGCGAAGGGATCGCCGCGCGCATGTCGGCCTCGGCCAGCAGCAAGCGGTTGGCCGGGGCGCCGAAGCGGATCGTGCAACCGAAAGCGGTCCGATGGGCCGCGTCGTTCGGTGGTGCCGCGAAGACGAACTCGACCGCCAGCGGATGCAGCTCGCGTCGCGTCAGCCAGCCGCACAGCACCAGCATGGTCAGCATCCCGTACTCGACGCGCTGGCGCGGCACTGGCCGGCGGCTGCCGACATGGCCGAGCACCAGCCAATGGCCGCGAGGGTCGGCTTCGAGTTCGAAGGTGGCGGCATCCGAGACCACGGCCAGATAGCGCGCCAGGCGCTCCAGGCCCGCCTGCAGATGCGGGCTGCAGGTCATCGCGTGGCCCAGCATGTCGAGGTTGCCGTGGCGCGCCGCCAGTTCGCGCGAGAGACCCAGCGCGGCCTTGCCGGACCGGGCCACGGCCAGTTGCCACAGCTGGCTGATGTCGTCGGCCGGAAAGCGGGCATCTGGCCGGTCGAGCCCGGTGGCATCGAAGCCGCAGTCGCGCAGCAGCGCCGGCACGTCCAGCCCTTCGGCCGCGAACATGTCGAGCACGCCTCGGAGCCAGGCGCCCGAACTGGTGCGCAGCGGGGCCGGCGATGGGGCAGGGCGCACCGATTCAGGTGCTTGCGTCTCTGAAGTCACTGATTTGGCGTGCTTGCGATAGCGGGCATGGGAGGGGTCGTTCCTAGTATCGAGGCCGGCCCCGACGGAGGGCATTCCGAATAACCCGACAAGGAGACAAACATGACCCTGACAACCCGGAAATGGGGCGCGGGAATGGTGCTACTGTGCGCCATGATCGCCGCCTGCGGCGGATCGTCCGATCCCTCCTTTCCCGTTCTGCCGCCCGCGGCGGCCACTCCTGCGACCATGAACCCGACGCCCGTGACTGCCGTTCCCGAGACCCCGACGCCCGATGCACCCACGGTGCGTGCCACCGCCCAGGGCAAGGTCGAGGGCATCGACGACAGTGCCCGCACGGGCACCTGGTGGTGGAAGGGCCTGCCTTTCGCCCAGCCGCCGGTCGGCGCGCTGCGCTGGCGGGCCCCGGCCGAGCCCCAAGCCTGGACCGGCGTCCGCCCGGCCAAGCAGTTCGGCAACCCCTGCCTGCAGATCGGCCGCATCTACGGCCCCGGCGCCAACAACACCTACGACGCCACGATCGCCAGCACGCTGAACACGCCGGTCGGCAGCGAGGACTGCCTGACGCTCAACATCTGGCGTCCGGCGACCCTCGACGAGAAGCTGCCGGTGATGCTGTTCATCCACGGCGGCAGCAACATCTCGGGCTACACCGCCGACCCGGTCTACGACGGCGCGAACCTGGCGAAGAAGGCCAACGCAGTGATCGTCACGGCCAACTACCGCCTGGGTGTGCTGGGCTTCCTGAACCTGCCGCAGCTGCACGTCGGCGGCAGCGAGGGCGACGACTCCGGCAACTTCGCGCTGCTCGACAACCTGGCGGCGCTGCGCTACATCCAGAAGAACATCGCCGGCTTCGGCGGCGACGCCGCCAACGTCACGGTGATGGGACAGTCGGCCGGTGCGATCAACCTGCTGGCGCTGATGGCGTCGCCGATGGCCCAGGGCCTGTTCCACAAGGCGATGCCGCTGTCCGGCGGCATTTCGCTGGCGAGCAACCTGCCGCCCGGCAGCCTGCCGACGCTGAATCCGGCCTCGGCCTACCTGGCGCAGGGCAACGGCCTGCTGCTGAACCTGCTGGTGGCGGACGGCAAGGCGGCCGACCTGGCCGGTGCCGCGACCTACGCCGCCGGGCTGAGCAGCGCCGATGTTGCCGACTACCTGCGGGCCAAGGACGCCAAGGCCATCCTCAGCACCGTGCTGGCCAAGGGCCTGACCGGCTCGGGACCGATCCCGGACGGCACCGTGCTGCCGACCGACCCGATCGCAGCGATCGCGGCCGGCCGCTACCTGAAGGTGCCGACCGTGGTGGGCGTCACGCGCGACGAGGGCAAGCTCTTCACGCCCTTCCTGCCGCTGGTCGGCGGCCCCAAGCCCGGCATCAAGATCGACGATGCGACGCGCTTCGCGATGATGCAGAACTTCGACCCCGACGTGGCCACCACCCTGAGCTCAGCCGACATCATCGACCCGGTCTACCTGCCGGTGACGACGCCGGTCACCGGCTACGACGCCATGACCGCGCGGATCACCAACGCCTTCATGGTGCCGAGCCGCGACAACCTGCTGAACACGATGAAGACGCAGCAGTCGGATCTGTGGCACTACCAGTTCGACTGGGCGCAGCTGCCGGCCCCATGGAACGAGGTCTACGGCGCCGCGCATGCCTTCGACCTGGGCTTCGTATTCGGCAATTTCGGCCCGTCGCTGTTCTCGAATGCGACCAACAGCGCGGCCAATCGGCCGGGCAGGGAAGCGCTGTCGGACGCGATGATGGGCAGCATCGCCGCCTTCATGCACACCGGGGATCCGAACACCGCCGCCCTGGGCACGGCCTGGGCGCCGTGGCCCTCCCGGCTCCTGCTCGACGCCACGCCCAGCGCGGCCAGCATCTCGACCCAGTAGGCGGCCGCCCGCAGCCGGTCTCCTGGGCGACCGACTGCGGGTTTGCGGCATTGCCCGCGACCCCGAACATGGGGGAATCTCGGGGGCGTCGGGCCGCCGGTGGTTACATTGGCTTTCCCCCCTGAATTACCAAGAATGTTTATGCAAGGAGCTGATCGATGCTGGGTTTGATGCAGGACCAACCGTTGCTGATCTCGTCGCTGATCGAGTTCGCCGAACGCCACCACGGCGACGCCGAAATCGTCTCGCGGCGGGTCGAAGGCGACATCCACCGCACGACGTGGCGCGAGATCGCCTCGCGGTCGCGCCAGGTCGCCAATGCGCTCGACGACGAGCAACTGCTCTTCAGCGACCGCGTCGCCACGCTGGCCTGGAACGGCTATCGGCACCTGGAGCTCTACTACGGCGTGAGCGGCTCGGGCCGCGTGCTGCACACCCTCAACCCGCGGCTGCATCCCGACCAGATCGCCTGGATCGCGAACCACGCCGAGGACCAGATCCTCTGCTTCGACCTCTCGTTCCTGCCGCTGGTGCAGGCGGTCCATGCCAAATGCACCACGATCCGGAAATGGATTGCACTGTGTGATGCCGACAAGCTGCCGCCCGACAGCGGCGTCCCCAACCTCGTGAGCTACGAGGCCTGGATGGGCCAGCGCTCGAAGGTCTACCCATGGCCGTCCTTCGACGAGAACTCGGCCTCGAGCATGTGCTACACGAGCGGCACCACGGGCAATCCCAAGGCGGCCCTGTACAGCCACCGATCGACCTTGCTGCATGCCTATGCCGCGGCGCTGCCCGACGTCATGTGCATCTCGGCGCGCGATTCGGTGCTGCCGGTGGTGCCGATGTTCCACGTCAACGCCTGGGGCATCCCTTACTCGGCCGCGCTGGTCGGTGCCAAGCTGGTGTTTCCCGGCCCGGCGCTGGACGGCAAGTCGGTCTACGAACTGATCGAGGCCGAGAAGGTGAGCTTCGCCGCCGGCGTGCCGACCGTCTGGCAGATGCTGCTGGGGCACCTGCAGGCCAACGGCCTCAAGTTCTCGACCCTGAAGCGCACCGTGATCGGCGGCTCGGCCTGCCCGCCGACCATGATCCACGCCTTCCAGGAGCTCTACGGCGTCGACGTGCTGCATGCCTGGGGCATGACCGAGATGTCGCCGCTGGGCACACTGTGCACGCTCAAGAACAAGCACCTTGCCCAGACGCCCGAGCAGCAGACCGCGATCCGCATGAAGCAGGGGCGCGCGATCTTCGGCGTCGACATGAAGATCGTCGATGGCAACGGCGAGGAGCTGCCCTGGGACGGCAAGGCCTACGGCGACCTGCTGGTCAAGGGGCCGTGGGTGGTCAAGGCGTACTTCAAGGGCGAGGGCGGCGACCCGCTGGTGCCCGATGCCGAGGGCCGGGGCTGGTTCCCGACCGGCGACGTCGCGACCATCGACGCCGACGGCTTCCTGCAGATCACCGACCGCAGCAAGGACGTGATCAAGTCGGGCGGCGAATGGATCAGCTCGATCGACATCGAGAACATCGCGGTCGCCCATCCGGCGATCGCGATGGCCGCCTGCATCGGCGTGGCGCATCCCAAGTGGGACGAGCGGCCGATCGTGGTGGTGGTGAAGAAGCCCGGCGCCGAGGTCTCGCGCGACGAACTGATCGCCTTCTATCAAGGCAAGACTGCCAAGTGGCAGATTCCCGACGACGTGGTGTTCGTGGAGGCGATTCCGATCGGCGCCACCGGCAAGATCCTGAAAACCCGTCTGCGCGAAGTGCTGCGCGACTACAGGCTGCCGGGCCTTTGAGGGAAGCTACCGACGGGTAGGATTTCCGTCGGACGCGTGTCGCATGGGTGATAGTTTGAGAGCCTGCGCGCGCCTCGTTACGGGCATTCCCTGAGGGGTGCTACTGCAAAGACTTGTACGCTCATCCCGTGTTTGAACGACCACCGATCCAGGAGACGACTTCCATGAAATTTGCACTCAAGTTCCTCGCTGCGAGCGTGATGCTGGCCGCTGCCGCGGGGGCCTTTGCCCAGAAGGGCGAAACCGTCAAGATCGCCATGATCGAAGGCCTTTCGGGGCCTTTCGCCAACGTCGGTCAGAACCAGCTCAAGAGCTGGCAGTTCGTGGCCGAGCACCTCACGCCCGAGGAGAATCCGGCCGGGGTCAAGTTCGAGATCACCGGCATGGACAGCAAGAGTTCTCCGCAGGAGGCGCTGAATCTGCTGAAGTCCGCCAGCGACCAGGGTTACCGCTACATCACGCAGGGCAACGGCTCGAACGTCGCGGTGCCGCTGTCCGACGCGGTCGGCAAGGCCAACGAACGCAATCCCGGCAAGGAAATCATCTATCTGAACTACGCGGCGGTCGACCCGGTCCTGACCAACGACAAGTGCAACTACTGGCACTTTCGCCTCGATGCCGACACCTCGATGAAGATGGAGGCGCTGACCACCTTCATGAAGGACCAGCCGAACGTCAAGAAGGTCTACCTGATCAACCAGAACTACTCGCACGGCCAGCAGGTCGCCAAGTACTTCAAGGAGGGGCTGGCGCGCAAGCGGCCGGACGTCCAGATCGTGGGCGATGACCTGCACCCCCTCGGGCAGGTCAAGGACTTCGCACCCTACGTGGCCAAGATCAAGCAGTCGGGCGCCGACACGATCGTCACCGGCAACTGGGGCCAGGACATGACCCTGCTGATCAAGGCGCTGAACGATGCCGGCCTGAAGGTGCCGGTGTATGCCTACTATGCCGGCGTCTCGGGCACCCCGACGGCGCTGGCTTCGGGTGGGGAACTCGAGGTCTACCAGATCGCCTACAACCACTCCAACTATCCGGGTCGCCTGGGCACCTTGACGAACGAGTTCCAGCAGAAGTTCAACGACGACCTGTACACCTTCTCGGTCTACAACGCGCTGGTGATGCTGAGCAACGCGATGGCCAAGGCGAAATCCACCGACCCGATCAAGGTGGCGGCGGCACTGGAAGGCCTGAAGTTCAAGGGCTTCAACGGCGAGAGCGAAATGCGCAAGACCGACCACCAGTTGCAGCAGGGCCTCTGGATCTCCAAGTGGCAGAAAGTCGATGCAAAGAACAAGTACAGCGTGGAAAAGACCGGCTACACCTTCGCACCGGTGAAGTACCTCGAGCCCTACATCGCCAGCACCCCGACGTCCTGCCAGATGAAGCGCCCGGGCGCCGCATCCTCCTAGGACGAATTTCCGAAACCACGCGCCGGGAGGTGATTGCGATCTCTCCCGGCGTCGTTTTTTTCCGGCGTCCGGCGAGGCGCTCGACCACCACCCCAGACCTCATGGAATTCTTCACCATCTCCCTGCTGAACGGGCTCAGCTACGGGCTGCTGCTGTTCATGCTGAGCTCGGGCCTCACGCTGATCTTCAGCATGATGGGCGTGCTCAATTTTGCGCACACCAGCTTCTACATGCTGGGCGCCTATTTCGCCTACTCGATCTCGAGCGTCATCGGCTTCTGGCCGGCCCTGGTCATCGCGCCTCTGCTCGTCTTCGCGCTGGGCGCCGGGTTCGAGCGCTACAGCCTGCGGCGCGTCCACAAGTTCGGTCATGTGCCGGAACTGCTCGTGACCTTCGGTCTTTCCTACCTGATCCTCGAAGTGGTGCAGTTGGTCTGGGGCCGATCGGTCGTCCCCTATGCCCTGCCGCCTGCGCTCGAAGGGCCGCTGTTCACCATCTACGGCACCCAGTTTCCCAAGTCCAGGTCCTTCATCATGCTGATCGCCTTGCTGATGCTCGTGTCGGTGTGGCTGCTGCTGACGCGCACGCGCATCGGGCTGGTCATTCAGGCCGCGCTCAAGCACCCGGAAATGGTCGAAGCGCTCGGTCACAACGTGCCGCGCGTCTTCATGCTGGTGTTCGGCGGGGGCGCCGCGCTGGCCGCCCTGGCCGGCGTGATCGGCGGCAACACCTACGTGACGGAACCGGGCATGGCGGCTTCTGTCGGCTCGATCATCTTCGTGGTCGTGGTGGTCGGCGGCATGGGTTCCCTGGCCGGCGCGTTCCTGGCATCCCTGCTCATTGGCGTGGTGCAGACCTTCGCGGTCGCGTTGGACCAGTCGTTCGCAGGCGGACTTCAGTCGCTGGGCATGAGCGTCACCAGCCAGACCTTCGGCTACGAGTTCCTCAGTCTCAAGATTTCGCAGGTTGCGCCCATCCTGCCGTACCTGTTCCTGGTGCTGATCCTGATTTTCCGGCCCAAGGGCCTGCTCGGCACCCGGGAGGATTGACGCATGACGACGTCTACTGTTTCCTACTATCGCTTCACGCCCTGGAATGTGGGCCGCGCCATCGTGTGGACGCTGTTCGCGCTCCTGTTGCTGCTGGCGCCGATCCTGTTTCGCAGCAGCCTTGCGCTGACCATGCTGTCGCAGATGGGGTATGTGGTCATCATCTGTCTGAGCTACAACATCCTGTTCGGACAGGGCGGAATGCTGAGCTTCGGACACGCCGTGTACACGGGCATGGGGGCTTTCATCGCCATTCATGCAATGAATCTGGCGACACAGGGCACCCTTCCCGTGCCGCTGGTGCTGATCCCGCTGGTCGGCGGACTGGGGGGCATGTTCTTCGCGGTCCTGCTGGGCTTCGTGACGACAAAGAAGTCCGGCACCACCTTCGCCATGATCACGCTGGGCATCGGTGAACTGGTGGCGTCGATGGCCCTCATGTTTCCGGGATTCTTCGGTGGCGAAGGCGGTGTGACGACCAACCGGGTCTACGGGACCGCGTTTCTGGGATTGACCTTCGGACCCCAGCTGCAGGTGTACTACCTGATCGCTGCCTACTGCTTCGTCTGCACGGCGCTGATGTTCGCCTTCACCGGCACGCCGCTGGGGCGGATCCTGAACGCGGTGCGTGACAACCCGGAGCGGGTCGAATTCATCGGCTACAACACCCAGCGCGTGCGCTACTTTGCCTTCATCATCGCCGGCTTCTTCGCGGGGATCGGCGGCGGCTTGTCGGCCATCAACTTCGAGATCGTGAATGCCAGCGACAGCCTCAGCGGCGCGCGTTCCGGAGGCTACCTGCTTTTCACCTTCCTCGGCGGGGCCGGCTTCTTCTTCGGCCCGATCATCGGCGCGGTGCTGCTCGTGTTCGCGTCGGTCATGCTGTCCGAGCTCACCAAGGCCTGGTTGCTGTATCTGGGCCTGGTCTTCCTCTTCATGGTCATGTTCGCGCCGGGGGGTGTCGCGAGCCTCGTCATGATGAACCTGCGGGTCGCGAAGTTCGGCCTGTTCAAGCCCTTCTGGGCGCTCTACGCCGGACTCATTGCAACCGGCGCACTGCTGGTGGTGGGCGCGGCAGCCCTGGTGGAGATGGTCTATCACATCCAGCTGAACTCGGCGCTGGGGCCGGAGGTTCCATTTGCCGGGCTCACGCTGGATACTTCGAGCACCGGCAGTTGGCTCGGCGCTGCGGCACTGGCCCTGGTGGGCCTGGGCCTGCTCGAATGGGTGCGCCGCCGCTTCGCCCGCGCCTGGGGCGCGGCGCAGGAGCAGATCGAAGTCGAGAACAAACGCCGGGCGGTCGCATGAGCGAAACGAATTCAGGAATGGGTTGTGCACTCGAACTCAAGGACCTGCGCAAGAGCTTCGGCAAGACGGACATCATCCGCGGCGTCGATCTGGCGGTGCAGGCCGGCGAGCGCATCGCGATCATCGGCCCCAATGGCGCCGGCAAGTCGACGCTGTTCAACCTGATCAGCGGACGGCTCGCGCCCAGCAGCGGCGAAGTGCTGCTCAACGGGCAGCGCATCGACGGCAAGAAGCCATTCGAGATCAACCGGCTGGGCCTGTCGCGCAGCTTCCAGATCACCAACATCTTCCCGAAACTCAGCGTCTTCGAGAACCTGCGCTGCGGGGTGTTGTGGAGCCTGGGCTACCGCTACAGCTTCCTGCGCTTTCTGTCGAAGCTCGACGACGCCAATGAGCGCACCGAAGAATTGGTTCATCAGGTCGGCCTCGACAAGAAGCGCGACGTGCTGGCGGTCAACCTCACTTACGCCGAGCAGCGGGCGCTGGAAATCGGCGTGACCATCGCCGGCGGTGCCGACGTGATTCTTCTCGACGAGCCCACGGCGGGCATGAGCAAGACCGAGACCGCACATTTCATCGCCTTGATCAAACAAGTCACCGTGGGCAAGACGCTGCTCACGGTCGAGCACGACATGGGCGTGGTGTTCGGCCTCGCGGACAAGATCGCGGTGGTGGTCTATGGCGAGGTCATTGCCTTCGACACGCCGGCCGCGGTGCGCGCCAATCCGCGCGTCCAGGAAGCCTACCTCGGCTCATCGGTCGCCGATGCCCAGGGTGCAGGACACTGACATGCTCAAGCTACAAGACATCCACGCCTATTACGGCAAGAGCCATGTGTTGCATGGTGTTTCGTTCGACGTCGGCCCCGGCGAGATCGTCGCGCTGCTGGGCCGCAACGGCTCGGGCCGCTCGACCACCGCCAAGGCCATCATGGGCCTGGTGCACGCCGAGGGCACGCTGCGCTGGAAGGAGCAGGACATCCTGCGCCGCAAGGCCTATGAAATCGCCCACCTGGGCATCGGCTACGTGCCCGAGAACCGGGACGTCTTCCCCAAGCTCACGGTGCACCAGAACCTGCTGCTGGGGCAGAAGGGCAAAGGAAAGGGTAGCCGCTGGTCCTTCGACGACATGTACGGCATGTTCCCGCGCCTCAAGGAGCGCCAGCACACCGAGGCCGGGGTGCTGTCGGGCGGCGAGCAGCAGATGCTGACGCTGTGCCGCACGCTGATGGGCGACCCCGACCTGATCATCATCGACGAGCCCACCGAGGGCCTGGCGCCGAAGATCGTCGAACTGGTCGGCCAGTACCTGCGCACCCTCAAGGACAAGGGCATCTCGGTGCTGCTGATCGAGCAGAAGCTGACCATCGCGATGCAGATCTCCGACCGCGCGCTGGTGATGGGGCACGGCAGCATCGTCTTCGACGGCACCCCCGACAGCCTGCGGGCCGATGCCACTACCCGCAAGGAATGGTTGGAGGTTTAATCACCTTCCCACTCTTGTCCCGGCAGCGACTTGGCCGGGTTGCCCGGTCATCCGAAACGCCTAGAATTCGGTAAAAAAGAACACTCGTGCTTTTTATATGCGAGGGCAGGGCGCCTGAGGGGCGCCATGCCCGCGAACCCGTTTTTTTCGATCCTCTCCCATCCCAAAGGAACGCAGCATGACGGCTGAATACAAAGTGCTCGGCGACGTCGCCGTGATCACCCTGAACAATCCCCCGGTCAATGGCCTCGGGTTCTCGACCCGCGTCGGCATCACCGACGGTCTCTCCAAGGCCATCGACGACCCGGCCGTCAAGTCGATCGTCATCACCGGCGAGGGCAAGGCCTTCTCGGGCGGCGCCGACATCAAGGAATTCGGCACGCCGAAGGCGCTGCAGGAGCCGAACCTGCTGAGCGTCATCCTGGCGCTGGAGGCTTCCACCAAGCCGATCGTCGCGGCGATCCATTCGGTCTGCATGGGCGGCGGCCTCGAACTGGCCCTGGGCTGCCACTACCGGGTGGCCGCACCGGGCACCAGCATCGCGCTGCCCGAAGTCAAGCTGGGCCTGCTGCCCGGCGCCGGCGGCACGCAGCGCCTGCCGCGCGTGCTGGGCGTGGAGACCGCGCTCAACATGATCGTCAGCGGCGAGGCCGTCAAGAGCGAACTGCTGGCATCGCTACCCGGCCAGAAGCTGTTCGACAAGCTCTCGGGATCGGCCGAATCGCTGTTCGACGAAGCGCTCGAATTCGCCAAGTCGGTGGCCGCCAAGACCGGCGATGCGCTGCCGCTGGTGCGCAACCTGCCGTGCAAGCATCCGCAGGGCGACGCCTACTTCCAGTTCGCCAGGAACATGGTGGGCGGCATGTCGAAGAACTACCCGGCGCCGCTCAAGTGCGTCGATGCGGTCCAGGCCGCCACCCAGATGAAGTTCGCCGACGGCATGGCCGAGGAGCGGCGTCTCTTCACCGCGCTGATGTTCACGCCCGAATCGGCGGCGCTGCGCCACCTGTTCATGGCCGAGCGCGCGGCTTCGCGCATTCCCGACGTCGCCGACGACACGCCCCAGCGCACGATCAAGGCGGTCGGCGTGATCGGTGCCGGCACGATGGGCGGCGGCATCTCGATGAATTTCCTGAACGCGGGCATCCCGGTCAAGATCCTCGAGATGAAGCAGGAGGCGCTCGACCGCGGCATCGCCACGATCAAGAAGAACTACGAGGCCCAGGTCAAGAAGGGCAAGCTCAAGCAGGACAAGTACGAGCAGCGCATGGCCTTGCTGAGCACCACGCTGAGCTACGACGACCTGAAGGACGTCGACCTGGTCATCGAGGCCGTGTTCGAGGAACTGGGCGTCAAGGAGAAGGTGTTCAAGGAACTCGACCGCGTGGCCAAGCCCGGCGCCATCCTGGCCTCCAACACCTCGACCCTGGACGTCGACAAGATCGCGGCCTTCACGAAGCGTCCGCAGGACGTGGTCGGCATGCACTTCTTCAGCCCGGCCAACGTGATGAAGCTGCTCGAAGTGGTGCGCGGCAAGCAGACCGCCAAGGACGTGCTGGCCACCGTGATGTCGACGGCCAAGAAGATCAAGAAGACCGCGGTGGTCTCGGGCGTTTGCGACGGCTTCATCGGCAACCGCATGATCGAGCAGTACTCGCGCCAGGCGGGCTTCCTGCTCGACGAAGGCGCGACGCCGCAGCAGGTCGACCGCGCGATCGAGAAGTTCGGCTTCGCGATGGGTCCGTTCCGCATGGGCGACCTGGCCGGCAACGACATCGGCTGGGCGATCCGCAAGCGTCGCGCGACCGAAGTCGCCGACATGAAGTACAGCCGTACCGCCGACAAGCTGTGCGAACTGGGCCGCTTCGGACAGAAGACCGGGGCCGGGTGGTACGACTACCAGGCCGGCAAGCGCGATGCGATCCCCTCGGAGCTGGTCAACAGGATGATCGAGGACCACCGCAAGGAACTCGGCATCACGCCGCGCAAGATCTCCGACGAGGAAATCGTGCAGCGCCTGGTCTACGCGCTGGTCAACGAAGGCGCGCACATCCTCGAGGACGGCATCGCCTCGAAGTCGGGCGACATCGACATGGTCTACCTCACGGGCTACGGCTTCCCGATCTGGCGCGGCGGCCCGATGCACTACGCATCGCAAGTCGGCCTCTTCAACGTGGCCGAGTCGATGAAGCGCTTCGCGAAGAACCCGCACGACGATGCCAAGTTCTGGCAGCCGGCCGAGCTGATCCGCAAGCTGGTGGCCGAAGGCAAGAGCTTCGGCTGAAGACGGAAGGCGACCGCTCATGGTGAAACGCGTCTTCCTGGCGTTGCTGCTGGTGCTGCTGGTGCTGGCGGCGGCCGTGGCGGTCAATACCTGGCGCACGCCGTCGCGGCAGCTCGCCGTGGCGCCGGCGCCCAAACTGGCGATCGATGTGCAGGCAGCGGCCAAGCGGCTGGCCGGCGCGATCCCGCTGCGCACGGTGTCCAGCCTCGACGATCCGGCCGGCAACGCAGCCGAGTTCGACAAGCTGCATGCCTACCTGGCCGAGCAGTTCCCCAAGGTCCACGCCACCCTCAGGAAAGAGGTGGTGGGCCAGAAGGCGCTGCTCTACACCTGGACCGGCAGCGACCCCGCCGCCAAGCCGATCGCGCTGATGGCGCACCAGGACATGGTGCCGATCGCGCCGGGCACCGAGAAAGCCTGGTCGGTCGACCCCTTCAGCGGTGCCATTCAAGATGGCTTCGTCTGGGGCCGCGGCACGCTCGACAACAAGGGCAACCTGTTCGCGCAGATGGAAGCCATCGAGCTGCTGATCGCGCAAGGATTCAAGCCGACGCAGACCGTCTATCTCGTGATGGGCGACGACGAGGAGGTCAGCGGCCTGCGCGGCGCGCTGCCGATCGCCGAGCTGCTCAAGTCGCGCGGCGTGCGCCTCGACTGGGTGCTCGACGAGGGCCTGCTGGTGCTGGACGGCGTGCTGCCGGGCCTGTCGAAGCCGGCGGCGCTGATCGGGCTGGCCGAGAAGGGCTACGGCACCTTCTTCCTCTCGCTCGACACGGCGCCCGGCCACTCGTCGATGCCGCCGCAGCACAGTGCGATCGGACGCATGAGCGCGGCGCTGGCACGGCTCGAGGCGACTCCGATGCCGGGTGGCATCCAGGGTGTGGCGGCGCAGATGTTCGGTACCCTGGCGCCCGAGATGAGCGGCCTCAACCGCGTGCTGCTGTCCAACCTGTGGCTCACCGGGCCACTGGTGCAGGGCCAGCTCGAGAAGAGCCCGAGCAGCAACGCGATGCTGCGCACCACCACCGCGCTGACCATCGTGCGCGCCGGCAACAAGGACAACGTGCTGCCGGGCCGCGCCGAGGCCGCGGTCAATTTCCGCATCCTGCCGGGCGACAGCATCGACAGCGTCGAGAAGCACCTGAAGAGCGCGCTCGGCGACGACGCGATCCAGGTCAAGCGCTACCCCGGCAATTCCGAACCGTCGCCGGTGTCGCCGACCGACAGCACGGGTTATCGCTCGATCGAACACGCGGTGCGCCAGAGCTTCCCGGATGCGGTCGTCGCGCCGGGCCTCATGACGGCCGCCACCGATTCGCGCCATTTCAGCCTGGTGAGCGATTCGGTGTATCGCTTCTCGCCGTTCCGCGCCAAGGCCGAAGACCTGCCGCGCTTCCACGGCACCAACGAGCGCCTGTCGATCTCGAACTACGGCGAGATGATCCAGTTCTATCAGCAGCTGCTGCGCAACACGCAACAGCCCCAGTAAGTCTCATTCCTCTTTCTCAAAGGACCCCACCATGACCCGCGCCGTCATCGTCTCCACCGCCCGCACGCCGCTCGCCAAGAGCTGGAAGGGTGCCTTCAACATGACGCACGGCGCCACGCTCGGCGGCCACGCGGTGCAGCATGCGGTGCAGCGCGCCGGCATCGATCCGGCCTCGGTCGACGACGTGATCATGGGCTGCGCGACACCCGAAGGCGCCACCGGCTCGAACATCGCGCGCCAGATCGCACTGCGCGCCGGCCTCCCGATCACGACCTCGGGCATGACCATCAACCGCTTCTGCTCGTCGGGCCTGCAGACCATTGCCACGGCCGCCCAGCGCATCATCGCGGGCGAGGGCGAGGTCTACGTGGCCGGCGGCGTCGAGAGCATCTCCTGCGTGCAGAACGAGGCCAACAAGCACATGCTGGCCGACCCCTGGCTGGTGAAGCACAAGCCCGAGATCTACTGGAACATGCTGCAGACCGCCGAGCAGGTCGCCAAGCGCTACAACATCGGCCGCGACGCGATGGACGAATACGGCGCCGCCAGCCAGCAGAAGGCCGCGGCCGCGCTCGAGGCCGGCCGCTTCAAGGACGAGATCGCCCCGATCACCGTGCTGGCCGGCGTGGCCGACCCCGTGATGGGCCTGCGCACCAAGGAGGTCACGATCGAGAACGACGAAGGCATCCGCGCCGGCACCACCAAGGAAGGCATCAGCGGCATCCGCCCGGCGATCCCCGGCGGCCTGATCTCGGCCGGCAATGCCAGCCAGTTCTCCGACGGCGGTGGCGCCTGCGTGCTGGTCGACGAGAAGTACGCCGAGCAGAAAGGCCTGAAGCCGCTGGGCCGCTTCCTCGGCTTCGCAGTCGCGGGCTGCGAGCCCGACGAAATGGGTATCGGCCCGGTGTTCGCGATCCCGAAGGTGCTGAACCGGCTCGGCCTGAAGGTCGGCGACATCGACCTGTGGGAACTCAACGAAGCCTTCGCGGTGCAGGTGATCTACTGCCGCGACAAGCTCGGCATCCCGGGCGACCGGCTGAACGTCGATGGTGGTGCGATCGCGGTCGGCCACCCCTACGGCGTCAGCGGCCAGCGCCTCACCGGCCATGCGCTGATCGAAGGCAAGCGCCGCGGCGCCAAGAAGGTGGTCGTCACGATGTGCATCGGCGGCGGCATGGGCGCGGCCGGCGTGTTCGAAGTCCTCTGACGCGGGAGCCCCGCATGCGCCGCCCGGCGGTCGGCGAGCATCTGATCGCTGGCGCCCGGGCGGTGCATGTCGGCCGCGCGCAGGCGGCCTGTACCAGCGAGGTCTTCACGGTCAAGGACGGCGAAGAGAAGCTCTGCCCGCTCGCCCAGGGCACCATTGCACATCTGCCATCGGCACCGGATGCTGCGGCAGAATCGAAATCCAAACCCCTAGCCCAGCGATCCTCTCCATGAGCCTTCGTCCCACCCTCGACTTTCTTCTCTACGACTGGCTCCACGCCGAGTCGCTCGCCGAGCGCGAGCGCTTCGCCGACCATTCGCGCGAGACCTTCGACGCCGTGCTCGACACCTGCGAGCGCATCGCACGCGAGAAGTACGCGCCGAACAACCGCATCGTCGACACCCAGGAGCCGCACTTCGACGGCGAAAAGGTGATCCTGCCGCAGGCCACGCACGACGCCCACAAGGCCTTCGTCGAATCGGGCATGCTGAGCGCGGCCCAGGACTACGACATCGGCGGCATGCAGCTGCCCTACACCTTGTCGGCGGCGGCCAACAGCTTCTTCGCGATGGCCTCGGTCAGCATCGGTGCGAACATGCTCACCAGCGGCAACGCCAACCTGCTGATGGTGCACGGCACCGAGATGCAGAAGGAGGTGTTCGCGAAGAACGAGTTCGCCGGCCGCTGGTCGGGCACCATGTGCCTGTCGGAGCCGCAGGCCGGCTCCAGCCTCAGCGACGTCGCCACGCGGGCCGTGCCCGACGGTGCCGACTTCCAGGGCGACCCGCTGGGCCAACGCTACCGGCTCACCGGCAACAAGATGTGGATCTCGGCCGGCGACCACGAGCTGACCGAGAACATCGTCCACATCGTACTGGCCAAGATCCCCGACGAGAACGGCAAACTGATTCCGGGCACGCGCGGCATCTCGCTGTTCATCGTGCCGAAGAAGATGGTCGGCACCGACGGGCAATTGACCGGCGAGCGAAACGACGTCGCGCTGGCCGGCCTGAACCACAAGCTGGGCTGGCGCGGCACCACCAACACGCTGCTCAATTTCGGCGAAGGCAAGTTCCCGGTCGGCGGCAAGGCCGGCGCCGTGGGCTACCTGGTCGGCCAGCCCGGGAAGGGCCTGTTCTGCATGTTCCACATGATGAACGAGGCCCGCATCGGCGTCGGCACGGCGGCCACGATGCTCGGCATGGCAGGCTACATCGCCTCGCTCGAGTATGCAAAGAACCGGCCCCAGGGCCGGCCCGCGGGCCCGGCCGGCAAGGATTCGGCCAAGCCGCAGGTGCGCATCATCGAGCACGCCGACGTGCGCCGCATGCTGCTGGCGCAGAAGGCGTATTGCGAAGGCGCGCTGGCGCTCGAGCTCTATTGCGCCCGGCTGGTCGACGAGCAGAAGACCGGCGACGCGCAGGCGGCCGACGACGCCCGGCTGCTGCTCGAAGTGCTGACGCCGATCGCCAAGAGCTGGCCCAGCGAGTGGTGCCTGGAAGCCAATTCGCTGGCGATCCAGATCCACGGCGGCTACGGCTACACGCGCGACTTCCCGGTCGAGCAGTACTGGCGCGACAACCGGCTCAACATGATCCACGAGGGCACGCACGGCATCCAGGCGGCCGACCTGCTCGGGCGCAAGGTGCTGATGGAGGACGGACGCGGCCTGCAACTGCTGGCCGGACGCATCGCCACGACGATGGCGCGTGCCGCCAAGGTACCGGCGCTGGCGGCGCATGCCGAGGCGCTCGGCGAGGCCCTGCAGCGCATCGGCACGGCGACCAAGAAGGCCTGGGCGACCGGCAATCCGCAGGAGGCGCTGGCCAATGCGGTGCCCTACATGCAGGCCTTCGGCCACGTGGTGCTGGCCTGGATCTGGCTCGATGTCGCACAGTGCGCGCTGGAGCGCGATCCGGCCAAGGCATCGCCCGCCACCGCCGGGCGTGTCGGCGCCACCGATTTCTTCTTTCACTACGAGCTGCCCAAGATCGGCGCCTGGCTCAACGTGGTCGAGCGCCGCGATCCGACCTGCGCCGCGCTGCCCGAGGAGGCCTTCTGATGCCCGGCACGCCACAGACGAAGCCGCATGCGACGCTGGAGAAATGGATCTGGATCCTGATCTACGGCGGCCTCTTCGCCATCATTCTCGGCATCGCGACGGGCCGCACCGAGGAAGCGCTCGGCTGGGCCATGGCAGTTCCCGGCGCGGTGCTGGTGGTGGTCGGCACCGTGCTCATTTACGTGCGCTCCCGACTCAAGGACAGCAAGGACTCGCCATGATCAAGCACATCGTGATGTGGAAGCTCAAGAACCCCAAGGACGCCGCTGCCTTCAAGGCCAGGCTCGACACCTGCCAGGGCCTGGTGCCAGGCATGCGCCAGTTCGAGGTGGCGGTGCGCACGCCGGGCCTCGAGGCGAATTGCGATGTCGTGCTGTGCTCGGCCTTCGACGACGAGGCGGCGCTCAAGGACTACCTCGAGCACCCGAAGCACGTCGAGGTCTCGGCTTACCTCGGCAGCCTGCGCGAGGCGCGCAGCGTGCTCGACTACCAAACACCCTGAAATCCCCGGAGACACCATGACTGCACGAAGCGTCCAGCAACTTTTCGACCTCGGCGGCAAGACCGCACTGATCACCGGCGGCTCCCGCGGCCTGGGCCTGCAGATGGCGCATGCGCTCGGCGAGGCCGGCGCGAGGATCATGCTGAGCTCGCGCAAGGCCGACGACCTCGAGGAGGCGACGGCCGAGCTGCAGGCGGCCGGCATCGACACCCGCTGGATCGCGGCCGACTGCTCGAAGGAGGAGGACACCCGCCGCCTCGCCACCCAGACGCTCGAGCGCATGGGCGCGATCGATATCCTGGTCAACAACGCCGGTGCCAGCTGGGGCGCCCCGGCCGAAGACCACCCGGTCGAGGCCTGGGACAAGATCATGAATCTCAATGTGCGCGGCTATTTCATCCTGGCGCAGCAGGTCGCACGCGCCTACATGATCCCGAAGAAGGCCGGCCGGATCATCAACATCGCCTCGATCGCAGGCCTCAACGGCAATCCGCCCGAGATGCAGACCCTGGCCTACAACACCTCCAAGAGCGCGGTGATCGGCTTCACCCACACGCTGGCGGCCGAATGGGGCAAGTACAACATCAACGTCAACGCGATCTGCCCGGGCTTCTTCATGACCAAGATGGCGGCGGGCCTGATCAAGTCGATCGGCGAGGAAAAGATGGCCTCGCACGCGCCGCTCGGCCGGCTCGGCGACGACGAGGACCTGAAGGGCATCACGCTGCTGTACGCGAGCGATGCCGGCAAGCACATCACGGGCCAATGGCTGGCCGTCGACGGTGGCGTCAGCGTGGTCCTTGGCGCCTGAAATGAAACACCCCCCGAAGCGCCTGCGGCGCCCCGAGTCGCTGCCAGAGGCAGCGGCTCTTCGGGTCCGTCCAAGCCTGCGCAGGCAGGCTTGGAGCCGCGGACCTCAGCCCCCTCAAGGGGGGCGATACCGGCGGCCCGGCAAAGCCGGTTCCGCGGTATCCCTGGTATCGGACTGCGCCGGTTTCATGCGTCGCGGGTTACGTGATCGCGTGGTGGAACACTGAAATGACCGATTCCGACGACAGCATCAACCTTCGCTCCTACACGGACCGCATCCCGTTCGCGCGCCATCTCGGCTTCGAGATCACGAAGTTCGAGGGCGGCGAGTCCGAGCTGCGCTACACCGCCAAGCCCGAGCACCTGAACACCTTCGACGTGACGCACGGCGGCGCCGTCATGACCATGCTCGACATCGCGATGGCCGCCGCCGCGCGCAGCGAGACGCCGGAGACCGGCGTCGTCACGATCGAGATGAAGACCACCTTCATGGCGCCTTCGGTCGGCCCGCTGATCGCGCGCGGCAGCCTGCTGCACCGCACCGCGACGATGGGCTTCACCGAGGCGAAGATCTACGACGCCCAGGAACGCGTCTGCGCCCACGCCACCGGGACCTTCAAGTACGTGAAGCGCCGCCTGCCCACGGGGCCGGCCAGCGCCAACGCGATGCGCCCGCCTTCGACCGACTGACCCCTTTTCCCCGGAGACCTCCATGCCCACCAACAGACAACAGATTCTCGACAACCGCCCCGAGGGCGAAGCCGTCGCCAGCAACTTCAAGCTCGTCAGCGCCGAGACGCCGGCGCTGCAGGACAACCAGGTGCTGGTGCGCCACCACTACATGAGCCTCGATCCCTACATGCGCGGCCGCATGAACGACGCCAAGAGCTACGCCCAGCCGCAACCGCTGGGCCAGGTGATGCAGGGCGGCACGGTCGGCGAGGTGGTCGAGAGCAAGCACCCCAAGTACGCCGTGGGCGACAAGGTGGTCGGCTTCGGCGGCTGGCAGGAATACAGCGTGGTCGATGCCTCGCAGCCCGGCGCGCTCAAGAAGGTCGACACCACGCAGGTGCCGCTGTCGCACTACCTGGGCGCGGTCGGCATGCCCGGCGTGACCGCCTGGTACGGGCTGGTGAAGATCATCGCGCCGAAGGCCGGCGAGACCGTGGTCATCACCGCCGCCAGCGGCGCGGTCGGCAGCGCCTTCGGTGCGCTGGCGAAGGCCCGCGGCTGCCGCGTGGTTGGCATTGCGGGCGGGCCCGACAAGTGCAAGTACGTCACCGACGAACTCGGCTTCGATGCCTGCATCGACTACCGCCAGCATCCCGACGTCAAGCGCATGAGCGCGGCACTCAAGGACGCCTGCCCGAAGGGCATCGACGGCTACTTCGAGAACGTCGGCGGCTACATCTTCGATGCGGTGCTGCTGCGCACCAACGCCTTTGCACGGATCGCGCTGTGCGGCATGATCGCCGGCTACGACGGCCAGCCGCTGCCGCTGGCCAATCCGGCGCTGTTCCTGGTCAACCGGCTCAAGCTCGAGGGCTTCATCGTCAGCGAGCACATGGAAGTCTGGCCCGAGGCGCTGGCCGAATTGGGCGCGTTGGTCGCCAGCGGCAGGCTCAGGCCGCGCGAGTCGATCGCCCTGGGCATCGAATCGGCGCCCGAAGCCTTCCTCGGCCTGCTCAAGGGCAAGAATTTCGGCAAGCAACTGGTCAAGCTCATCTGACGGCTGATACGCACAGGAGGCTGGCATGGACACCACGCACGAGGTCTTCAACCAGCCGGCGCCGCTCGCCGGCTACAACCTGTTCGAAACCAACCGCCCGCTGCGCGACGCGCTGAAGCACAACGCGCCGCAGCTGCAGCTGGCGCCGCTCCAGAGCCTCGGCGCCGAGATCGGCAGCGTGGAGATGCAGACCCATGCGCGGCTCGCCAACATCCACACGCCGGTGCTGCACACCCACGACCGCTTCGGCCGCCGGATCGACGAGGTCGAGTTTCATCCGAGCTACCACGCGCTGATGGCGGCCGCGGTCGGCGCCGGCCTGCACGGCACGCCCTGGGCCGGCGAGTCGCAGTCGCCCCATGTGCAGCGCGCGGCCGGCTTCATGCTGTTCACCGAGCTCGAGCCGTCGATGCTATGTCCGATCTCGATGAGCTACGCCGTCACGCCAGCGCTGCGCAGCAACGCCGGCGTGTACGCCGACTGGGGGCCGAAACTCGCGAGCCGCTGGTACGACCCGGCGCTCAAGCCCTGGCGCGACAAGCCCGGCGTGACGATGGGCATGGGCATGACCGAGAAGCAGGGCGGCTCCGACGTCCGCGCCAACACCACGCAGGCGGTGCGCGCCGGCAGCGACGGCTGGGGCGAGCGCTACGAGATCACGGGCCACAAGTGGTTCTTCTCGGCGCCGATGTGCGACGCCTTCCTGATCCTCGCGCAGGCGCCGGCCGGGCTGTCCTGCTTCTTCCTGCCGCGCGTGCTGCCCGACGGCAGCCGCAATGCGATCCGCATCCAGCGCCTGAAGGACAAGCTCGGCAACAAGGCCAACGCCAGCGCCGAGGTCGAGTTCCATGGCGCCAGCGCCTGGCGGGTCGGCGAGGAGGGCCGCGGCGTGCCGCAGATCCTCGAGATGGGCACCATGACCCGGCTCGATTGCGCGCTCGGCACCAGCGGGCTGATGCGGCAGGCCCTCAGCCTGGCGCTGAATCACACGGCGCAACGGCAGGCGTTCGGCCGGCCGCTGATCGCGCAGCCGCTGATGAAGAACGTGTTGGCCGACCTGGCGCTCGAAAGCGAAGCCGCGACCGCGCTGGCGATCCGCCTCGCGCGTGCCTTCGATCACCCCGCCGACGAACACGAGCGCGCGATGGCCCGGCTGCTGACGCCGGTGGCGAAGTTCTGGATCTGCAAGCGCGGCAGCCATTTCGCCCAGGAGGCGATGGAATGCCTCGGCGGCAACGGCTATGTCGAAGAGGGCGGCGAGGGCGTGATGGCCCGGGTCTACCGCGAGATGCCGCTCAACTCGATCTGGGAAGGCGCCGGCAACATCATGGCGATCGACCTGCTGCGGGGCCTGCGCAAGGGCGATGCGGTGGCTGCGCTGGCGAAGGAACTGGCACCGGCGCGCGGCAGCGACGCCGCGCTCGACCGCCTGGCCGCCGCACTGCCCGCGCGCATCGAGGCGATGGCGACCGAGATCGAGGCGCGCCGGCTGGCGCAGGACGTGGCGCTGGCGGTGCAGGCGGCGCTGCTGGTGCAGACCGCGCCGCCGGCGGTGGTCGGCGGCTTCTGCGCCTCGCGACTGGGCGGCGACTGGGGCCATGCCTTCGGTACGCTCGGCGCCGGCGTCGGCCTCGACACGATCATTTCCCGCGCGCAGCCGCAGTGACCCTCCACCTTCGAAAGATCCCATGGCAGACCTGATCCTTCACCACTACGCGACCTCGCCCTTCTCGGAAAAGCTGCGTCTGATCCTCGGCTACAAGAAGCTGGCCTGGAAGTCCGTGATCATTCCGCAGATCGCGCCGAAGCCCGATCTGGTCGCGCTCACGGGCGGCTACCGCCGCACGCCGGTGTTGCAGATCGGCGCCGACGTCTATTGCGACACGGCGCTGATCTGCGACGTGCTCGAGCACCTGGTGCCGCTGCCATCGATCTACCCCGAGCCCGGCAAGGGCCTGTCGCGCCTGGTCGCGCAGTGGGCCGACAGCACGCTCTTCGGGGCCGCGATGGCCTACAGCTTCAGCGCGAAGGGCGCGGCCGACCTCTTCGGCAAGGCGCCGCCCGAGCTGGCCAAGGCCTTTGCCGACGATCGCCGCGCCATGAGCGCCAACATGGTGCGGCTGCGACCGCCCGATGCCGCCGCGGCTTACAAGTCGTACCTGCGCCGGCTGTCCGACATGCTCGACGACACCGACTACCTGCTCGGCGCATTTCCGACGGTGGCCGACTTCGCCTGCTACCACCCGCTGTGGTTCACCCGCAAGCGCACACCCTCGATGGCCGGCATCCTGCAGCTGACGCCGGCGGTGGGTGACTGGATGGACCGCATGGCGGCCATCGGCCACGGCACGACCGAGGTCTTCGATGCCGCCCGCGCCATCGAGGTGGCGGCCGCGTCGACGCCGCACACGCTGCTGGCCGACAGCACCTTCCAGGACGAGCACGGCATCGCGCTCGGTGCGCGGGTCACGGTCACGCCCGAGGCCTTCGGCCCCGAGCCGACCGAAGGCGAACTGGTCGCGGCCACGCGCACCCACTACACGCTGCGCCGCAGCGACCCGCGGGCCGGCACGGTGCATGTGCATTTCCCGCGCATCGGGTATGTGTTGAGGGCCTCCTGAGACCTTGCGGGACAGACCAAGAAACTGCAAAGCAGTTTTTGCTCTGTCCCCAACTGATCAAGAAGCACCTTCGCGACTGTGATCTCGCAGGTTTCGTATTTCAATAGGGCCTCACGCCAAACACAAGAGACGAAAGGACACGCGCAAATGATTCAGGACTTCAAGGGCAGGACGGCCGTTCTCACCGGTGCCGGTTCCGGCTTCGGCCTCGAATGCGCGCGCATCGGCGCGGCGCGCGGCATGAACCTCGTGCTGGTCGACGTGCAACAGGATGCGCTCGACAAGGCACAGGCCGAGATGGAGGCCGCCGGTGCCCAGGTTCTGGCCCGCAAGGTCGACGTCGCCAACGCGGCGCAGATGGACGAGCTCGCCCGCGCGGTGCAGCAGCGCTTCGGCGCGCCGCACTTCGTCTTCAACAACGCCGGCGTCGGCGCCGGCGGCCTGGTGTGGGAGAACAGCGTTGCCGACTGGGAGTGGGTGCTGGGCGTCGACCTGATGGGCGTGGTGCACGGGGTGCGCCTGTTCACGCCGATGATGCTCGAAGCCGCCGCAAAAGACCCGGCGTACCGGGGCCACATCGTCAACACCGCCAGCATGGCGGGCCTGCTGACGCCGCCCAACATGGGCATCTACAACGCCGCCAAGGCGGCCGTCGTGAGCCTCACCGAGACGCTCTACCAGGACCTGAGGCTGGTCACCGACCAGATCGGCGCCAGCCTGCTGTGCCCGTACTTCGTGCCCACCGGCATCACGCAGAGCGAACGCAATCGCCCTGGCGCGCTGGCCGGCGGCGAGCTCACCAAGAGCCAGCTGATCGGCCAGGCGATGAGCAACAAGGCGGTCAGCAGCGGCAAGGTGAGCGCCGCCGAAGTCGCGCAGATGGTGTTCGATGCGATCAGCGCCAACCAGTTCTATGTCTTCAGCCATCCCAAGGCCCTCGGCAACGTGAAGAGCCGGATGGAGAACATCGTGTCGATCACGAACCCCGCCGATCCATTCCTGGAACGGCCCGAGATCGGTGCCAAGCTGCGCGCCCAGTTGCGCGCGAACTGACGCCGGCCGGCGCAGCGAGGCCTGTTCGGGGAACCCCGCAGAACCGTGGTTCTTCCGCATCCAATGCCTGCGTGCGCTGTCGGGACTTGGGGCCGGCGATGCGACTGCATATACTGAACCGCTCAGTTCGGTGTGCTCGATTCGCATCTAGGAGACCTGCATGGCCTATGTCGATGGATACGTGCTGCCCCTCAAGAAAGACAAGATCGAGGCGTACCGCCAGATGGCGGCCCGCGCCGGCGCCGTCTGGCGCGAGCATGGCGCGCTCGAGTACCGCGAGTGGATCGCCGAGGACGTCAAGCCCGGCGTGCATACGTCGTTTCCGCAGGCCGTACAGCTCAAGGACGACGAAATCGTGGTGTTCTCCTGGATCGTGTTCGAATCGCGCGGCCAGCGCGACGAGGTCAACGCCAAGGCGATGAGCGACCCGCGCCTGGCCGACATGATGGACCCGGCCCAGATGCCGTTCGACGGCAAGCGGATGTTCTGGGGCGGCTTCGAGCCCTTGGTCGCGTTCTGAGTCCTCGACGCCCGGAGGGCGGCTCAGCGCAGCGAAACGGCGACCGGACTGCGCTCCGCGAACTGTCCGTTCCAGTAAGGGTAGTAGGGGTACGGCGGCGTCACCGCGCTCGCTGCGTCGAGGCGCGCGATCTGCTCGGCCGTCAGCTCCCAGCCCAGCGCACCGAGGTTCTGCACGAGTTGCGCTTCGTCGCGGGCGCCGATCAGCACACTGGCCACGGTCGGGCGCCGAAGCAGCCAGTTGAGCGCGATCTGCGGCAGCGTCCTGCCGGTCTCCTCGGCCACCTGGTCCATCGCGTCGACCACGCGGTAGAGCCGCTCGTCGTCCACCGGCGGCGCGAAACCGGCGGTGTCGTGCAGCCGGCTGCCGGCCGGCAGCGGCTGGCCGCGCCGTATCTTGCCGGTCAGGCGGCCCCAGCCGAGCGGGCTCCAGACGATCGCGCCGATGCCCTGGTCGAGTCCGAGCGGCATCAGCTCCCATTCGTAGTCGCGGCCGACCAGCGAGTAGTAGGCCTGGTTGGCGACATAGCGCGAGAGCCCGAGCCGATCGGACGCCGCCAGCGATTTCATCAATTGCCAGCCGGAGAAATTCGACGCGCCGATGTAGCGCACCTTGCCGGCGCGGACCAGGTCGTCGAGGGTGCGCAGCACCTGCTCGACCGGCGTCATGGCATCGAAGGCATGCAACTGCAGCAGGTCGATGGTGTCGGTGCCCAGGCGCCGGAGCGCGGCATCGACGCCCTGGACCAGATGATGGCGCGAGGCGCCGACATCGTTCGGTCCATTGCCCGCGCGCAGCGCGAGCTTGGTCGACAGGATGACCTTGTCGCGCCGGCCCTGGATGGCCGCGCCCAGGATCGATTCGGAAGCGCCGCTCGAGTACACATCGGCGCTGTCGAACAGGTTGACGCCGGCGTCGAGGCAGATGTCGACGATGCGGCGCGCCCCGGCGACATCGGTGTTGCCCCAGGCGCTGAACAGCGGGCCTTCGCCGCCGAAGGTGCCGGCGCCGAAGCCGAGGGCCGGGACCTTGAAGCCCGAGTGGCCGAGATAGCGGTATTCCATGGTGGGTCCTTGTTTGCGTGTGTGAACGGGTGGGGCGCTTCAGGCGCAGGCGGTGGCCACGGCCGCCGGAAGCCGTCGATCGAGTGCCCGGCTCCAGAGAGCGATCGCGAGCCCGGCCAGCGTCAGCAGCGCCGCCACCCAGCCCAGCGCCTGCAGGCCGGGCCCGCGCTCGATGACGACGCCGCCGACCCAGGCCCCCAGCGCGTTGCCGAGATTGAAGGCCGCGATGTTGAGGCTGGCGGCCAGGTTCTGTCCCGCGCCCGCCGCCTTGTCGAGCACCCGCAGCTGCAGCGGGGCGACGGTGGCGAAGGCGGCGATGCCCAGCAGCAGCACGAACACCACCGCGGTCCAGGGCGTGCGGACCAGCCACTGCATCGCGCCGAGCACCGCGGCCAGCGCCACCAGCGAGCCCAGCAGGGACGGCATCAGCGCGCGGTCGGCCAGCCGGCCGCCCAGCAGGTTGCCGACGGCCAGTCCGCCGCCGAACAGCAGCAGGATCGGCGACACCGCGGCCTCCGTGACACCGGTGACGCGGGTCAGCAGCGGCTGGATGTAGGTGAAGACGGCGAACACGCCGGCGAAGCCCAGCACCGTCATCGCGAGCCCGAGCAGCACCTGCGGGCGGGCCAGCACGGCGAGTTCGTCGCGCAGCGGGGACGGTGCGGCATCGACCCGGCCGCGCGGCACGAACAGCGCCAGCACGGTGAAGGCGGCGACCCCGATCAGCGCCACCGCCCAGAAGGTCGAGCGCCAGCCGAAGTGCAGGCCGAGCCAGGCGCCGGCCGGCACGCCGAGCAGCGTCGCCGCGGTGAGCCCGGTGAACATGATGGCGATCGCCGAGGCGCGGCGCTCCGGCGGCACCAGGCCGGTGGCGACCACCGCGCCGACGCCGAAGAAGGTGCCGTGCGCCAGCGAGGTGACGACCCGCGCGGCCATCAGCAGCTCGTAGCTGCCGGCCATGGCGCAGGCGATGTTGCCGAGCGTGAAGATGGCCATCAGCCCGAGCAGCACGGTCTTGCGCGGCAGGCGGCGGGTGGCGATGGTCAGCAGGGGCGCGCCGACCGCGACGCCGAGCGCGTAGCCCGAGATCAGCAGGCCGGCGGTCGCGATCGAGACCTGGAGATCGGCGGACACCTGCAGCAGCAGGCCCATGATGACGAATTCGGTGGTCCCTATTCCGAAGGCACCGGCGGTGAGGGCGAGGAGGGCGATGGGCATGATGGCCATGACTGTGCCGGCTTCGCGGGAGCATGAATAGAATGCCGGACCGACATAATCTTGTGAATTGAAGTCACAAATGCCCCGCTCCGAGATCAACCGTTCCGGCGAGATGGAAGCCTTCGTGCAAGTGGTCGAGCGCGGCAGCTTCTCGGCCGGTGCCCGCGCCCAGGGAATGACGCCCTCGGCGGTCAGCAAGCTGATCGGCCGCCTCGAGGCGCGGCTCGGCGCCCAACTCGTGCACCGCTCCACGCGCAAGCTGCAGCTCACGGCCGAAGGCCAGCTCTTCTACGAGCGCAGCGTGCGCGTTCTGGCCGACATGGACGAGGCCGAGCGCTGTGCGGCAGCGGGCGCGGCGCCGAGCGGTCAGGTCAGCATCAACGCGAGCGTTCCCTTCGGGCAGCAGGTGCTGATCCCGTTGGTGCCGCGCTTTCTCGAACTGCACCCACAGATCACGCTCAACATCGTGCTGACCGACCGCGTTGTCGATCTGATGGAGGAGCGTGCCGACGTCGCGATTCGCTGGGGCACATTGCCGCCGTCCGATCTGGTGGCCCGGCGGCTCGGCGCCACCGGACAGGCGATCGTCGGCGCACCCGCCTATCTCGCCCGATATGGCACGCCCTACACGCCGGAGGAGCTCGAAGCGCACAACCGGCTCGGCTTCACCTACCGGCGCAGCGTCCCCGATTGGCCGCTCTCGGTCGACGGCCGGGTGATCGACATGCCAGTCAACGGCAACGTTCGAGCCGGCGATGGCGAGGCCCTGCGCGCGCTGCTGCTGGCGGGCGTCGGCCTGGGGCGGTTGTCGTTGTACCAGGTGCAGGCCGACATCGATGCCGGCCGGCTGGTGCCGGTGCTGGAGGCTTTCAACCCCGGCGACTTCGCGCCGATCCATGCGGTCTACCTCGGCAAGCCCGGGCGCTTGCCGGCGCGCGTGCGGGCGCTTCTGGACTTCCTGGCGGCGCACGTGGGGGAGGATGGGCGTCCGCGCCTCTAGCACCCAGCGGTGGCCCACGCTCGCGCCGCGATCGCGAGCCGGATCTGCTTGCACGAGATCGTGCGCGTCAGGAACGTCAAGTCCAACGCCCAGGTGTACCCGACCGCAAATGCACGAGGAGGACGACGCCGCACCTGAGTGTCGTGAGGGCGGAAGTTTCCCTCGAAACGAAAGGAGGGGTCGCTAGCCGCTCTTCCCGGAGCGGGATTGCGCCGGTTCGAAAATCTCGCGGCGCTACGGCGCCTGCGCTCCACTTCCGGAGGTCGCAGTCATTCACGACAGTTGCAAACTCCCATGCCCAGCCTCTCTCGCCCCGCACTCGCGGGGCCTTTCGCTTTCAGTCTCTGCGCCGCTGCCTCGGCGCTCGAACACGCGCACGGGTCCTATGGCGGCAAGACCGGTCCCGCCGAGTGGGCTGCGCTGGCACCCGACAACGTGATCTGCAAGACCGGACAGCAGCAGTCGCCGGTCGACCTGCCTGCGGCCAAGGCCAAGGCGCTGGCACAGCACGATGCCGATATCCGCTACGGCAAGGCCGCGGGTCGGCTCGTCAACAACGGCCACACCCTCGAACTGGATCTGGAAGGCGCAGCGGGCAACAAGGTCGTCCATCAAGGCGTCGAGCATCGCCTGGCGCGGTTCCATTTCCACGCGCCCATGCTGTACGCCGGCTCGCTGACCACCCCGCCGTGCACCGAGCGGGTGCATTGGGTGGTGCTGGAGCGCCCGATCGAGATGTCGCGGGCGCAGATCGATGGCTTCCGCCGCTTGTTTCGGGACAATCATCGCCCGATCCAGCCGCTGAACGGCCGCGAGCCGGTGGAAGAAACCGCCGGCGAATAGGTCGCAGCAGCAGCTTTGCGCTTGCCTGACAATAGCTGCACAAATCCATGAAAGAAGTCCCCGACGCCATCGTTTGCGAAGGCTGCGACGCGGTCTACCGCCGCGTGCGGCTGCGCCGCCGCGAGGTGTCTCATTGCCCGCGCTGCAGCACCGAACTCGACCGCCACCCTGGCGACCAGAGCGCCCGCGTGCTGCCGCTCACCGTGGCCTGCCTGATCCTGTTCGCCATCGCCAACCTGTTCCCGATCGTCGAGATCGAGCTCCAGGGCATCAGCAGCCAGACCACGCTGGTCGGCGCGGTGGTGGCGCTCAGCATGGAAGGCATGTCGCCAGTGGCGCTGCTGGTGCTGGCGACCACGCTGCTGTTCCCGCTGCTGCAGCTGTGCATCCTGTTCTACCTGCTGGTGCCGCTGCGCTACGAGCGCCGGCCGGCGGGTTTCGACGTGCTGGTCAACGCCCTGGTGGCGCTGCGGCCCTGGGGCATGATCGAGGTGTTCCTGCTCGGCGTGCTGGTGGCGATCATCAAGCTCGGCAGCCTGGCCCAGGTGATCGCGGGCCCGGCGCTCTGGGCCTTCATGGGGCTCACCGTGCTGCTGACCGCAGTGCTGTCGTTCAACCCTCGGACCTTCTGGGAAATGGCCTTCGAGCCGCGGCCGGGGCAGGACGAATGAGCCGCCGGGCCATTCCCCGGGCCATTCCCAAGGCCATTGCCAAGGCACTGCGGCGCGAGGGTCCTGCGCCAAGTGATGACGTGACCGTCGAGACCGCGGGATCGCAGGGGCTGATGGCCTGCCACCATTGCGGCACCACCTGGCGAGGCGCGGTCGAGGGCGAGCCCTGCGCCCGCTGCGGCACCCACTTGCACGCGCGCAAGCCCGGCAGCATCCAGCGCACCTGGGCCTACTTGGTCGCCGCCGCGATCCTCTACCTGCCGGCCAACCTGCTGCCGGTGATGATCACCAAGAGCCTGCTGGGCACCCAGCAGGACACCATCCTGAGCGGCGTCATCTATTTCTGGGTGACCGGCGCCTACGGGCTGGCGGCGCTGATCTTCATCGCCAGCTTCCTGGTGCCGCTGTTCAAGCTCAGCGCGCTGATCCTGCTGAACATCACGGCCCAGCGCCGCAGCACCTGGCGCCAGCTCGAGCGGGCCAAGCTCTATCGCATGCTCGAGGTGATCGGCCGCTGGTCGATGCTCGACGTCTTCGTGGTGGCGCTGCTGGCCGGACTGGTGCGCATCCATGGCTTCGCCGAGATCACGGCCGGCGTCGGCATTGCGGCCTTCGGCGCGGTGGTGGTGCTGACCATGATGGCCTCGCTGAGCTTCGATCCGCGGCTGACCTGGGACGCCGCCGAGGCCGCTGCGGGTCCTGAAGAAACAACAATGGACAATGAACCGATATGAGTGACGAAGCCATCCGACCCGAGCCCCCGCCGCCGCGGTCCGCGCCGAGGGTCGTCAGGCGGCGCAACTGGCTGCCTTCGCTGATCTGGCTGATCCCGATCGTGGCCGCGATGGTCGGCGTGGCGCTGGTCGCCCGGATCCTGATGGACCGCGGTCCCGAGATCGTGCTGACCTTCAAGAGCGCCGAGGGCCTCGAGGCCAACAAGACCGCGGTCAAGTACAAGGACGTGCAGATCGGCACCGTGCAGAGCATCCGCCTGGCCTCCGACCGCTCGCATGTGCGGGTGCTGGTGCAACTCAAGAAGGAGGCCAGCGCCTTCACCGCGCAGGACACCCGCTTCTGGGTGGTGCGCCCGCGGCTCGACACCACGGGCATCTCCGGGCTCGGAACCTTGCTCTCGGGCGCCTACATCGGCGCCGACGCGGGCACCTCGGACGAGACCGCCGGCGAATTCGCCGGCCTCGAGACCCCGCCGATCGTCACGCGCGATGCCTCGGGCCGGCAGTTCCTGCTCAAGTCACGCGACATCGGCTCGCTCGACATCGGTTCGCCGGTGTACTTCCGGCGCATCAAGGTGGGGCAGGTCGCGGCCTACGAGCTCGATGGCGATGGCCGCGCCGTCACGCTGCGGGTCTTCGTGAACGCGCCCTACGACAAGTTCGTCGGCGTCAACACCCGGTTCTGGCATGCCAGCGGCTTCGATGTCGACCTCAATGCGAGCGGCCTCAAGGTGCGGACCCAATCGCTGGTCACGGTGCTGCTGGGCGGCATCGCCTTCCAGTCGCCCGACGACCAGAACGGACCGGTGGCGCAGGAGAACGCAGCCTTCATGCTGGCGGGTGACGAAACCACGGCAATGAAGGAGCCGGACGGTCCGTCGCGCACCATGCTGCTGTATTTCAACCAGTCGCTGCGCGGGCTGTCGCCCGGGGCGCCGGTCGACTTCCGCGGCGTCGTGATCGGCGAGGTCAAGTCGATCGGGGTCGAGTTCGACCGCACCGAGCGCGAGTTCAAGATGCCGGTGGTGGTGCAGATCTACCCCGACCGCCTGCGGCGCCGGGGCTCCGATCCGGGCAAGGAAGGCCAGTTGTCGCAACTCGAGCGCTGGCGCTTCCTGGTCAGCAAGGGGCTGCGCGCGCAACTGCGCACCGGCAGCCTCCTGACCGGGCAGGTCTATGTGGCGATCGACTTCTTCCCCGACGCCAAGCCGGCCACGCTGGACATCGAACGCACGCCGCTGGAGCTGCCGACGACGCCCAACAGCCTGGACGAACTGCAGGCGCAGGTGTCGGACATCGCGCGCAAGCTCAACAAGGTGCCGTTCGATGAGATCAGCAACGATCTGCGCAAGGCGATCGGCACGCTCAACAAGACGTTGGGCAGCGCCGAACAGCTGGTCAGGCGCATCCACGACGACCTGACGCCCGAGATGGCCGCGGCCATGAAGGATGTGCGGCGGACGCTGAACTCGGCCGAGAAGACGATCGCCGACGACGCGCCGCTGCAGCAGGATCTGCGCCAGACGCTGCAGGAGGTCACGCGGGCCGCGGGCTCGCTGCGCGTCCTGACCGACTACCTAGAGCGCCATCCCGAATCCCTGATCCGCGGCAAGCCGGAGGACAAGCAGAAATGAGATCGACGACGTTGCGCCCGGGCGCATGGCTTTTCACGGCGGCGATGCTGGCGGCGGCGGGCTGCGGCAGTACGCGCACCCAGTTCTACAGCCTGGCGGAGACCGCCGCGCCGGCTGCGCGGGCGCCGGCCGCCGCAGCCGCGCCGCTCTACATCGAACTCGCGCCGATCGCCATGCCCGAGCGATTCGTCCGGCCGCAACTGGTGGTGCGGCAGAAGGATGCGGCCGCCGGGCCGCAGGTCGAGATCCTCGAGCAGCATCGCTGGTCTTCCTCGTTCGAGAGCGAATTGCACGATGCGCTGGGCAGCGCGGTGGCCGCGCGGCTCGGAGCGGTCGACGTCAGCAAGTCCGGCCGCCCCCGCGGCCAGCCGGCGATCCGCATCGCGGTGCAGATGGGCCAGTTCGATGCCGTCGAGGGCAGCCGGGTCGATGCGGCCTTCAGCTGGACCCTGCGCCGGACCGACGAGGGGCCGGGCGTCGGCTGCCGGATCTCGGTGTCGGAGCCGGTGGGGGGCGGTATCGATGCGCTGGCGCAGGGTGCGCAGCGCGTCGCCTCGCAACTGGCCGATGCGATCGCGGCCAGCGTTGCCGCGCTGCCGGGACAGCCGGCGGCTTCGTGCACGGCGTGAGGCGGGCCACCGGCGATGCATCCGAACGGCTTCGCACTCTTCGACACGGCCATCGGCGCCTGTGGCATCGCCTGGGGCCCGCGCGGCATCGTCGGCGTCCAGCTGCCCGAGGGCGAGGAGGGCGCTACCCGCGCGCGCATGAGGCGGCGTTTTCCGGGGCTGGCGGAGGCCGAGGCGCCATCGGCGGTGGCGCCCGCGATCGCGGGCATCCGTGCGATGCTCGCCGGCCAGCCGCTGGCCCTCGATGACATCGTGCTCGACATGGAGGGCATCAGCGAGTTCCACCAGCGCGTTTACGCGATCGCGCGCCGCATTCCGCCCGGACGCACCCGCAGCTACGGCGACATTGCGGCCGAACTCGGCGACAAGGGCCTGGCGCGCGCGGTCGGTCAGGCGCTCGGCCTCAACCCCTTCGCGCCGGTCGTCCCTTGCCACCGAGTGCTGGCGGCGGGCGGCAAGTGGGGCGGTTTCTCGGCCCATGGCGGCGCGGTGTCGAAGCTGCGCATGCTGGCCATCGAGGGTGCCCGGCCGGAGAGCGACAGCGGGCATCTCTTCTGACGTCCAGGGCCTGTTCATAGTGTGAACAGGCCCTAACACAGG
This sequence comes from Variovorax sp. P4_B11, assembly GCF_056402355.1. Classification (NCBI taxonomy): domain Bacteria; kingdom Pseudomonadati; phylum Pseudomonadota; class Betaproteobacteria; order Burkholderiales; family Comamonadaceae; genus Variovorax; species Variovorax sp. P4_B11. The sequence goes on from NZ_JBFUHO010000003.1 coordinate 227,586, forward strand.
CTGGCTCGCTTCGCTGCCGACGGTCCATCGCCGCCTTGGCGACAATCGGTCCATGACTTCCTCGCGCTTCTTCAAGATCGCGATCGTGCTGGGCCTGTTGTCGGCCATCGGCCCGTTCGCGATCGACATGTACCTGCCGGCCCTGCCCGAGATCGGCAGCAGCCTGCACGCCGGCATCGGGCCGGTGCAGATGAGCCTGACCGCCTTCTTCATCTCGCTCGGCGTCGGGCAATTGCTCTACGGCCCGGTGTCCGACATGGTGGGCCGCAAGCCGCCGCTCTATGTCGGCCTCGGCCTGTTCGCGCTGGCGAGCATCGGCTGTGCGCTGGCCACCCGCATCGAGACGCTGATCGCGCTTCGCTTCGTCCAGGGCCTGGGCGCCGCAGCCGGCATGGCGATCCCGCGTGCCGTGGTGCGCGACCTGCACACCGGGACCGACGCGGCGCGGCTGATGTCGCTGCTGATGCTGGTCTTCAGCGTGTCGCCGATCCTGGCGCCGCTGGCCGGCAGCGCGGTGATCGCCTTCACCGGCTGGCGCGGCGTGTTCTGGTCTGTCACGCTGGCGGCCGTGATCGGCCTGGCGACCGTCGCCATGGTGCTCAAGGAGACGCGGCCGGCCGAGGAGCGGGTCGAAAGCAGCCTGGGCAGCGCGTTCTCGGCCTACGGCGTGCTGCTGCGCGACAGGCACTACCTCGGGCTGGTCTTCATCGGCGCCTTCGCCATGGCCGGCTTCTTCACCTACCTGGCGAACTCCTCTTTCGTGATGATCGACCACTACGGCCTGTCGCCGGTGTTGTACAGCGTGGCCTTCGGCGTCAACGCAGCGGCCTTCTTCGCCGCCGCGCAGCTCAACGGCCCGTTGTGCGAGCGCTTCGGGATCGAGCGCGTAGTGAAGACCAGCGTCTGCGCCTGCGGCGCGGTGATGCTCGCGATGTTCGCCTACTTCGCCAGCGGCGGCGACCGGCTGGCGGTGCTGATCGTGCTGTACTTCATCGCCAGCGGCCTGATGGGCCTGGTGATTCCCACCACCTCGGTGCTGGCCCTCGAGCAGCATGGTGCCATCGCCGGCACGGCGTCGGCCCTGCTCGGCACGCTGCAGATGCTGACCGGCGCGCTGGTGATGGCGGTGGTCGGGCTGTTCACCGACGGCCGGCCGCTGCCGATGGTGACCGGCATGGCGGGCGGCGCGCTGATCGCGGTCGTCCTGACCTGGCTCACCCTGGACGGCCGGCGCCCGGCCGCCTGCCAGGCGGGCTGAGGCGGTGTCGGCCATCGCCGCGGCCCCGGCCGCCCGCGTCGCCCGCGACGGCTTGCCGCAGCCGCAGCGCCGGCACGCCATGGTGGTGGTCATCCTCGGCATCGCGGTGGCGGTGCTCGACGGCACCATCGTCAACCTCGCGCTGCCGGGCATCGCGCGCGAGCTGCGGGCCGATCCGGCGCATGCCATCTGGGTCGTCAACGCCTACCAGATCGCCACGCTGGTGATGTTGCTGCCGCTGGCCTCGCTGGGCGACCGGATCGGCTTTCGGCGCGTCTATCTCACCGGCATGGCGCTGTTCGCGTCGGCGTCGCTGATCGCGACGCTGTCGAACTCGCTCGGCATGCTGATCGCCGGCCGTGCGCTGCAGGGGCTGGGTGCCGCCGGCATCATGAGCGTCAATGCCGCCTTGGTCCGGCTCATCTATCCGTCGGCCCAGCTCGGGCGCGGCATGGCCATCAATTCGATGGTGGTGGCGACCGCCTCGGTGGCCGGCCCGTCGGTGGCGGCCGGGATCCTGTCGGTGGCATCGTGGCCCTGGTTGTTCGCGCTCAACGTGCCGCTTGGGGCGCTGGTGCTGGTGCTCGGACTGAGGGCACTGCCGGTCAATGCCGCGAAGTCGTCCGGCGTTCGCTTTTCTCTCGTCGATGTCGCGCTCAACGTGGCGATGTTCGCGCTGATCTTCATCGGTGCCGACCGCCTGGGCGTGCGCGGCGAAACGGGGCAGGGCGGCGGGCCGTTGGCCTGGGCGCTGCTGCTGGCCGGCGTGGCGGTCGGCGTCGTCTACCTGCGACGGCAGGCCGCGCTCGCGCTGCCGCTGTTCCCGGTCGACCTGCTGCGCATCCCGGTATTCGCGCTCTCGATGGGCACCTCGGTCGGCGCCTTCTGTGCCCAGATGCTGTCTTTCATCGCGCTGCCCTTCCTGCTGCTCGACACCTACGGGCGCTCGCACTTCGAGGCCGGCCTGCTGATCACCGCCTGGCCGCTGGCGATCGTCGTGATGGCGCCGATCGCGGGTCGGCTGATCGGTCGATATCCGGACGGCTTGCTCGGCGGCATCGGGCTGGCCCTGCTGGCCACCGGCCTGGCGCTGCTGGCGACACTGCCGGCCCAGCCGGGCAACGGCGACATCGTCTGGCGCATGGCGCTGTGCGGGCTGGGCTTCGGACTGTTCCAGTCGCCCAACAACCACACCATCGTGACCACGCCACCGCCGCACCGCAGCGGCGCGGCGAGCGGTATGCTGGGCACCGCGCGGCTCACGGGCCAGACCCTGGGGGCGGTGCTGCTGGCCGGCATCTTCAGCTTCTGGAGCCCGCACGACGGCAAGGGGCAGGTGATCGCCCTCGCGCTCGCCGCCTGCTGCGCCGCGGTGGCGGCGGTCTGCAGTACGCTGAGGACCCGCCAGGCGGCCGCCCGCCACGCCTGAACCGCCCCTATCTCCGACGGCCGATTGCCGGCCGCGGGGCGGGCTCCTATCGTCGGGCCCTGCGCAGCGCAAGGGGGGCCCATGCCTGATCGTTCGGACATCCTGTGGTTCAAGACCGAGTTCCAGCCGCGGATCGTTCCGCTGCTGGCCGGCACCCCGATGACGGTGGACATGATCGCCGCCATCGCCTGCCAGGAGACCGGCCACATCTGGCCACTGCTGCGCCGCAAGAACCTGCCGACGGCGCGAATCCTCGCGCTCTGCGTCGGCGACACGCTCGACGCGGACAAGGGACGCCGGGCCTTCCCGACCACCAAGGCAGAGCTGCTGGCGCGGCCGAACGGCGACCGGATGTTCGCGATCGCGCACCAGGCGCTGGTCGACATGGCGGCGCAGGTGCCGGGCTACACGGCGGTGGCGGCGCGGCCCGACAAGTTCTGCCATGGCTACGGCATGTTTCAGCGCGACCTGCAGTTCTTCGTGTCCGACCCGGACTACTTTCTCGAGCGGCGTTACGAGCAGTTCGAGCAGACGCTGGGCCAATGCCTGGACGAGCTGCTCCATGCGCTTCGGAAGCTGGGTTTTCAGAACCGCTCCTCGCTCGGCGACCTCGAACTCGCCGCGGTGGGCATCGCCTACAACACCGGCGGCTTCAAGCCGGCCAAGGGCCTCAAGCAGGGTTACTTCAACGGCACCAGCTTCTATGGCGAGCTGCTGTTCGACTTCATCCAGCTCTCGCGCAGCGTCGCGCTGGCCGGCGACTCGGCGCCGGCGGTCGATGTCCCGCCGGGCGTTGCCATCGTTCCACCGCCCGCGCCGCCGAGCGCCCGGGGCCAGGCGATGGTGGTGACCACGACCGACGGCATGCTGCGCCTGCGCAGCGCGCCGGTCATCAGCGCGCCGCCGCAGGCCAACGTGGTCGCGAACCTGCCGAGCGGGCACACGGTGCGCGCCGTGACGGGCACCGCGGTCAAAGGCTTCATGGAGGTCGAGACGGCGCTGTCCGGTGCGCTGCTGCGCGGCTTCGCGTCGATGAAGTTCCTGGCGCCGGCACCCGTGCCCGGGCGCGCAGCAGCGGCCAAGAGCGCCCGGGCGACGGCGTTGACGGCAGCCTTCACGCCGCCGGCCGTGGGCATGCCGCGGGCACCCGGCAGCGTGACCCGGCGCCGCGAGCTGGCCAACGCCCATTCGCTGAACGAAGCAAAGCAGCCGGGCCGGCAGGGCCGCAGTGCCGAGGCGCTGCGCGGCGAACTCGGCGCCATCGTCGAATGGCTGGCGGTCGAGAATCCGGCGCACAAGCGCTACCAGCCTCGCGCGGGTCTGACCTTCTGCAACATCTACAGCCACGATTACTGCCACCTCGCGGGCGTCTACCTGCCGCGTGTCTGGTGGACCACGCCGGCCATTCTTTCGCTGGCGGGCGGGACGCAGGTGGCGCCACTGATCGGCCATACGATCACCGAGATGCGCGCCAACGACCTGTTCCGCTGGCTGCGCGACTTCGGCCAGGGTTTCGGCTGGCGCCGCAGCGCCACCGTGACTGAATTGCAGCAGGCCGCCAACCAGGGCGCCATCGGTCTGATCGTCGCGCGGCGCAAGGAAGACGGCCGCTCGGGCCACATCGTGGCCGTGGTGCCGGAGACCGGCACCACGAGCGCACGCCGCAATGCCGCGGGCGACGTCGTCGCGCCACTGCAGAGCCAGGCCGGTGCGCGCAACTTCAGCCGCGGCACCGGCAAGGCCGGCTGGTGGAATGGCGAGGAATTCGCGGAGAGCGCGTTCTGGATGCATGCATAGCTCGCCCCCAGGTTGCCCGGCACTTCGTGTCCGGGCGCCCACCCCCTACCGGGGGCGCAGTCAGCGGCCCGGCGAAGCCGGTTCCGCGACTGCCCACGAACAGGCGCGCTGCGCGCAGCCGTAGAAAATCCACAGCGCCGAATGCTTTGGCCGGCGCAGCCACGCCCGTTGGTGAAACACCGCGGAACCGGCTTCGCCGGGCCGCTGGTGTTGCCCCCGGTAGGGGGTGGGCGGGCTACACGAAGTGAGCCCAACCTGGGGGCGAGCAACAGTGCCACCGCGGAACCGGCTTCGCCGGGCCGCTGGTGTTGCCCCCGGCAGGGGGTGGGCGGGCTACACGCAGTGAGCCCGACCTGGGGGCGAGTCACTTGATCACAGCCCCAATGCGCTCGGCCATGAACTCGTAGAACGGGTTCGAGGACAGCCGGGTCAGCGAATCCAGGCTGACGATCAGGCCGCCGCGCTCGCCGCGCACGGCCAGGGCGCCGAGGTTGACGCCGAAGTCGTCGCTGTCGTCGGGCCGGATGCCGTACAACGGGTCGCTGATCGGGAAGGGCAGGGCCAGGTGCGAGAGCGAGAACACCTCGAGCGGGAACTCGAGCCCGATCGGCCGCGTCTGGACCGTGGTCGCTCCGGCCTCGGTCACTTGTTCGACGACCTCCCGGCTGTGGATGTCGGCATTGGTGACCAGCGTCGTGCGGAAGCGCCGCGGGGCCGGCGGCAACACCCGGTCGGGCCGCAGGTCGCTGCCGGAGCGCAGCAGCGGTCCGAACTTGACGCTGCGGTTGAGGTCGAACAGCACCAGTTCGCTGCCGTTGGCCGGCAGCCGCGCATAGAGGCCGGTGACGATGGCACGGGTGCTGACCGTGAAGTCGATCAGCGACTGGAACGTCAGGATCGGCGGCAGCTGGTCGAGCCGGCCGTCGCGCTCCTCGCGCGCCACATGGGCCTGCAGGTCGCGCGTCAGCAGCGAGGACTGGCGGGCGCCGTTGACCGGGAACGAGTTGTACTTGAAGGGATTGAACTCGGGCACGATGCCGAGCCAGGCCGCCTTGGCAAAAGCCGGGAAGATCGCCGGCCAGCCGAACACTCCGGCGAAGCGCGACAACTCGGTGATGCCGATCATCGGTGCGATCAGGATCAACCGGTCGGGCCGCGCGAGCTTCGGGTCGTCGATGGCATCGAGCGCGTACTTGGTCGCCAAGGCACCGCCGTTGGAGAAGCCGACGACGTGCAGCGGCAGCGGCGCCGGCACGCGGCGGCGGGCTTCGCGCACCGCGAGCCGGGTCGCGGCGGACCAGTCTTCCCACTGCACATGGGTCAGCCCCGCGGGCACCGTGCCGTGGCCCGGCATCCGGATGGCCACGACCACGAAGCCGCGGTCGCGGTACAGCGTGGCCACGTGGCGCAGGCTGTAGGGGGAATCGGTCAGGCCGTGCAGCAGCACCACCGCACCCTTCGGCGGACCTTGCGGATCGAGGACGTAGGAGCGGTTCCAGTCCTGGCGGAAGTGGCCCGGGTAGATCGGGCTGCCGTCGAAATAGCGGTTGGAGGGCGTCTTCAGCTCGGGCGGCAGCTTCTCGCTGACCTGTTGCCGGACCTCGTCGAAGGCCGCGTTCTCGGCCGCCAGCCAGGCCGGCCAGTCGGCCTTCCGGATCTCGTCGCCGGACAATTCGCGCGGCACGTGCGTGTGCCAGGGTTCGAGCGGCGGACCGCGCTGCACATCGTAGGTGCGCACCGCGAGCAGGGTGACGAAAACGATGCCCAGCAGCAGCACGATGCGCTTCAGCATCCTGGTCAGCCAGGGTCCCATTCCGATCCTTTTCCGTTCTTTTCGAGCACGCCGGCCCGGGAGACTTCCCGGCGCGCAATCTATCACGAGGCTCGAGGCGGACCCGTGGCCGGCGCTCGGCCCCGGGCCCCCGGCCGACGCCGCCCGCGAGCCGATTCGGCGACCTCGGTGGCCAGGGCGTCGCAGCGTGTCATGCGCCGGTGATTGTCCGCCACCGCATGGGGCCGCATACTGCCGCATGCCTCAGATCGGCAAACCACCCGGGGACGACAGCCTGATCCGCTACGGCTGCGAGGCGGCCGATTGCCCGCCGGCCTCCAGGCCCTGGGTGCTCGCCGCGGCCATCGTCGGCTCGAGCATGGCCTTCATCGACGGCACCGTGGTCAATGTCGCGCTGCCGGCGATCCAGGCCGACCTGCGTGCGAGCGCGTTCCAGGCGCAATGGGTGGTCGAGTCCTATGCCCTGTTCCTGGCTGCGCTGCTGCTGGTCGGCGGCTCGCTCGGCGACCATTTCGGCCGCCGCAGGATCTTCGCGCTCGGGGTGGCGTTGTTCGCGCTGGCCTCGGTGGGCTGCGCGCTGGCAGGCACGGTGCAGCAGCTGATCGCGGCGCGTGCAATGCAGGGCGTCGGCGGCGCCTTGCTGGTGCCCGGCAGCCTGGCGCTCATCAGCGCCTCCTATCCCGAGAAGGAGCGCGGCCGGGCGATCGGCACCTGGTCGGGCGCGAGCGGCATCACGGCCGCGTTCGGGCCGGTGCTGGGCGGCTTCCTGGTCGATCGCTACTCGTGGATCTGGGCCTTCCTGGTCAACCTGCCGATGGCCGCCGTGGTGCTGTGGATCGTCTGGCGCCACGTGCCCGAGAGCCGCGGCGGCGCGGCAGCCGGCGAGCGGCTCGATCTCCGGGGCGCGGCGCTGGCGACGCTCGCGCTCGGCGGCATCGTCTATGCGTTCATCGAGTCGCCGACCCAGGGCTGGGATGCCACCGCCGTGCGGGCTGCGTTGCTCGGCGGCATGGCGGCGAGCGTGGCCTTCGTCGCCGTCGAGCTGCGGGTTCGCTCGCCGATGCTGCCCCTGTCGCTGCTGCGGATCGGCAATTTCGGCGGCGCCAACCTGCTCACGCTGCTGCTCTATGCGGCGCTCGGGGGCGGCCTCTACTTCTTTCCGCTCAACCTGATCCAGGTGCAGGGCTACTCGGCCACCGTGGCCGGTGCGGCGCTGCTGCCGTTCATTCTGATCATGTTCGCGCTGTCGGCCTGGGCCGGACAACTGGTCGACCGCTTCGGTCCGCGCCTGCCGCTGGTGGTCGGGCCCGGCATCGCGGCCCTGGGCTTCGCGCTGTTCGCGCTGCCGGGCGTCGGCGCCGGCTACTGGACCTCCTTCTTCCCGGCGGTGGTGGTGCTCGGATTCGGCATGACGGTGACCGTCGCGCCGCTCACCACCACCGTGATGAACGCCGTCGGCCCGGATCTCGCGGGCATCGCCTCGGGCGTCAACAACGCGGTCTCGCGCGCCGCCGCGGTGCTGGCGATCGCGGTCTTCGGCCTCGTCATGGCCTGGGCCTTCGACGCCCGCCTGGGAGCCGGCCTGCGCGACATCGGCGCCTCGCCCGAGGCCGTGGCCTTCATGCAGGCCCAGCGCAGCCAGTTGGCCGGCGCCGCGCTGCCGCCGGGCGCCGATGCAAGCGCCGCCGCGGCGCTCAGGCACACGGTCCATGCCGCCTTCGTGTCCGGCTTCCGCTGGGTGATGGGCCTGTGCGCCGCCCTCGCGCTGCTGAGTGCGCTGAGCGCCTGGCTGCTCATCGGCGGTGCGCGTACGGGCGACACGCAGAAAGCCCAACCCGGGGCGAGCGATAGCCATACGTCGCATGGCCGATAGGCAATGCCTGGAGCCCCCTCCACACTGCGCTCTCGAAAGGCCCGTTCACCCAAGCGCTGGCCGCAGGAGGAATGGCAATGAATCAGGGTATCCGCCGCGGCGCTCGATGGCTGCCGCTGCTCGTCGGCGTGCTGCTTGCGGCCTGCTCGAAGGGCCCGCAGCCCGGCGAGGTGCAGGACGAGGCGAAGATCGCCGGCCGCGACGCGGCCTCGTTCCCGCACGCCGGCGAGGACTACTTCCACGACATGGACAACGGCATCGCGCTGAGTCCCGAGGAAGTCAAGGGCCGCAACATGTGGCTGGTCTGGAGCGGCGGCAACGACCGCTTCTGGACCCAGATGACCGACTACACCTTCGGTGCCTTCGACCTGCTGAAGGTGATCAGCTCGCACCCCAGCCTGGGCTATTCGCGGACCAATCGCTGGCAGTACTTCGGCCTGGTCAACGAACCCTGCTTCGGCAACGCCGCGGGGCCCGACAAGGCGCGCCGCGGCCTCTGGCTCGACGTCCGCAGCAAGGACTGCGCGCCCGATCCCTTCGAGAACGAGAGCAAGTACCCGGGCGTCGCGACCGGCTCGCGCGGCAAGCCGCTGGGCGACGGCACGACGCAGTCGGTGGGCTCCTTCTACGGCTGGGCCACCGGCATCGCGGGGCTGCGCCTGTTTCCGAATCCGGCCTTCGACGAGAAGGCCGCCAAGGCCTGGGATGCCGAGAAGTACTACACCGATCCGAGCTACTACAACCGCCAGGACCTGGTGCGCCCCTACCGGGTCGGCATGTCCTGCGGCTTCTGCCACCTCGGCCCCAGCCCGGTGAAGCCGCCGGCCGATCCGAACAATCCGAAGTTCGAGAACCTGAGTTCCTCGGTGGGCGCACAGTACATGTGGGTCGACCGGCTCTTCATCTTCAATGCCAACAAGGCCGAGGGGCGGACCAACTACATGTACCAGCTGGCCCACACCTACCGGCCGGGCGCAATGGACACCTCGCTGGTCTCGACCGACGGCATCAACAATCCGCGCACCATGAACGCGGTCTACGACTTTCCGTCGCGAATGGAGATGGCGCGGCGCATCGGCCGCGAGAAGCTGGCGGGCGGCGAGCTCGACAACAAGCAGTTCAACGACTTCATCGCCAGCGGGCCGCTGACCGAGTTCTTCTCGAAGGCCGATTCGGTGGTCTACACGCCGCACGTGCTCAAGGACGGCGCCGATTCGGTCGGACTGCTGGGCGCGCTGAACCGCGTCTACCTCAACATCGGCCTGTTCAGCGAGGAATGGCTGCTGCATTTCAATCCGGTGATCGGCGGCAAGACCATCACGCCGATCAGGATCGCCTCGGCGCAGAAGAACTCGAGCTACTGGCAGGCGACCGAAGCCGGGACGCCGAACACCGCGCTGTTCTTCCTCAAGGCTGCCCAGCCCGACCGCCTGAAGGACGCACCCGGCGGCGACACCTACCTGGGCGCGGACGCCGCCACGCTGCAGCGCGGCAAGCTGGCCTTCGCCAACACCTGTGCGCGCTGCCATTCGAGCAAGGCGCCGCCGCTGCCGGCCTCGCTCGAGCTGAATCCGGCGCGCTGCGCGGGCCCGGGCTATGTCGATTGCTTCAAGCGCTACTGGGGCTGGACCCAGACCGAGGACTACAAGGCGCAGATGCGCAAGATCGTGCAGGCGCCGGACTTCCTCAAGAACAACTACCTGTCGACCGAGACGCGGATCCCCGTCACCTTGCTGCGCACCAATGCCTGCAGCCCGCTGGCGACCAATGCGCTGGAGGGCAACATCTGGGACAACTTCTCGTCGCAGACCTACAAGAGCCTGCCCTCGGTCGGCACCGTGACCTTGAGCGATCCGTTCACGGGCGAGCCCAGGCCTTACGCGATGCCGGCGGGCGGGCGCGGCTATACGCGCGTGCCGTCGCTGATCAGCGTCTGGTCGACCGCGCCTTTCCTGCTCAACAACACCGTCGGCGATGCCAACGGCGACCCCTCGGTCGCAGGCCGCATGAAGGTCTTCGACGAGGCGATCGAGCAGATGCTGTGGCCCGACAGGCGCAAGCCCGATGCGGTGCTGGGTGCCAAGGTCGGCGGCACCATCGACCGCACCACTGAACGCAGCGTCGTGACGATCCCGGCCGGCTACGTGCCCGAGGCGCTGCGGCCGCTCCAGGGCGCCTTGCACCGCTGGCTGCCCTGGCTGGTGCAGAAGGACGGCGACATCGTCCTCGGCCCGATCCCCGAGGGCGTGCCGGTGAACCTGCTGGCCAATCTCAAGCTGCGCGCCGAAAGCAACGACCTGGGCGACAAGGCCTCGCATGTGAAGGACGTCGGCGAACTGCTGGTCAAGCTCAAGCTGGCGCTCGCAAGCGCGCCCGCCGGTGCCAGCGACGAAGAACTGCGCAAGCACTTCGCGGCGCTGCGCGAGCCGATGCTCGAACTCAGCAAGTGCCGCGATTTCGTGATCAACCGCGGCCACTATTTCGGCACCGCCGAGTTCAACCGGCAGGAGGGCTTGAGCGCCGACGAAAAGGCTTTCGGCCGCGAGCCCGAACTGAGCGACGACGACAAGCGGGCGCTGATCGCCTTCCTGAAGACCTTCTGAGCCCCATCGAAACGCCACGCATGCCCGGAGCCGACGCGAGTGACTGGGACTACGTGATCGTCGGTTCGGGAGCGGGCGGCGGCACCCTGGCGGCCCGCCTGGCCGAGGCCGGCATGCGGGTCTTCCTGCTCGATGCCGGCGGCGATCCGCGCAGCGGCGATGCCCGCCTGCCAGACGACTACGACGTGCCGGCCTTCCATGCCTTCGCCTGCGAGAACCCGGCGCTGCGCTGGGACTTCCGCGTGCGCCACTACGCCGACGAGGCGCAGCAGGCCAGGGACTGGAAGCACCGGGCGGGGCAGGGCGTGCTCTATCCGCGCGCCGCCGGCCTCGGCGGCTGCACCTCGCACAACGCGATGATCTTCATGCTGCCGCACGCCTCGGACTGGAATCGCATCGCCCGGCTCACCGGCGACCCCTCGTGGCGCGCGACCGCCATGCGCCGCTACGCGCAGCGCGTCGAGGACTGCCGGCACCGGCCGGTCTGGCGCGCGCTGCGGCATGTCGGGCTGGACCCGACCGGCCATGGCTGGAGCGGCTGGCTGCGGACCGAGAAGTCGATCCCGCTGTCGGTGCTCGGCGACGACGGCCTGCTGCGGGTGCTGCGCGAGACCGCGAGCAGCTTCACCCGCAGCCTGCCGACCCCGCTGCGCAGCGCGCTGCGCTGGTTGCGCGGCGGCCTGGGCGATCCGAATTCCCGGCGCTCGCGGCCCGGCAGCTTCGAAGGGATCTGCTACACGCCGCTCGCAACCTCCGGCCACCGCCGCAGCGGCGTGCGCGAGCGGCTGCTGGAGGTCGCGGCGCGCTGTCCCGACCGGCTGCACATCGAACTCGATGCGCTCGCCACGCGGGTGCTCTTCGATGCCGATGGCGAGGCCTGCGGCGTCGAGTACCTGAAGGGCGCGCGGCTCTACCGCGCCCATGCGGCGCCGAACGAGGACGCCGGCACCCGGCGCGAAGTGCGCGCCCGGCGCGAGGTGGTCCTGTGCGGCGGCGCCTTCAACACGCCGCAACTGCTGATGCTGTCGGGCATCGGGCCGGCTCCCGAGCTGCAGGCGCACGGCATTCCCGTGCGGGTCGACCTGCCGGGTGTCGGCCGCAACCTGCAGGATCGCTACGAGATCGCCGTCACGCACCGCATGCCGGCACCGTGGGGGGTGCTGCAGGGCGCACGCTTCGATCGCGGCGACCCGCTGTGGCGCCAGTGGCAGCGCAGCCGCAGCGGCATGTATGCGTCCAACGGCGCCGCGCTCGGCGTGGTCCAGCGCTCGCGTGCCGCGTCGGTCCAGGAGGAGGAGCCCGATCTCTTCTGCATGGCGCTGCTGGCGCGCTTCGAAGGCTACTTCAGCGGCTTCTCGAAGTGGATCCGCGACCAGCCCGACCAGTTGACCTGGGCCGTGCTCAAGGCCCATACGCGCAATCGCGCCGGCACCGTGCGCCTGCGTTCGGCCGATCCGCGCGACACGCCGCTGGTGAACTTCCACTATTTCGAGGAAGGCAGCGATCACGCCGGCGAGGACCTGAAGGCCGTGGTGGAGGCGATCCGCTTCGTGCGCCGCATGAGCGCGCCGCTGCTGAAGAGCGGATGGATCGCCGAGGAGCTGGCACCCGGCGCGTCGGTCGAAAGCGACGAAGGCCTGGCCGACTATGTGCGCAACACCGCGTGGGGGCACCATGCCTCGTGCTCCTGCGCGATCGGCGCCGCCGGCGAGGGCGGCGTGCTCGACCGCGCCTTCAAGGTGCATGGCGTGCAGCGGCTGCGCGTCGTGGATGCCTCGGTGTTCCCGCGGATCCCGGGCTTCTTCGTCGCCGCGGCGATCTACATGATCGCGGAGAAGGCGGCCGATGCCTTGCTGGACGAGGCGCGGCGCACACCTCTTTCGGCAAATTGACGAAGCCCGCCGAAGGACTGAAACTTTGTGAACGACGGGGCTTCCCCGCAGGAGTGAGCACATGGCCTATGACGTGCAGCAACTGCTCGACATGTCGCAGCAGCAACTCGACGACCTGTTCCGCGCCAGCCCGCCGGGAGAGATTCCGAACGGCGAGGCCGAGGGCACCGCGATCATCTCGCCCGGCACCCGCTATACCGAGTCGATCGCGAGGATCATCAATTTCTTCGGCTGGCAGGGGAAGGTGTTCGATGCCCAGAAGGGCCTGTTGAAGAACAAGGTCAGCATCCTCGGCGTGCAGGCCATCGTCGCCAGGGTCTACCTGGGCGAGAGCTGGCTCGACGGCAAGCCGTGCATCGTGCTCGACTATTCCGACACCTCCATCGTGGCGCAGTGGATCCGGGACGAGATCCGGCTCATCGGGCCCGGCTTGTACCTCGGCAAAGTCTATTGGAGCAAGGAGCGGCTGATCGACTTCTGCCTCAAGTTCTGATGCGGTGACGCCCCAGTCCCATTTCATGGTGATCGCAGCGGTCACCGATGGCCGCGAGTCCAGCCTGCGCAAGCTGCTGGACACCATGAACCTGAAGCCCGGCATGGCCGACCCCGGCAACGCGCTGATTCCGTTCGGCCGTTTCGAGCGACTGCACTTCGCGCGTTTCGCGCTGCTCACCGACGGCACGCTCGGCGACCTCGAGGCCTTCGACCTGCCGCGGCCCCGCGTGCCGCCGCTGTACATCAGCTTCCTCGGCGAATGCGATGGTCCGGCCAGCACCCAGCTGGCCGAGTTCGCGCAGGTTGCGGACGACGGCCTGCGACGCATCTTCGCGCACTGCGAGGGTTTCGACGCCGACGGCAACCTGCTCGCGTGGCTCAAGTCGCATTCGGTGTCGGCGGCCGCGGGCTACGTCAACCGCATCGGCCGCACCGTGCGGCAGGTCCGCGAGGACAGTGCGCTGCAGCGTGCGCTGGCCTCGCAGGTGCCGCGCGACATCGCGGGCGAGGCGGAAGACCCGCAGGCGTTGCGGCACCGGCTGCTGGCCTTCGTGCAGGCCGAGCAGCTCGAGGGGCGGCTGCTGCTGAGCTCGCCCGAGCGCACGCCCTCGGGCTGGCTGCTGCGCAACTTCCTGCATGCGATCGCGCCGCTGTTCGCACTCCTGGTGCTCGTGCTGCTGGTGCTGCAGCTTCCGCTCCTGCTGCCGCTGCTGCTCCTGACGGCCGCGTACCTGGTCTGGCAACTGCGCCGCCACGAAAAGACCGACCCCGAGTTCTGCCCGCGGCCGGACCGCGCCGCGGTTGTCGAGATGCAGGGACTGGAGGACCATGACCTCACCAACAGCTTCACGGCGCTCGGTGCGGTCAAGCCCGGGCTGTTCCGGCGCTGGCTCACGCAGTTCATCCTGTACGCGATCGACTACGCCTGCCGCCATGTCTTCGGGCACGGCCACCTGGCGCGGGTGCAGACCATCCACTTCGCGCGCTGGGTGTTCCTCGACGGCAAGTCGCGCGTGCTGTTCGCCAGCAACTACGACGGCAGCCACGAGAGCTACATGGACGACTTCATCAACAAGGCGGCCTGGGGCCTGAACCTGATCTTCAGCAACGGCTTCGGCTGGCCGCGCACCGACTGGCTGCTGAAGGGCGGGGCGCGGCACGAGCTGCGCTTCAAGTACTACCAGCGCCGGCACCAGCTCCCGACCCAGGTCTGGTACAAGGCCTATCCGGGCCTGACACTGACCGACCTCGAGCGCAATCGGCGCATCCGCGAAGGTTTCGAGATGCACACGATGACCGACGACCAGGCACTGGCCTGGCTGAGGCTGCTATGAGCGCCGCGCCGGGCCGCCCCAAGCAAGCTCGCACCGCAGTGCGAAGCACGGAGGTTGCCTTGTGAGCCCGCAAGCGGTCGAGTTCGACGACATCCAGGGGCTGGTGCGCTTCGGCTACAAGCGCCTGACCCAGGCCTGCTTCCTGCTGTTGCGCGTGACCGATCCGGTGGCCGCACGCGCCTGGATGGCGCAGGCGCCGGTCAGCAGCGCGAAGCTGCAGCAGCCGCCACCGGCCACCGCGCTGCAGATCGCCTTCACCAGCACCGGCCTGCAGGCGCTGGGCGTTCGGCAGGACATCGTCGAGGGCTTCTCGCATGAATTCATCGTCGGCATGGCGAGCGATGCCAGCCGCGCCCGGCGCCTCGGCGACCTCGGACCGAACGACCCCGCTTCATGGCAATGGGGCGGGACGCCGGAGCAGCTGCCGCACGCGCTGCTGATGCTCTACGCGGTGCCGGGCGGCCTCGAGGACTGGCAGCGCAGCGTGCTGTCCCAGTGCGAACTTGGCTTCGAGCTGATCGCCTGCCTCGATACCTCCGACATGGACGGCGTCGAGCCCTTCGGATTCGTCGACGGCATCTCGGAGCCGGCCATCGACTGGCAGCGCCAGCGACCGGTGCGCGACGAGGAGCGCGCTGACTACAGCAATGTCTCGTGCCTGGGCGAATACCTGCTCGGCTACCCGAACGAATACGGCGGCTACACCGATCGGCCCTTGCTCGATACCCATCGCGACCCGGAGGCGATCCTGGCGCGGGCCGAGGATGCACCGGACAAGGCCGACCTGGGCCGCAACGGCAGTTACCTCGTGCTGCGCCAGCTGCAGCAGGACGTCGCCGGCTTCTGGCGCTTCATGGACGCCCAGGTCGAGGGCGATCCCGTGCTTCGAAAGCAGCTGGCCGAGACGATGGTGGGGCGGACGATGGAAGGCGAGCCGCTGATCGGCGATACCGGCGAGCGCATCCCTGGCGAGGATGACCCGCGCAACAGCTTCACCTACGCCCGCGACGGCGAGGGCCTGCGCTGCCCGATCGGGGCTCACATCCGGCGCAGCAATCCGCGCAACGCCGACTTGCCGCCGGGCCCTCCGGGCCTCGTTTCCTGGGCTCGGCGGACGCTCGGCTTCGACGCCCCGGCGCTGGCGGCCGACAAGGTCTCGTCGACCCGTTTCCACCGGCTGCTGCGGCGCGGCCGCGAATATGGCGCCGGGGTGTCGATCGAACAGGCCCTGTCGTCGGCAGCCCTGAACAGCGTCGACGCCACCGGCCTGCACTTCGTCTGCCTGGGCGCCAACATCGCGCGCCAGTTCGAGTTCGTGCAGTCGGCCTGGCTCGCGGGCCTGCGCTTCGAGGGCCTGCCCGACGAAAGCGACCCGCTGACGGCCACCCACCTGCCGCGCGACGACGGCACGGCGACCGATGGCTTCTCGATCCCGCTCGACTCCGGCTCCGATCGCCGCGTCTGCGGCCTGCCGCAGTTCGTGACGGTGCGCGGCGGCGCCTACTTCTTCCTGCCCGGCCTGCGGGCCTTGCGCTACCTGTCGAAGGTGCAGCCATGAACTCGAATGCCAGCCGCCCGACGCCGAGGGCCAACACCGGCTCCGTCTGGCGCAATGTCGTGAGCGACACGGGCATGGTGCTGATCCGGCTGGAGCGCCGCTTCGATCCCTTGCTGCGGCCGGCCTTCGATGCCTTCCTGCGCGATCCGCTGGCCCGCTTCACGACCGCGCTGATCAACAGCCGGCGCAGCGACGAAGGGCTGGCGATCGCCGAGGAACGGCTCTTGCCCGACGAGGAGAGCTTCACCGACTCAATCGTCAAGAGCTTCACGCGCCAGATGACCGACCTCTGGAAGCCCGGCGGCTTCGAGCGCGGCGGCAACACCAAGACCCAGGGCATCGTGCGCGGGGAGTTCACGGTGCACGAGGACATCCCCGCGCACATGAAGCGCGGCATCTACGCCACGCCGCAGACCTTTCGCTGCTGGGTCCGGTTCTCGGGGCCCGGGCCCTACATCACGCCGGACATCGACGATGTCGGCTTCATGAGCATCAGCATCAAGCTGATGGGCGTGCCGGGGCCGAAGCTGATGGAGGACGAGCAGCACACGCTCGACATGTTCGCGGTCTCGACGCCGACCTTCGTCACGCCCGACGCCAAGTGCAATGCGGCGCTGCAGCGCGAGAGCGTGAAGAACGCGCAGATCTTCTACTTCGTGAACCTGCACGATTCGCACGTGCTCGACCTCGTGATGCAGTCGCTCTTCATCAAGACCCAGAGCAGCCCTTTCGAGGCGCCGTACTTCAGCTGCGTGCCCTACCTGATGGGGGAGGGCCAGGCGATGCAGTACTCGGTCTGGCCGAAGACGACGAAGCGCACGCCGATCCCGCGCCTGCCGCTGCGCCCGCCCGACGACTACCTGCGGCAGGCGATGGTGTCGGCGCTGGCCAACGACGATGTCGAGTTCGACATCCGGCTGCAGATGCAGACCGACCCGCACCTGATGCCGATCGAGAACGCCGGCGTGCTGTGGCCCGAGGAACGCTCGCCGCGCATCACGGTGGCGACCCTGCGGCTGCCACGGCAGCGCTTCGATTCGCCGGCGCAGATGGAATTCGCCAAGCGGCTGTCCTACAACCCGTGGCACACGATCGCCGAGCACCGGCCGCTCGGCAACCAGAGCCGGGCGCGCAAGCGGATGTACTGGGAGCTGGCGAAGCTGCGGCACACGATGAACGCGGTGCCGCACTTCGAGCCGACGGGGGACGAGGTGTTCGAGTAGCTGCGAGAGCGACCGTCCTTTTCTTGTCCCCGCTTGCGAGTCCGCGCGTTCCCGAGCCCAATGACCTCGGTTGCGGCGTCGCCCCTTGGGCGTTGCGAACGTCGCCGCAGGTCCGACATCCGAAAGGTGGCCACCGATGAAGCACTTCCTCATCAAGTATCAATTCAAGAACGGCACGGCCGAGGCATGGCATGAACACATCCGCCAGTTCATCGCTTGGCTGGACACCGAGCCCACCGTGAAAGGCAAGATATCGTACCGCTGCCTGAAAGAGCGGGATGGCTCGGGCTACTACCATCTTGCCGCCGCGTCGGACGAGCAGGCGATCAAGGCATTGCAGAGCCAGGATTTCTTCAAGCGCTATACCGAGGAAAGCAAGCGCGTGGCCGGCGGAGAGGTCGAGGTCGTGCCGCTGGAGTTGATCGCGCAGACATCCTGAGGTGTTCGGTCAGGCAGGAAAATCGACGCCGCGCTGGCCGGCGCGCCAGGGCGGGAACTTGTGCATCACGCGCGCAAAGGCCGGTGCCTCGAGCCGTGCGGCCAGCCAGGCGCGCAGGCGCGGCCAGGCCTCCTGCGCTTCGAACCAGGCCGCATCGACCTGCGCGAACTGCCGCACAAATGGCGCAATCGCGATATCGGCGAGCGCGGGCGTGTCGCCGTGCAGACAGGACCGGGTCTGCAGCAGCGTCTCAAGCCGCGCGAGGAAGAGGGCGCCTCGTGCGCGATGTGATTCGGCACCAGCCTCGGCCTCGGCCACGGGTTGCCGCTCCGGATACTTGTAGCCGTCCAGGTGCCGCTTGAAATCACCGTCGCATTCGGCGATCAGCGCCAGCATCTCGTCCAGCGTCGCGTGAGCGGGCCTCAGCCAGTGCGTCGGGTCGTTGCGCCTCAGCGCCCACAGCATGATGTCGAGGCTCTGGTCGATCACGCGGCCATCCACGTCCACCAGCACCGGCACCGTGCCCTTCGGCGACGCGGCCAGCAGTTCGACCGGCTTGTCGCGCAGCACGACCTCCCGCAGTTCGCAGAACTGGCCGCTGACGGCGATCGCCATCCGCGCCCGCATCGCATAGGGGCAACGCCGGAACGAGTAGAGGATCGGCCGCGCGGCTGCGCTCAGATCAGCCGCTGGATCGCCTTCTTGCGCCATACGAAGCGGTAGTAACAAGCTTGCAGCGTCAGCATCGCGGTGAAGGCCACCGGATAGGAGATCCAGATGCCGTTCAGGCCCAGCTGGTGGCTCATCCACCACGCCACCGGCACCTCGATCAGCGCAATGCAGAAGACCGAGATCGCGGTCGGCACCAGCACCGAGCCGCTGGCCCGCATGATGCCCGACAGCGCCGCGCCCATGCCGAAGATCACGGTGCTCCACAGCATGATGTGCAGCAGCGTCTGCGCGACCTCGATCACCGGCTCGCTGGTGATGAAGAAGCCCATCAGCGGCCGCGAGAACAGGTAGCCCAGCACCACCAGCGAGCCGGTCAGCACCAGGTTCATCACCAGTGCCGTGCGCGTGATCGCCCCGAGGCGCTGCACCTGGCCGGCGCCGATCGCCTGGGCGCCCAGGATCGAGGCCGTGATCGCGATCGAGATCGCCGGGAACTGCACGTAGGCCACCACCTGGTTCACGGCGCCGTAGGCCGCGGTGGCGTTCGAGCCGTAGGCATTGACGAAGGACAGCAGCGCGATCTCGGCCAGCGAGACGACGATCATCTGTACGCCCGTCGGCACGCCGACCTTGAGCACCGCCTTGAGCAGCGCCGGACGCACGCGCAGGTGCCGTATGAAGTCGGCATCCGGCGCCAGCGGACTCTTCTTGCGCCGCAGGTGGAAGGCCAGCCAGGCGGTCGCGACCACGAAGGAAACCACGGTGGCCCAGGCGCCGCTTGCCACGCCGAGCTGAGGCAGGCCGAACCAGCCCCTGATCAGCGCGGGCGTGATGATCAGGCCGAGCCCGGTCGAGATCATCAGCGTGTAGAGCGGCGTCACCGTGTCGCCGACGCCGCGCAGCATCGCGGTCGACAGCAGGAAGACGAACAACCCGGGCATTGCGATCAGGATGATCCGGGCGTAGCGCGTGGCATCGGGCAGGATGTCCGGCGGCGTGCCCAGCAGGCGCAGCATCGGCTCGGTGAAAGCGCCGCCGAAGATCGCCACGCAGAGGCCGAACAGCACGCCCACCGTGAGCGTGGTGCCGGCCACCGCCCGCGCCTTGTCGGGCTCGCGCGCGCCCCAGGCCTGGCCGATCAGCACCGAGGCGCCGGCGCCCAGGCCGATCGTGAAGGCGATGAAGAAGAACATGATCGGGAAGAAGCCCGACACCGCCGCCAAGGCGCCGACGCCGATCATCTGGCCCAGGTAGACGTTGTTGAGCGTGCCCGACAACGACTGCAGCACGTTGCTCAGCAGCATCGGCGCCAGGAACAGCAGGAACACCTTCCACAGCGGCTTCGAGGCCATGGCAGCCATGCGCGGGTTGACGGGTGGGGCGACCGGCGGCTGCACCGGGTCGGCGGCGCTCATTGCTCGCTCCAGGCCGACGCGGCGAGTTTGTGGAGATGGGCGCCGACGTCCTCGGGCCATTGCGCGACGCGTTGCCCGAAGCGCTCGCGGTCACCGGCGAACAGCGCGCGCGCGGCTTCCTCGAAACCGGGCAGGGAGCCGGCGATCACGGTCATGAAACGATAGGCGGCTTCGCGCGCCGCACGCACGGCATCACGGTCGGCGTTGACGCGACTGGCCTCCTGGACCAGGCGCCGCAGCGCCACGGAGGCGCCGCCGGGCTGGCGATTGAGCCAGTCCCAGTGGCGCGGAAGCAAGGTCACCTCGCGCGCCACGACACCGAGCTTGGGACGACCCACGCTGCGCGGCGGCTCCGCGAGAGCCTCGGCGCCGGCTGCCGTCGTCGTTGCGCCGGCCCTTTGATGGACGTCGAAGTCGAGCAGTTCGCCGGTCTGTTCGTTGAACACGAGATAGGGCGTGTCGTCTTCGCGCTCCCGCAGGCGCGCCAGCACTTCGGACTCGCTGCCCTGGGCGATGCGCTTCAGGTCGGCAAAGACGATCAGGTGGAGGGGGGCTGAATCGCGGGTTTCCTGTGGCAAGTTCATGGCTGCGATATTACCCGGGTAAATATGGATTTCCAATATACCCGGGTAAAAATAAGGCACTCAGCCGGCCCGCAGGCGCCGCCAGCCGCGCCGGACGCGTCGTGTCAGCGCCCGCACCAGGCGCCATGCGCGGCTCTCGTGAACGCGCGTCAGCACCCCGTCCTTCCAGCTTTTCCAGCGCGGATAGAAACGCCCGAACCATGGGATGCGCATCAGCGCCGGCTCGACCAGCTGGAACAGCCGTGCCAGGACCGCGGTGCCCACCAGCTTGGCGGCCAGCAGCAGCAGCAGGGCGCTCACTGCGTGCCCTTCGCCGAGCAGGAAGAGTCCGAAAAGCTTGACCGGCAGCAGCATCAGCGCCGGCAGAAAGAAGGCCAGCACCGCGCCCCAGGGCGGCAGCGCGCGCACCGCGGCCTCGATGCGCGCCCAGACGCGCAGCCGCGCCAGCCGGGCTGCGCCGCGGGCCAGCGGCTCCCAGCCCCACTCCTCGAACAGCAGCACCGGCACCAGCAGGGCCATGCCGAGCAGGCTCAGGAATTTCTTCAAGATACGCATTCGTCGCCATTGTCCCCCTGGGGCCTATGGCAAACTTCCGCGCTTTATCCGCCAGGCGCCAAGGGCGCCGCCGTCCCTGGGACTTTCCTCCTCATCCATGCAGAAAATCATTCGCCAGCTCGCGGCCGAGATCAAGGTCGGCGAGCACCAGGTGAAGGCTGCCGTCGAGCTGCTCGACGGCGGCGCCACCGTGCCTTTCATTGCCCGCTACCGCAAGGAGGCCACCGACGGCCTCGACGACATCCAGCTGCGTGAACTCGAGGCCCGCCTGTCCTATCTGCGCGAGCTCGAGGATCGCCGCGCGGCGGTACTGAAGAGCATCGACGAGCAGGGCAAGCTGACGCCCGCGCTGCGTGCCGCGATCGATGCCGCGCCGACCAAGCAGGAACTGGAAGACCTCTACCTGCCCTTCAAGCAGAAGCGCCGCACGAAGGGCCAGATCGCGCGCGAATTCGGCATCGAGCCGCTGGCCGACAAGCTGCTGGCCGATCCGACGCTGGATCCGGCCGTCGAGGCGCAAGCCTTCCTGCAGCCGGCCACGACGCTGGACGACGGCAAGCCGGGCCCGGACTTCTCGAGCGTCCCGGCCGTGCTCGATGGCGTGCGCGACGTCCTGTCCGAGCGCTGGGCCGAGGATGCGGCGCTGGTGCAGCGCCTGCGCGAATGGCTCTGGGCCGAGGGCCTGCTCAAGTCCAGCCTGATGGCGGGCAAGGACGAGAACAACGCCGACATCGCCAAGTTCCGCGACTACTTCGACTACGACGAGCCGATCGGCCGCGTGCCCTCGCACCGTGCGCTCGCGGTGTTCCGCGGCCGCGCGCAGGAGATCCTCGACGCCAAGCTGGTGCTGCCGGTCGAGCCCGAGCCGGGCAAGCCCTCGATCGCCGAAGGCAAGATCGCGCTGCACCTCGGATGGAGCCATGCGGGCCGCCCGGCCGACGACCTGATCCGCAAGTGCGTGGCCTGGACCTGGCGGGTCAAGCTGGCGCTGTCGACCGAGCGCGACCTCTTCACGCGGCTGCGCGAGGATGCCGAGAAGACCGCGATCAAGGTCTTCGCCGACAACTTGCGCGACCTGCTGCTGGCCGCGCCGGCCGGCCCGCGCGTCGTGATGGGCCTGGACCCGGGCATCCGCACCGGCGTCAAGGTGGCGGTGGTCGATTCGACCGGCAAGCTGGTCGAGACCGCGACCGTGTTTCCGCACGAACCGCGCCGCGACTGGGAAGGCTCGCTGCACACGCTCGGCAAGCTGTGCGCCAAGCATGGCGTGAACCTGATCGCGATCGGCAACGGCACGGCCAGCCGCGAGACCGACAAGCTGGCGGCCGACCTGATCAAGCTGCTGGCCAAGATGACGGCGCAGGCCGGCGCGCCCGACGTCAACGTCGACAAGGTGGTGGTCAGCGAGGCCGGCGCCTCGGTCTATTCGGCCAGCGAGTTCGCCTCGCAGGAAATGCCCGATGTCGACGTCAGCCTGCGCGGCGCTGCGAGCATCGCACGGCGGCTGCAGGACCCATTGGCCGAACTCGTGAAGATCGATCCGAAGTCGATCGGCGTCGGCCAGTACCAGCACGACGTGAACCAGAGCGAACTCGCACGCACGCTGCATGCGGTGGTGGAGGATTGCGTGAACTCGGTCGGCGTCGACCTCAACACGGCCAGCGTGCCGCTGCTGTCGCGGGTCTCGGGCCTGTCGGCCAGCGTCGCCAAGGCGGTGGTGCGCTGGCGCGAGGCCAACGGCGCCTTCGCCAGCCGCCAGCAGCTGCTGGACGTCAGCGGCTTCGGTGCCAAGACCTTCGAGCAGAGCGCGGGCTTCCTGCGCATCCGCGGCGGCAGCAACCCGCTCGACATGACCGGCGTGCATCCGGAAACCTATCCGGTGGTCGAGCAGATGATGGAGAAGACCGGCAAGCCCGTGGCCGAGCTGATGGGCCGCGCCGAGATGCTCAAGACCCTCAAGCCCGAGCAGTTCGCCAACGAGAAGTTCGGCGTCATCACGGTCAAGGACATCTTCGGCGAGCTCGAGAAGCCGGGCCGCGACCCGCGCCCGGACTTCAAGGTGGCGCGCTTCAACGACGGCGTCGACGACATCAAGGACCTGGTCGAGGGCATGGTGCTCGAGGGCACGGTGAGCAACGTGGCGCAGTTCGGCGCCTTCGTCGACCTCGGCGTGCACCAGGACGGCCTGGTGCACGTGAGCCAGCTCTCGCACAAGTTCGTCAACGATGCGCGCGAGGTCGTGAAGACCGGCGACATCGTCAAGGTCAAGGTGATGGAAGTGGACGTGGCGCGCAAGCGCATCGGCCTGTCGATGAAGCTCGACGCCGCGCCGGCGCGCCGCGATGGTCCGCGCGACAACCGCTTCGAAGGGGCAGGGCGCGGACAACAGGGTCCGCGCCGCGACAATTCGCCGCAGCCGGCCGGCCAGATGGCCTCCGCCTTCGCCAAGCTGCAGGGGCTGCGCAAGTAGGTGGCGGCCGCGGGAGCGAGCGCAACATTCTTGCCGGCAAGCATTGCATGAAGGCGCTTCGCATCTACGCCGGCCCGGCCGCGCGCGCGCACATCGCCGCCCACGGCCTGCGTCCGCAGGATGTGCGCTCGGTTCCGGGCGCGGCCGGCGGCCCCAAGGGGCTGGTGCTCGGTCCGCTCGACCGCTTCCTGTTCGGCGACTGGCTGCCGCAAAGCGCGCAGCCGATCGACCTGGTCGGCGCCTCGATCGGCGCCTGGCGGCTGGCGAACGCCTGCCTGGGCGACACGAAGACCGCCTTCGAAGAATTCGAGAAGGGCTACATCCACCAGCATTTCGAGCTGCCGCCGGGCCAGAAGCGGCTGAGCGCGAAGCAGGTCAGCGCGCAGTTCGGCGAGGGGCTGCGCAGCTTCTACGGCGGCCGGACGGCGGAAGTCCTCGGGCATCCACGGTACCGCCTGCATGTCATCACGGCGCGCGGCCGGCACATCCTCGGACGCGAGGGCCCGGCCCGCACGCCGGTGGGCTACCTGGGGGCCTTCCTCACCAACAGCGTGCACCGCAAGAGCCTGGGCGCATGGCTGGAGCGCGTGGTGTTCTCGACCCCCGGCGCGGCGCTGCCCTTCGGTACGCGGGATTTCCGCACCCGCCAGGTGGACCTGGTCGAGGCCAATTTCGAGCTCGCGCTGCAGGCCTCGTGCTCGATCCCGTTCATGCTCGAGGCGGTGCACGACATCCCGGGCGCGCCGCCCGGCGCCTACTGGGACGGCGGCATCACCGACTACCACCTGCACCTCGACTACGGCAATGCCGAGGGCATCGTGCTGTACCCGCATTTCCAGCAGGCCGTGGTGCCGGGCTGGCTCGACAAGGGCCTCAAGTGGCGCCACAAGCCGACCGGCTTCCTCGACCGCATGGTGGTGCTGGCGCCGGACCCGGAATGGGTGCGGTCATTGCCCAATGGCAAGCTGCCCGACCGCAACGACTTCATCCGCTATGGCAACGACCTGCCGGGGCGCATCAGGACCTGGAGCACGGCGGCGCGCGAATCGCAGCGGCTGGCGGACGAATTCAGGCAGTGGCTCGATAGCGATTGCAGCGCGCGGGATGTGCGCCCGCTCTAGAGGCGCAGAAGGCTTGCGTCTGGGGGCGCGGAGCAGCCCTGTGCGCCGATTGCGTGCGCCCCGGTGTAGCGCAGCTGCATCAACGCATTGTCAAGCGCGATTTGATGGAAAAGCTTGTCTACGTGTGCGTCGACAAACAGTCCGTCACCCCTCATATTGCCGCCAGGGGAGTGACACGAGACGCCAGCAGACCCAGGAAGCGAGGTCGCAGCGCCTTCGCAGGAGGCGTCTCATGAACAGAGTATTCAGCGCGCTCTGGAACGTGCATCGCGGCCAGGTCGTCGTCGCATCAGAACACGCAAGAAGAGGCAAGGGAGGATCGGGCAGTGGCACGGGTGGTGTCCGCTCGCTGCGCAGGCGCGGCGCAGCGCCTGGAACCGGCCATGCCGCGATGGTCTCGTGGACGGCGCTTGCCATCGGACTGGCGCTGGCCCCAGTGGCATTCGGCCAGGTCACCATTCCCGCGGGAACGAACGTCGGCGCCTATCTGAACACCAACCTGAACGCGACCAACAACAGCTTCGTTCTGGGCGGCGACGCGGTCTGGAACACCAGCGTTGCCCAAACGGCGCCGCGCGCACTGCTGACGCTGGACGGCGCGGGCTACACGATCACCACAGGGGGGATCACCAACAGTTTCCTGCATCCCTCCTCGAGCGTCACGCCGACGGCGGTCACGCTCTCGAACCTGAGGTTCCAGGGCACCTCGTCGACGGGGTATCCGCTGTTCTATTACAACGGCACCAACGGCTACACGGTCAATCTGAACCTGAACGATGTGACGTTCAACAACTTCACCGGCGGCTCGGGCGTCGAGGGCAGCGTCATGTACATGAACGTGTCCTCGACGACGTCCTCGACGGTGAACGTCACGGCGGGGGGCGCGAACGGCATCACGTTCTCCAACAATGTCGGTGCCGGCGACGCCGCAGGTGCGCTCGCGATGTATGTCGGCACGATGAATTTCGATGGCCGGGTCGCCTTCGATTCCAACACCACGGACAACTACGGCGGCGCCGTATCGATGTACCAGGGACAGGGCGTCCTGAACTTCAACGGCCCGGTGACCTTCACCAACAACCGCGCCGCCAACTATTTTGGCGGTGCGATCGACCTCTGGGGCGGCGACTCGAGATTGATCTTCAACGGGCCGACGGTTTTCTCAGGGAACTACGTCAGCAGCGTCCAGACGGGCGCGGGCGATCCGCGCGGCGGCGCCATCAACATCGGCTACCTGAGCCCCGGTTCGGGCGCCACCATTGCCCAGTTCAATGACACCGTCACATTCGACGGCAACTACATCAACTCGACGGGTGGCAACGGCAATGCGCGGGGCGGTGCGATCAGCGCGTTCGGAAACGGAAGTTCGTACGACTATCGCTACGTCTTCACGGCCCCGGCGATCTTCACCAACAACTTCGCCGTCAAGTCCGGCAGCGGGTCGGGCGGCGGCTACGGCGGCGCCATCTTCTACGACTCGGCCAACGCGACGGCGAGCCTGGCTTCGGGCTCGCAGTTCCTGAACAATTCGGCGTCGACCAGCGGCGGGGCGATCTATCTGCAATCGGGCACGATCACGTTCAACGCGCTGACGGACAACATCCGGTTCGAGGGCAATCGGCAAGGCGTTTCCGTTTCGGGCGGCCGGCCGGTGGCAGGTTCCGGCGAACCGAACGCCATCTATCTGGGGACCTCGGGCAACCTCAACCTGAACGTCAACGCGGGGCAGCAGATCCAGTTCTATGATCCGATCGGCTCGACGGCCGGCTCCACCGTCACCGTGACCCAGACCGGAGACGGGGAGGTCATCCTGCATGGCGACAACGGCGCGACGGCGCTGTTCGACTCGACCATCCGGGCGAACACCACGGTCAGGGGGGGCGACTTCACGCTCGCGGACAGCGTGAATTACGGGACCGTGGGGGCAGGCACTTTCCTCGTGACCACCGGCTCCGGCACCGCAGGGACCGTGCGGGGCGGCGCCAATTCGAACCTGCGCGCCCAGGCTGTCACCGTGGCCGATGGTGGAACGGTGGCCGTGACCGGCGGCACGCTGACACTCGACGCGACAACCATCAACTTTCAGAACGGCGCCCGGTTCGGCGGCAACGGCATCCTGGCCGCGACCAACAACATGATCCTGGCGGGAACGGTCATCGCGACCCCCGATGCGGGGAACACGCTGAACGTCTCGGGGCGCTTCACCGGCGCGGGCGGACTCTCGGTGCAGGGCAGCGGCAGGCTGGTGCTCTCGACTCCGGCCAACGCCTACACGGGTACCACGGCGGTGGGTGCGGGCGCCACGCTGATGGGCGGCGTCACTGGCGCATTCGGCCTGAGTTCCGGCATGACGGTCGAGGGCACGCTGGATCTCGGCCAGAACAACCTGAACCAGACCGTCGCCAACCTGGCAGGCTCGGGCACGATCCTGCTGGGCTCGGCCACCTTGACCGACAACAGCACGGCGGCCACGACCTATTCCGGCAGCATCGCGGGCTCGGGCAGCTTCATCAAGTCCGGCACCGGCAACCTGACGCTCTCGGGCGCGGCGAACAGCTACACCGGCGGGACGACGATCCAGGCCGGCGGCGGCACGCTGACGGCGACCCACGGCAATGCGCTCGGCACGGGCGCGGTGGCGAACGGCGCCACCTTCGAGCTCGACTTCGCCGCCGACAGCACGTTCGCGAACCTGCTGACGGGCACTGGCGCCTTGCAGAAGACCGGTGCAGGCAAGGCGACGTTGACAGCTGCGAGTTCGAGCGCCGGCACCGTGACCGTGAGTGCCGGCACGCTGGACTTCGCGCAGACCGGGGTGTTCACCGCGTCGAGCCTGACCACCGGCGCCGGCGCCACGACGCAGATCGGCGCGAACGCGCAGTTGAGCCTCTCGGGGACCCTGGCTCAGGCGGCGGGGGCGACCCTGAACGTCGATGTGGGGGCGGCGAATCCGCCGCTCGTCACGGCCAACGCGGCGACGCTGAACGGGACCCTGAATGTCACCGGCTTCTCGGGTGTGGTGCCGGCCCTGGCGAGCGCACTGTCCGCGAACGCCTACACGATCATCCACACGACGGGCGGCGGCATCAGCGGCAACTTCACGTCCTTCAACCCGGCCGGTTCGTCGAGCCCGGTCGACTACCTCACGATCCTCGGTCAGCAGAGCGGCGCCGACTACAACGTGGGCTTCGGCCTGGCCTGGCTCGGCGGAGCGGGCGGCGGCAACGGCACCTTCACGCTGGTGAATCCCGGTGATACCTTCAATGTCGACGTGGCCCTGGGCAACCAGGTGGCCTCGGCGACGGGCTGGAACGGCCAGACCTTGACGAAGAACGGCGCTGGCCTGCTCGTGCTCTCGGCCGACAACACCTACACCGGCCCCACGACGATCAACGCGGGCACGCTGCAGCTCGGCAATGGCGGCACGACCGGCTCGATCCTCGGCGATGTGGTGGACAACGGCACGTTGACGCTCAACCGCTCGAACGCGCTGACCCTCGCCGGCGCAATCAGCGGCACGGGCGCGGTGAGCCAGATCGGCGGCGGCACCACGACGCTGACAGGCACGAACACCTACACGGGCATCACGACGATCGCGGCGGGCACCTTGCAGATCGGCGACGGCGGCGCCACCGGTTCGATCGCGGGCGACGTGGTGAACGACAGCGCGTTGCTCATCAATCGGTCGGGCACGGTGGCCTTCGGCGGCGCGATCAGTGGCACCGGTTCGGTCAGCCAGATCGGCGCGGGCGTCGCCGCGCTGAGCGGCACGAATACCTACACGGGCGGCACGACGATCGCGGCCGGCACCTTGCAGCTCGGTGCCGGCGGCGCGACGGGCTCGATCGTCGGCGATGTGGCGGACAACGGCACGTTGGCCTTCAACCGTTCGGACGTCGCGGTTTTCGGCGGGGTGATCAGCGGCACGGGCGCCGTCGAGCAGTCGGGTGCCGGGACCACGGTGCTGACCGCCGCCAACACCTACGGCGGCGGCACCACGATTGGCGCCGGCACGCTGCAGATCGGCAACAACAACTTCACGGGCAGCATCGTCGGAGACGTGGTGAACAACGGCACACTGACGTTCGCCCGCACGAACTTCATCACCTTCGACGGCGAGATCAGCGGCAGCGGCACGCTCTCGCAGATCAGCGGCGGCACCACGACGCTGACGGGCGCGAACACCTACGGCGGCGGCACGACGATCGCAGCCGGTACGCTACAGCTCGGTAGCGGCGGCACCACCGGCTCAATCGTCGGCAACGTGGTCGACAACGGCACGCTGGTGTTCAACCGTTCCGACGCAGTGAGCTTCGACGGCGTTGTCAGCGGCGGTGGGGCGGTGGCGCAGAACGGCGCGGGCACGACCACGCTGACTGGCGCGAACACCTATACGGGCGCCACCACGATCACTGCAGGTACCTTGCAGATTGGCAACGGCGGCACCACCGGCTCGATCGTCGGCAACGTGGTCGACAACGGCACGCTGGCGTTCAACCGATCCGACACCCTGACCCTCGCGGGCTCGATCGGCGGCGGCGGCAGCCTCCAGCAGATCGGCACGGGCACCACGCTGCTCACGGGCGACAGCAGCGCTTTCACCGGCACCACCAGCGTCACCAGCGGCAGGCTGCTGGTCGACGGCACCCTGGGTTCGGTGGCAAGCACGCTGTCCGTGTCTTCCGGCGGCACGCTCGGCGGCCACGGCACCATCGGGGGCAATGTGAGCATCGCCGATGGCGTGCTGTCCCCCGGCGCCTCCCCCGGCACCCTCACCATCGGCGGCAATCTCGCTTTCACCAGCGCCTCGATCCTGAACTACGAGTTCGGCCAGGCCGGCGTGCCCGGCGGCACGCTCAACGATCTCACCATCGTCGGCGGCAACCTCACGCTCGACGGCACGCTCAACGTCACCGTTCCCACAGGCGGCAGCTTTGGTGCGGGTGTCTATCGCGTCTTCAACTACAGCGGTACGTTGACCGACAACGGTCTCGCGCTCGGCACGATGCCGGCCGGCAGCGCCACCTTCGTGCAGACCGGGTTCGCGGGCCAAGTCAACCTGGTCAACACGGCGGGCGTGACACTCAACTACTGGGACGGCACCGGACCCAAGTTCGACGGCGTGATCAATGGCGGCAGCGGAATCTGGCAGGCTGCGGGAGGCAACGACAACTGGACCGATTCGACCGGCGCGCTCAATGCCGCGTACACGGATGGCGCCTTTTCGGTCTTCGCCGGTGCGGCCGGCACGGTGACCGTGGACACCGGCCTCGGCGCGGTCACGTCGTCGGGCATGCAGTTCGCGGTCAACGGGTACGTGGTGCAGGGCGGTCCGATCACCTTGCTCGCAGGCGGCAACACCTTGCGCGTGGGCGACGGAACCGGTGCGGGCGCCGGCTACGTGGCCACCATCGCCTCGGCGCTGGACGGCACCGGCGGCGTGGTCAAGACCGACCTCGGCACGCTGGTGCTGACGGGCGCGAACGGCTATACGGGCGGCACGACGATCTCCGCGGGCACGCTGCAGATCGGCAATGGCGGCACCAGCGGTTCGATCGTGGGCGACGTCGTGGACAACGGCGGCCTGGCCTTCAATCGCTCGGACACGGTGAGCTTCGCGGGGACGATCGGCGGCACCGGTAGCGTCGCGCAGATCGGCACCGGCACCACTGTGCTGACCGCCGACAACACCTACAGCGGCGGCACGACCATTTCCGCGGGCACGCTGCAGATCGGCGATGGCGGCACCACCGGTTCGATCGCCGGCGACGTGGCCGACAACGGCACGCTGGCGTTCAATCGTTCCGACGCGGTGAGCTTTGGCGGCATCGTCAGTGGCAGCGGGGTGGTGGCGCAGAACGGCGCGGGCACGACCACGCTGACCGGCGCGAACAGCTACACGGGCGGCACCACGATCACCGCGGGCACGCTGCAACTGGGCAACGGCGGCACCACCGGATCGATCGTCGGCAACGTGGTCGACAACGGCACGCTGTTGTTCAACCGTTCCGACACCTTGACCCTCGCCGGGGCGATCAGCGGCACGGGCGCGGTGAATCAGATCGGCGGCGGGACCACGGTGCTGACGGGCACGAACAGCTACACCGGGGGCACCACGATCGCCGCCGGCGCCTTGCAGCTCGGCGCCGGGGGCACCACGGGCTCGATCGTCGGCGACGTGGCCAACAGCGGCACGCTGGTGTTCGACCGGTCGGACGTCGCAAGCTTCGGCGGCCTCATCAGCGGCACCGGGTCAGTCACGCAAGCCGGCGCGGGAACGACCGTCCTGACGGCCGCCAACACCTACGGCGGCGGAACCACGATCACGGCGGGAACGCTGCAACTCGGCGCCGGCGGCACCAGCGGTTCGATCGTCGGCAGCGTCGTGGACAACGGGACGCTGGCGTTCAACCGTTCCGATGCGGTGACCTTCGGCAGCGTCATCAGCGGCAGCGGCGCGGCCTCGCAGATCGGCGCAGGCGTGACGACGCTGACGGGCACGAACACCTACACGGGCGGCACCACGATCACGGCCGGCACCTTGCAGCTCGGCGCCGGCGGCACCACGGGCTCGATCGTCGGCAACGTGGTCGACAACGGCACCCTGGCGTTCAACCGTTCCGACGCGGTGGCCTTCGGCGGCGTGATCAGCGGCAGCGGGGCGGTGGCGCAGAACGGCACGGGCACGACCACGCTGACCGGCGCCAACAGCTACACGGGCGGCACCACTATCACGGCCGGCACCTTGCAGATTGGCAACGGCGGCACCACCGGCTCGATCGTCGGCAACGTGGTGGACAACGGCACGCTGGTGTTCAACCGTTCCGATGCCTTGACCCTCGCGGGCTCGATCGGCGGCGGCGGCAGCCTCCAGCAGATTGGCACGGGCACCACGCTGCTCACGGGCGACAGCAGCGCTTTCACTGGCGCCACGGCGGTCACCAACGGCACGCTGCGGGTCAACGGCACCCTGGGCTCGCCGACGAGCACGATGTCCGTGTCCTCCGGCGGAACGATCGCCGGCCACGGCACGATCGGCGGCAGCGTGGCCATTGCCGACGGCGTGCTGTCGCCCGGCGGCTCCGTCGGCACGCTGACCATCGGCGGCAACCTGTCCCTCGCCAGCGCCTCGGTCCTGAACTACGAGTTCGGCCAGGCCGGCGTGCCCGGCGGCACGCTCAACGATCTCACCATCGTCGGCGGCAACCTGACGCTCGACGGCACACTGAACGTTTCGGCCGCAGGCGCCGGCAGCTTCGGCCCGGGGCTCTACCGCGTCATCAGCTACGGCGGTACGCTGACTGACAACGGCCTCGTCCTCGGCACGGTGCCGGCGGCCAGCGTCGATATCGTCCAGACCGGCTTCGCGGGCCAGGTCAACCTGGTCAACACCGCCGGCCTGACACTCAACTATTGGGACGGCACCGGACCCAAGTTCGACGGCGTGGTCAACGGTGGCAGCGGCGTCTGGCAGGCAGGGGCCGGCAATGACAACTGGACCGAGTCCAGCGGCATGATCAATGCGGGCTACTCGAACGGCGCTTTCGCCGTTTTCGGCGGCACGCCCGGCACGGTGACGGTGGACAACAGCCTTGGTCCCGTCACCTCGTCGGGCATGCAGTTCGCTACCGGCGGGTACCTGGTGCAGGGCGGTCCGATCACGCTGCAGCCCGGCGCCCAGGTCTTCCGTGTCGGGGACGGCACTTCGGCGGGGGCCGGCTACGTCGCCGCGATCGACGCCGAGTTGACCGGCACCGGCGGACTGATCAAGACCGATCTGGGTACCTTGGCGCTGACCGGCACCAACACCTACACCGGCGGCACGACGATCACCACAGGCACCTTGCAGCTCGGCAACGGCGGTACCACGGGTTCCATCCTGGGCGACGTGGTCAACCAGGGCCGGCTGGTCTTCAATCGCTCGGACACCGCGGTCTTCGGCGGCGAGATCAGCGGGAGCGGCGTGGTGGTGCAAGCCGGTCCCGGCACCACCGTGCTGACTGCCGACAACAGCTACCTTGGCGGCACGACGATTGCCGGCGGCACGCTGCAACTGGGCAACAACGGCGCCACGGGCTCGATCCTCGGGGACGTCACGAACAATGGCTCGCTGGCCTTCAAGCACGCGAACGACATCACCTTCGACGGCGTGATCAGCGGCAGCGGCTCGGTGGTGCAGGCCGGCAACAACGTGACCACGCTGACGCGCTCGAACACTTATTCGGGCGGCACGCTCATCTCGGCGGGCACGCTGGCCGGCTCGGCGGCGAGCTTCGGCAGCGGGCCGATCCAGAACAACGCCGCGCTGAACATCGACCAGCCGGTCGATGCCAGCTTCGCCAACGCCATCAACGGCCCGGGCAGCTTCGCCAAATTCGGGGCGGGGGCGCTCAACCTCACGGGCGTCAGCGGGCTGACCGGGCCCACAACCGTGGCGGGCGGACTGCTCGCCGTCAACGGCTCGCTGGCCAACTCGGCGGTGCAGGTGCTGGCCGACGGGACGCTGGGCGGAAACGGCGTGGTCGGCAGCACCGTGATTCGCGCGGGCGGCAAGATCACGCCCGGCAACTCCATCGGCACGCTCACGATCAACGGCAACTTCACGCAGGCGGCCGGTTCCACCTACCGCGTGGAGGTGAATCCGGGCAGCACCGCCTCCGACCTCGTGAAGGTCAACGGCACGGCGACGCTGGAGAACAACCCCTTTCTCTACGTCGTCAAGGTCAGTCCCGGCGAATACTCGCTGAACTCGCGCTACACCGTGCTCACCGCCACGAATGGCGTGACCGGCACCTACGCCCTGACCGGCGAGACCGCCGGCGCTTTCTACAGCCTGGTCGACTCCTACGATGCCAACAACGTCTACCTCACGCCGGTGCAGATGCGCACCTTCCCGAGCGCGGCGCTGACGCGCAACGAAATCGCCACCTCGTTCGCCTTGCAGAGCCTGCCCGACGGCAATGCACTGAAAGATGCGGTGGGCCTGCTTGCCAACGACATCGAGGCGCGCGATGCCTTCAACAAGCTGTCCGGTGAACTCCACGCCTCGGCCAAGACGCAGATGATCGAGGACAGCCGCTTCGCGCGTGAGGCGGCGACGGACCGCACGCGTCAGGCGCTGTGTGCGGTCGGCGGCACCGACTCGCGCATCGGCACCCAGCCGGGCGGCGCTGGGGCCACGCCTTTCGCGGACTCGGAGTGCAACCCGTCGCGTCCGGTGGTCTGGGCCCGGGCCTTCGGCTCCTGGGGCAGCACCGACGGGGATGGCAATGCAGCGAAGCTGAGCAGTTCGATCGGCGGCCTGTTCGCCGGTACCGACGCGCGGGTGTCCGACAACTGGCGCCTGGGCGTGCTGGCGGGCTACAGCCGATCGACCTTCGATGTAGACGATCGCCATTCCTCGGGCACCAGCGACAACTACGATCTCGGCGTGTACGGCGGCACGCAATGGGGCGATCTCGGCCTGCGGCTGGGCGCGGCCTACACCTGGCACAGCCTGGACACCCGCCGCTCCGTGGTCTTCCCCGGCTACGCCGACCAACTCAATGGCGGCTACGACGCCAGCACTGCCCAGGCTTTTGGCGAACTGGGCTGGCGCATCGATGCCGGACAGGTCCAGCTCGAACCGTTCGCGAGTCTGGCCTACGTGAGACAGTCGACCGACGGCTTCGCGGAGCGCGGGGGGCTCGCCGCCCTGACCGGGCGAAGCGACGACACCAGCACCACGTTCTCGACGCTGGGTCTGCGCGCCGCATCCACCTTCGCGATGGGCGGCACCGACTGGACCGCCCGCGGCATGCTGGGCTGGCGCCATGCCTTCAGCGGCACGGTGCCGACCAGCGCGCTGTCTTTCAACGGCTCCAGCGCGTTCGTCGTGGCCGGCGTGCCGATCGCGAAAGACACGGCCGTGCTCGAACTCGGCGTCGATGCGCCGATCGCACGGAATGCGCTCGCCAGCCTGTCCTATGCGGGGCAGGTCGGCAGCGGCAGGCGGGACAACGGCATCCGCGCCAGCGTGAGCTGGAAGTTCTGAGGCACCTGCACGCGGAGCGTCGGGGTTGCCGGTTCCGGCTGCCGCTGTTCGGTGTTTGCAGCGCGCTCGACGTGCGCCCGCTCTAGCGACGTGGTTGCTAGAGTGAGCGTGCGCCCGTCCGGCGCCCGTCTCAGAAGTAACCCCGTCCCTGCCGCCTCTGGTGCCATTTGCATCCATGATCAACATTCGTGACATCTATGCCTTTCTCGAACTGGTCGAGCAACGCAACTTCAATGCGGCCGCCGAAAGCCTGCACCTGACGCAATCCGGACTGTCCCGGAAGATCGCCCGGATCGAAGCCCAGGTCACGCAGCGGCTCTTCGATCGGACGACGCGCTTCGTGCGACCCACGCCCGCGTGCCTGCTGCTGGCGCGCCATTGGAGAGAGGCCTTGCAGGGCTATCAAGCCGGCCTCGATGCGATCCGCGGCACGGACGACGAGCTCGCGGGGTCGCTGGTGATTGGCGTCAGCGCAACATCTCGCCATGGCGTCTGGCAAGGCCTGGGCGAGCGCTTTGCCCAGCGCTATCCCAAGGTCAGCATCCGGATCGAATCGATTCCTTCGCAGGATGTGATCCACCACGTCAAGAACGGCGATCTGGAGGCCGGGTTCTGCGGTGGCCCGGTCGACGACCCCTCGCTGGGCGTGATCCGCATCGAGACGGTTCGCTACCAGGCGCTCGTGCCCGCGGGCCATCGCTTCGCTCGCAGGAAGGGGTTGAAGCTGGCCGACCTCCAGGAAGAGCCGCTCGTGCTGGTGAACCGCCGGACATGGCCGCGCGTGCGGACGCCGATCGATGCCATCCTGGAGCCGCTCGGCCTGCTTGATCACGTCGTCTTCGAGCCTCACCTTTCCGAGGTGCTGCTCAGGCACGTCGTGCAGGATGGTCTGCTCGCCATCCACCCGGTGGGCGCCTGTCAGCTGCTGCCGAGCGGGATGAAGGCGATGGCGATCCGCGATCTGGCCCTGTCGCTGGACAACTCGTTCATCTGGCGCAGGTCCACCACGTCGCCTGTCGTGCGAACGTTGGTGAACGTGGTGGAAGGCATGGACCGGCCGATACCTGCCGAATCCTCGCGCGCCTTGCGGACCGGCAGCGAGCGCGCGTCTTAGAACCTGTTTGCGACCCCAGGGAGATCGCAAACAGGTTCTTAGAGGGTCGGCAGCTTGGCGAAGCGGACCGCTTCGCGCCAGGCCGCGAGCTGCGCTTTGAGGAGCCTCTCCAGTGCGTCAGGCGAACTGCCCGCCAGGATGTTGCCGTTCTGCGAGAAGATCTCCCTCAGCTCGGGACGTTCGAAAACCATGACCATCCCGCGCGACAGGCGCGCCACGACCGGCGCCGGTGTTCTGGCCGGTGCGAAGAAGCCGGTCCATGGCAGCAGATTGACTTGCGGCAAGCCGACCTCCGAGAAGGTCGGCAGATCCGGCGCGCGAATGCTTCGCTCAGGCAGCAGAACGGCCAATGGCTTGCCCTGGCCGCGAAACTTGTCGATCAGGTCGATGGTTCCGATCGTGAGGTGGACACGGCCTGCCATGAAGTCGTTCACGATCTGCGCGCCGCCCTTGTAGGGCACATGGATCATTTCGATGCCCGCGTGCATCTGGACCTGCGCCATGGCGATGATGCTGGTGGAATCTCCGGTGCCATAGGCCAACTGCCGAGGATGGGCCCTGGCGTAGTCGATCAGTTGCTGCATGCTGTCGACCGGAACGCTCTGGTGCACGAACAGGAAGTACGTGAACGACGTAAAGCGCGAGACCGGCAGGAAATCCTTCAGCGGGTCGTAGGGCGGTCTGGTGACATGGATCGCCGGCACGTAGTTGAGTGCACTGGGCGTGGCGAGCAACAGCGTGTGGCCATCGGGCGCCGCCCGCGCAACCTCCAGGGCCGCAATCGATCCGTCGCCACCCGGGCGGTTGTCCACCAGCACCGGCTGGCCGAGTGCTTCGGTGAGCGGCTGCGCAACGATCCGGGCCGCACTGTCGGCCGGGCCGCCGGCCGTGAATGGAACGATCAGGCGAATCGCCTTGGTTGGAAAATCGACTGCCGCGGCGGACTCTTTGAGCGAGCCCCCCGCGGCGCAGATTGCGGCGGCCTTGAGCAGCAGGCGGCGGGTGACGGTGATTGGGTGGTTCATGCCAGTTCGCCGCGCAGGCGCCGTCTTGCCGTCGCGTACTCGTGCCGGAGTCTTGCGACATAGTCCTCGGTCGCCAGGACTTCGCTGACGGCGCCGATGCCTTGGCCGCAGCCCCAGACGTCCTTCCAGGCCTTGGCCGCCGAATCGGGGGGCGCGGTCGGGGCGGCTTCATTGCCAGGCTGCGCCTCGTCCAGCGATTGCCACTTGTGCTGCTGGCGTTCGGTATCGAAAGCCAGCAGGCGCGACGTGCGCTGCGGCAGGTTCTCGGGGTCGAGACCGGCCCGGAGGATCGATGGCTTCAGGTAATTGCCATGGACGCCGGTGAACAGGTTGGTGTAGACGATGTCCGTCGAAGCGCCGTCCACGATGGCCTGCTTGTAGGCCTCCTTGGCGCGCGCCTCCAGGGTCGCAATGAACGCCGAGCCGATGTAGGCGAAGTCGGCGCCCATGACTTGCGCGGCCAGCACCGCGGAGCCGGTCGCGATGGCGCCGCCCAGCGCCAGCGGGCCGTCGAACCAGCGCCGGATTTCCTGCACCAGCGCGAACGGACTCGTCGTGCCCGCATGGCCGCCGGCGCCGCACGCGACGGCAATCAGGCCATCGGCGCCTTTCTCGATCGCCTTGCGGGCAAAGCCGTCGTTGACGACGTCATGCAGCACCACGCCGCCGTAGCCTCGAATGGCCTCGTTGACTTCGGTGCGGGCGCCGAGCGAGGTGATCACGACCGGAACCCTGTGCCGGACGACCGTGGCCAGATCCGCATCGAGCCGGTCATTGCTCCTGTGCACGATCAGATTGACGCCGAAGGGCGCTGCCGGACGCTCGGGCTGGCCGCGATCGCAGGCGGCCAGAGTTTCCGCGACCTCGCCCAGCCACTCGTCGAGTTGCGCGGTCGGCCTGGCGTTGAGCGTGGGCATCGTGCCCAGGACACCGGCCTTGCACTGCGCGATCACCGTGGCAGGCGTGCTCACGATGAACAAGGGCGATCCGATGACCGGGAGCGGCAGCTTTCGCAAAAGAGGGGGTAGGGTTGACATGGGTCGGTCCTGTCGTGGGTTGAGACTCAAGCGCCCTTGAAACGGGCCGGACGCTTGTCGCGCAGCGCCTGCAAGCCTTCGGCGCGGTCTTCACTGCGGGAGATCCGGTCGAGCATCTGCAATTGCGCGAAATGCGCTTCGACCGGCCCCTTGGGCAAGGTCTGCATGGCGATCGCCTTCATCGACTGAACGACCAGCGGCGCGTTCAGCGCGATGCGCTCGGCAATGGCCATGGCGCGCTCGAAGGCCGTGCCGTCGGCGACCACTTCGTTCACCATGCCGATCTCGTGGGCGCGCTGGGCGGACATCGCGTCGCCGGTCATGATCCATTGCAGGCCGGGCCGGAACATGAACCGCCCCGGGAAGCCGGCCATCAGGCCGCCGTACAAGCCCATGCGGGCCTCCAGATAGGCGAAGCTGGCGCTCTGTCCTGCGATGACGATGTCGCACATCAGCACGAAGGAGCAGGCCATGCCCAGGCAGGCGCCTTCGGTGGCAACGAGGATGGGCTTGTTGCAGGGGACGGAGGTGTTGGGCATCGCACCCGCATCCGTCTCGGGCGGGTTCTTGATGTCGACGCCGGCCGAGAAGCACGGTCCCATGGCATGGACCACACTGACCCTGGCGTCCGATGCAGCGAATGCCTTCCACGCGAGATGCATGCCTTCGCACATCGCCTGGTTCCAGGCGTTGCGGGCCTCGGGTCGGTTCATCCGGATGACGAACACTGCGCCGATCTGTTCGGTGATCACGGGGTTCATGGAGGGCACTCCTGCGGGTCCGGGTGTGCACCGGATACTGTTCGATCAGGGGAAAGGAAGCGATGCAAGATCGCCTCGGTGTCGGCGCCCAGGCGGGGCGGGGGTCGTGCCTGCAGCGGCGTCTTGGAGAATCGCAGCGGATTGGCGACGACGCGGATGCTGCCCGCATCGGACAGGTGCAGTTCCTGGACCAGTTGCCGATGAATGACCTGGGGTTCGTCGAAGGCCTCGGCAATCGTGTTGACGACGGCACATGGCACCCCCGCACCGGCAATGCGGGAGACCCATTCGGCCTTCGGACGCCGCAGCGTGATCTCCGCGACCAGTGCATCGAGTTGCGCGCCGTTCTTCAGGCGGTCTGCCAGCGTCGCGAAGCGCGGGTCGGACAGCCACGCCTCTCGTTGCAGGACCGAGCACAAGACAGGCCAGTGCCGTGCATTGGACTGGATGATCACGAAGCCGTCCGAGCAGGGATAGACACCCGACGGCGCTGCCGCGATGCCGGAGTTGCCTACACGCCCCTGCGGATGTCCCGAAGCCAGATAGTTGCCGGCGATGTAGGCATTGCCCGCTACCGCGACATCGAGCAAGGCGAGGTCGATGTACTGCCCCTCGCCGGTCGCGCGGCGATGCAGCAGGGCCGCCAGGATGCCGGTGCATGCATACATGCCGGTCAGCACATCGGTATGCGGGACCAGCGTTCGCATCGGGCCGCCGCCCGGCTGGTCGTCGGGCAGGCCACAGGTGCTCATGGCACCCGACAAGCCCTGGAACAGGAGGTCATAGCCGGGGTAGGCCGACAAGGGGCCCGTCTGACCATATCCGGTGATGGAGCAGTAGACCAGCGCGGGGTTCGAGGCCGACAGCGACGCATAGTCCAATCCATACCGCGCCAGATTGCCGGCCTTGAAGTTCTCGACCACCACGTCGCTGTTCTTGGCGAGTTCGCGGATGGACGCCTGACCGCCGGCACTGCGGATGTCCACGACGACCGATTTCTTTCCCCGATTGCAGCAGGCGAAGAATCCGGACATTCCTTGCGCCGAGGCGCCCGACGTCGTCGATGGCAGTTCGGTGCCGGGATAGTGCGGCGGAAAGCTCCGCGCTTCGTCGCCGCCCTGCGGGCTTTCGATCTTGATCACCTCCGCCCCCATGTCCGCGAGCACCTGCGTGCACCAGGGCCCCGCGAGAACCCGGGTGAGATCGAGCACTCGGATGTTGTCGAGTATGTTTGCCATGAATCCAGTCCTTCGAAAAGGAAAATTGGTCTAGAACGCGCTGCGGACACCGAACGCGATGCCCTGTGGCGCAGCGCCCGGTCCACCTGCCGAAACCACGGGGTCGCCCGCTGCCAGCGGAAAGCTGGCTTTCGCACCGTTCTTTACCTTTCCGGCCGTGGCATACAAGCCGCTCCGCTTGGACAGCGAATACACGTAGCCGATCCCGTAGGAGGTGCCCGCGTGCCCCGCGCTGCACGAGGCATGGCAGAGCCTCTGGACCAGCAGCGACACTTTGCTTGCGCCGCTGGTCCAGGTGCCACCAATCCAGATGTCTTGGCCGTCGGCATGCGGCGTTGGATGGCTGACCTTGAAATACCCTCCTGAGAAGGACATGGAACCTGTCGTGTAGGTTGCGCCGACGATCAGGTCCTTGCGTGTAGCCAGACCTTCGAATGCGCCGGCGCGCACCAGGGGCAGCTTGAGCCGCTGGTGCGCCCCGGCCAGAAGCCAGGGGCCGCTCTTGTATTGAAGGCCGACTGCCACGAGTTCATTGGCGCCCTTGGGCGGTGCCGGGTCGACGCCGCTGCTCTCCGAGCCGAGGCTGTACACCAGCCGCGCCGTGAACCCGCTGCTGGTCGGCGAGGTGTAGAAGATGCCGTTGCTGACTCGCCCGAAGCGCTCGATGCCGGTGCCCGATCGCGCGCCGATGGCCTGCAGATTGCCGTAGAGGCTGAAGTTCATCGGATCTGTGGCGGCGCCGGTCCAGAACAATGGCGTGTAGTCTCGTCCAGCCAACAAGGTTCCGAAGGCGCCGCTGAGCCCGATGTGAGAGCGTCGATTGAATCCACTCGGTGTCAGTGCGCCGCCGGGCAACGCGGGCGACGCACTGGCAGGGTTGCCTGCGTAGGCCTTGGGGTTTCCGGTGTCCAGGTCGAAGCCGGATTCGAGCGTGAAGACCGATCTGAGCCCCCCGCCGAGATCTTCCGAGCCCATGAATCCGAGGCGGCTTCCGCTGCCGTATCCGGACGCCAGCCTCGTGACTTTCGCCCCGCCCGGGCCGCCACTCTTCTCGAATCCAATGCCGACGTCTGCGATGCCGTACACGCTGACGCTGGCCTGCGCCAAAGTGGGCGCCCAAAGCGCGCTGAAAATCGTCCGCAGGCGTTGCGCCTGCTGGCGGTTCTTGATCATGTCTCGCTCCCCGTCTTTCTTGTCCCGGCGATTCGCCGACACGCGGCGTTTCGTCCAGGGAAGACGATAGGGAGGTCGGCGATGCGGGTCCAATGCGGCGTGTGACTTTATTCATGACCGCCCGTCATCGAAGACCGGCATCGATATCGCAATCGCGCCCGCGCGCTGCGGTGCGTCGCCTGAAAGACTAAGAGGAGGCTATCGCCCTCTGGGCGGAGCCACGCACCCAGCCAATTCGGCCATGCGCCGAACCCTTGTCGCCATCCATCAGCGAAATCTCCCACAGCACATTGCGCCCCGTCTTTCCCTTGGGTGAATCAGTATCCAAGGCTCACTGCCCGCGGCTCATGCATGACACGTCGGGCATCCAGGAACAATGATCGAGGGGGATCGCTGACATGTTCGGCACATTGCATCAGCGAGTTGGATGGCGCGTTGCTTCGGCTGGGTGCGTGGTCCTGGCGACCCCGAGCCTGCGGAGAGCGCATGGCCCGTGCTGATGATGTCGAGTGGGAGGGCACCGTCCTCGCCGGACCCGGGACCGCATCGATCGTTCGCATCCCGGCGCCCGGAACCAACGGACTGTGCATTCAACTCGATGCCCCCGGTGGGTACAAAGGGTCCACATCGACCTTGTTCATTGTGGAGGACGCGAGCCAGAAGTTCGGACGGCAGTTGCGCCTGGACTACGGACCCAGGCCCACCACGGTCAATGGTCAAAAGGTGACCGTGATCGACTACCACTGGAACCAGAAGGGAACGATGGGCGACTTCGGCATTCCCGACCACTCGCCAGCATCGCCCGCGGGCCGCTATGTGCACGGGGCCGCAAAGTACTTCAGGTACGGTGGCCGGATCCTGCTCGTGGCGGGAGCGACATTCGATGCCATTTCGATCGTGAAGGCCGACAAGCCGCTGCGGCGCGCGTCCGAGGTCGTCGCAGGTTGGGCCGGCGCGTGGCTGGGCTGCAGAGTCGTCGGAGCGGGCGGCGCGTATGCGGGCGGCGTGGCGGGGTCCGCCGCGCCCGTGGTGGGCAACGCGGCCGGCGCGGCGATCGGCGGCATGGGGGGCTGCATCGTTGGGGGCCTGGGGGGCTAATGGGCCGGCAGCGAGGTGGCAGGCGTCGTCTATGACTGGGCCGAGGACACCTCGTTCTCGCCCCTGATGCGCGTCACCGAAAACGAAGTCCATCTCTGGCTGCGCGAGCGTGGGCTTTGATGCGATGAATCCCTTGATCACGCTGGCGAGGGCCGAAGTCTCGTCGCCGATCACGGCATGTGAGTTGTTCTGGTCGATCACGCCAGAGCCGCAGGACGAGGGCATGGACGCACGCGTCATCGATTGCCTCAGCGATGCCTTCTGCGCCCATGGAGGCATCGCCTTCGTATCCGACATGCCGCAATCTGGCGATCGCTTCATCGATCGCGCCAAGAGCTTGTTCCGATCGTCGCAGTCCGTGGTTCAGAAGGACGGCTACAGCTTTCGTCGATTGCGCATGCCGCGCGTGCGTTCCCGATCGCTGTGGCTGGTCGATACCGAGCGTGCCGACATCGCCAGAAGCTTTTTCCTTCTACAGGCTTGGTATTACGCCCCTTGCCAGATCGCCTTCTTTC
The DNA here is from genome assembly GCF_056402355.1 of Variovorax sp. P4_B11. Taxonomy (NCBI): domain Bacteria; kingdom Pseudomonadati; phylum Pseudomonadota; class Betaproteobacteria; order Burkholderiales; family Comamonadaceae; genus Variovorax; species Variovorax sp. P4_B11. Next base: position 270,090 of record NZ_JBFUHO010000003.1, read on the forward strand.
GCGAGCCGGGCAGCCATCGCGTTGCGCTCGCCGATGTGGACCTTCAGGCGGCGATCCTCGATGGCGGCTGGCAGGCATTGACCACCGTCTTGCATGCATCTTCCTCCGTGGCCGTCTGCACGCCGGGCCACGACGGCGCCTGGTTGAAGTTTGTCTTCGCAGATGCACACGCCATGCGTCGCTTCGGCGAAACCCTCGAGGCCCGCTGCATCGCTCTTCAGATGCCCTACACCAGCGCGCTTTGAGCGAGCGCCCCTTTTCAAGAACGAACCCGAGGACTGCCTGATTCCATGAGCCGCACCGTCACCGTTTCCAGCCCCGCCATGCCCAGCCTGCTGGACGCACCAGCCCTGGAGTTCCGAAGCCTGGAAGGCGACGAAGGCCTGGGCCGGCTGTTCCGCTACGCGATCGAACTGCAGACCCCCGACAACGCCTCATTGAGCGACTACGTCACGGCCAACGTCCCCGTCAAGGACCTGGTGGGCAAGGAGTTCTCGGTCGCGATCGAACTCGACGGCATGGGCTTCGGACTCGGTGTGGGCGCAGGCACGCGCGAGATCAATGGCTTCGTCACGAGCGCACGCTTCGTGCGCAGCGAGGAACGCCGCTCGATCTACGAAGTGGTGATCGAGCCCTGGCTGGTCTTGGCGACTCGCACCAGCGACTACAAGATTTTCCAGAACAAGACGCCGCTGGAGATCGTGCGGGAGGTGCTGGCCGACTACGGATTCCCGGTCGATGTCCGGGTGAGCCACAGCTACCCGCAGCGGATCTTCCAGGTGCAGTATGGGGAGCGAGACTTCTCGTTCGTCAGCCGCCTGATGGAAGAGTTCGGAATTTATTACTTCTTCGAACACTCGGGTGGCGCCCACCGCCTGGTGCTGGTCGACGATGCCGGCGCCCACCAGCCCTTCGCGAGCGCCGCCTATCAGACGATCCGCTTCCAGGCCGAACGCGTCAAGATCGACGAGGAGTACTGCCACCACTTCGACGTCACCGACACCCTGGCCTCGGGCGCCTGGGTCACCGATGACTTCGACTTCACCAGGCCCAAGGCCAGGCTGCAGGCGGTGAACAAGATGCCGCGCAAGACCGGCAACAACGCCCAGGAGATGTACCGCTGGCCCGGCGACTACGCCGATCCCGAGGAAGGCCGCACGCTCGCGCGCATCCGCATGGAAGAAGCCGGCGCCGCGGGCAAGCGCGCCAACGGCAGCGGCAACCTGCGCGCGATGGTGCCGGGCTGCACCTTCAGGCTCCAGCACCACCCGCAGGCCAGCAGCAACCGCGAGTGGCTGATCATCGGGGCCACCCTGTCGCTGCATGAATCGGGCGCGGCCTCCGGCCGGGCCAGCTACCGCTGCGAGACCCACTTCTACGTCCAGCCGGCCAACGACACCTACCGCAGCCCGCAGCGCCACCCGAAGCCCCGCACCACGGGCCCGCAGACGGCCATCGTCACCGGCCCGCCCGGCCAGGAGATCTGGACCAACGAATACGGCCAGGTCAAGCTGGGCTTCCACTGGAACCGCTACTGCACGAAGGACCAAAATTCTTCCTGCTGGGTGCGCGTGTCCTACCCGTGGGCGGGCAACGGCTTCGGCAGCATCGCCATCCCGCGCATCGGCCAGGAAGTCATCGTCGACTTCGAGAACGGCGACCCGGACCGCCCGATCGTGAGCGGGCGGGTCTACAACGCGCTGAACATGCCGCCGTGGGCGTTGCCCGCCAACGCCACGCAAAGCGGTGTGCTGACCCGCTCCAGCATGGAGGGCGCCCGCGGCGCGGGACAGAAGAACGGCCCGGGCGACGCCAACGCCCTGCGCTTCGAAGACAAGAAGGGCCAGGAGCAACTCTGGCTGCACGCCCAGAAGGACCAACTGACCGAAGTCGAGCACGACGAAGACAAGTGGGTCGGCAACGACCGGCGCAAGACCATCGAGCGCGACGAGACCAGCGTCATCCATCGCGACCGCACCGAGACGGTGGACCATGACGAGACCATCACCATCCACAACGACCGCCACGAGCGGGTCGATGGCAATGAGGATGTCAGCATCGGCGGCAACCAGGAGCTGACGGTCGAGAAAACCAAGACGGAGACCATTCAAAGATTCTCGATCCAGAACGTCTGGCTTGCGCGCATGGAGAACGTGGGGCTGGCCTACAACCGCAACGTCGGCGCCGCGATGGCCACCACGGTCGGGCTCGGCCGTACGGATATCGTGGGCCTGAGCTGGAGCCAGAGCATCGGGCGGAACTACGAGATCACGGTGGCGGACCAGTACAGCGTGACCTGTGGCAAGGCCAGCTTCCTGATGAACAAGGATGGCCTTGTGGAAATCAAGGGCGACAAGATCCGCGTGAACGGTCAGACCCTGTTGGATGTCACGGGCGGCAAGAGTGGCACGAAGTGGGAAGACGCGGGCATCACGCACGAGACGCCGGGCCGCTCGCGCACGCACGCGGCGCAGCACAGCCTGGTGGGGCCGGCAGCCAGGCCCTCGGCGCTGGCGCCGGCCGAGCAGGACTGCCAGGAGTGCAAGAACGCCGCCCAGACCGGCAGCACCGGCAGCATCAGCTTCGCGCGCGGCACAGAGCGCCTCGCGCACACCGACTTCGTGCTCCAGGCACCGCTGCCGATCACGTGGACGCGGCACTACAACTCAGGGTTCGTCGGCTACGACAGCGCAGGCGAACTCGGCGCACGCTGGGTCACGCCCTACACAGTGGCGCTTCATACCTTGGGCCTCGACAAGGTACGCTACCTCGCCAGCGATGGCCGCACCCGCGACTACCCGCTGCCGGCGGTCGGCGAGGTCCATGTGGACCCGATCGAGGAACTGCTGCTGCGCCGAACGAGTGCGACCGAGGTGGTGATCGAGCGCGGTCCCGACTGGCATGAGGTGTTCGAGTGGGCGCGCTCGTGGTGGCGCCCGATCGCCTACCGCACGCCGCAGGGCAAGCGCATCGAGATGCGCTACAGCGAGGAACGCGAGAGCGCGCAGCCCCAGCACGACATCATCCCGGAGCGGCCCGACGCGCACGGGCTACCCGCGCCGGTCGCGTTGCCCAAGAGCCTGCTAAGCGACGTCCTGAGCTACCAGGGCGAGATGCTGATCGCTCATGCGCAAGTCGAGTTCAAAGACGGTCGCATCGCCTTTGTGTGGGAGGTCCGGGACGGCGAGCGCACGCGCCGGCTGGCGGCCTACCGGTACGACGAGGCCGGTAACCTGGTCCAGGCCCTGGACGAGCACGCCTTGACCCGCGAGGCGCCCCTGGAGGCCGCATGGAGCTACACCTACGGCAACCATCTGCTCACGCGCTACACCGACCGCACGGGCCGGGCGATGAACCTGCAGTGGACCGGCACGGTGGAAGACGCCAAGGCGGGCAAGGCCCGCGCGGTGCGCGAATGGGCCGACGACGGAAGCTTCGACACCCGGCTCGCGTGGTCGGCGACCGGCGCGGCCACCGTCACCGATGCACTCGGCCACGCCACCGTGCACCACGTCGACCGCCTGGGCTACACGCGCCAGATCGATCACCCCGACGGCACCATCGAGCGCCTGGAGCGCGACGCGGCGTACAACGTCACGGCCCACCACCACCCGGATGGGAGCGTCGAGCACTTCAGCTACCAGGCGGGCGCCGATGGGCGCAGCCATCTGGTCGAACATATTCGTGCGGACGGCGGCAAGATCGCCTATGCCTGGGACGCCCAGGGCCGGCTCGCGAGCATCGTCGATCCGCTCGGCGGGCGCTGGAGCCGCACCTATACGGCAGCCGGCCTGCTCGCGACCCAGACCGATGCGCTGGCCCGGGTGACGCGCCATGTCTACGACGACAAGAACCAACTCATCGAGATCATCGACCCCAAGGGCGCCAGCAAGAAGCTGGTTTACACCGCAGACGGCCAACTGGCCAGCTTCACCGACTGCTCGGGCCACACCAGCCGCTGGGCCTACGACGCGCAGGGCCGCCAGCAGGCCGCGACCGATGCGGCGGGGCGCCAGACCGAATACGTCTACGAGCACGGCCAACTGGCCGTCATCGTCCATCCCGACAAGACGCAGACGCGCCTGGAGCGCGATGCCGAGGGCCGCTTGCTGGCGCACATCGATCCGATGGAGCGCAGGACCGAGTACCGCTACAACAAGGCCGGCCTGATCGAGCAGCGTGTCCAGGGCAGCGAGCGGGACCGGCAGATCCTGCGCTATGAGTGGGACAAGCTCGCTCGCCTGTCGGCGCTGGTCAACGAGAACGGCGCGCGCTACGGCTTCAGCTACGACCCGATGGGCCGTCTGGTCGAGGAACGCGACTTCGACCAGCAAGTGACGCGCTACCTGCACAAGCCCCGAGCGGTGCGCCAGCACACGGGCCACTGGTTCGTGCACCACGAGTACGACCCGATGGGGCGCCTGCTGCGCCGAAAGGCCGAAGAGCTGCGCGACTGCGACGATGGCTACCTGCGCCCGATCCCCGACCAGCGGGAACAGATCGAGAGCTTCCAGTACGACCCTGCGGGCCGCCTGGTCGCGGCCAACAACAGCGACGCCCGGCTGCAGTGGTTCTACGACCCGGTGGGCAACGTGGTGCGCGAGCACCAGCACTACGACTTCCTGCGCAAGCCGCCATGCCATGTGTGGCAGCACGAATACGACGAACTGGACCAGCGCATCGCCACCGTGCGCTCGAACGGCAGCCGCCAGCAGTGGCTCACCTACGGCGCGGGCCATGTGCACGGCCTGATGCTCGACGGCGAGGAAATGGTGGGCTTCGAGCGCGACCCATTGCACCGGGAAACCGCACGCATCCAGGGCAATGGCCTGACCCAGCACAGCGCCTATGACCCGGCCGGGCGCTTGAAGCTGCAGCGCTTCGCAGCGACGACCAGCGCCAAGACGCAAGACGGCACGGCGCAAGCCATCAACCTGAATCTGCGCAGCATCACCCGCGAGTACGCCTACGACCCGGGCGGGCAGCTGCAGACGATCAACGACGCGCGCCGTGGGCTGCTGGCCTACCGGTACGACCCGGTGGGCCGATTGGTGGAGGCACGCACCGGCCTGGGGGTTGAAAGCTTCGAGTTCGACCCTGCGGGCAACCTGCTGGGCGAGCCGCAGCGCGTGGCCGAGGACCTGGCGAAGGCGCAGGCCAAGGCCCAGGAGTGGGGCTTGCTGCGCACCGTGCCCACGCCGACGTCCACTCTGATGGACAACCTGCTGCGCAAAGTTGGCGACGCCAGCGTCACGCATGACGAGCGCGGCCAATGGGCCCGAGTCGACCACCCGAGCGAACCCAGCCGGCTCTTCGAGTGGGATGGCTTCGGACGGCTGCGGCGCTTCGAGAACCTGCACGACTCCGAGATGCGCTACTTCTACGACCCGCTGGGTCGTCGCCTGGGCAAGTACAGCCAAGCGATCGTCTACCCGAACTCCAGCCACGGCTCGGGCTGGCGCGCTGCGGAACTCCATCGCATCAACACCGAGCGTGGCTACGGCATGACCACCTTCGGCTGGGATGGCGATGCCCTGGCCTGGGAGCGCAGCGCACGCACGTTGTTTCACTACCTGTATGAACCGGGAGCGAGCTTCGTGCCGATGGTGCAGTTGCGCCGCGAGGCGCAAGGGGATCAATGGGGGCCGCTGCGCAAGGCCTGGTACCAGTGCGATCACCTCGGAACACCGATGGAACTGACCGACGAGAAGGGAAAGATCGTCTGGGAAGGGGACTACAAGGCCTTCGGCCATGCGAAAGCGACGAGCTTCGACGGGTTCATGAACAACATCCGGTTCCAGGGGCAGTACTGGGATGAGGAGTCAGGGCTGCATTACAACCGGTATCGGTATTACGACCCGCAGGCGGGGAGGTACATCTCCAAAGATCCGATCGGATTGGAAGGCGGAGCCAATCAATTCGAGTATCCAGCAAATCCAACGAAAAATATTGACCCACTGGGCCTGGACGAAACAATCTATTCACCGGGAGAAGGGAGGTCCTTCTCCGATGGCCCAAGGAATGGAAACTGGTGCGGTGGAAAATGGAGTGGAGGCAGGGCCGGAGGCGGCATTGGAACTGCCCCGCCAGTGGACAGCCTCGATGCGATTTGCAAAGAGCATGATCTCTGTTATGACCAAGGAACGTCAAAAACCGTCTGCGACTCCACATTGGTCAAAGAGTTGCGGGCACTGGATGATGACCCCAAAAAATGGTCTGCGCCACCGCGAGCTGGAACTGAATTTAGCTCAAAAGGCTATCGAAGGGCTGCAATTGCGATTTTCGATAAATAAAATGGCAATAAATAAATACTTTTTCTTGGCACTTTATGCGGTGGCTGCTGCGGCCACCATTTTCATTGGCAACCATTTGCTCGGCCTTGAAGATGTCTATTTTTTCCCAATCCTTTCTCTAATCGCGACGGTCGCCTTATTTTCTGGAATGGCGCTCATGATTGCCGCTCCAAATAATTTGCTCTTCAAGGCGTCAGTACTTTTAATTTTTTTTATTGGCCAAGCGCGAGCCCTTGAATTTGCCTTGCTGCTGGCTTACATGTCATTCGCAAGCCATTTCGGGAAGTTTGCCCCGTAACTGGCATCAACTTAGAAGGCCGCCTCCTTCGACTTCGCCCTGCTCTGTATGCACGCAAACGGGGCATTGCTTGAAAATTAGAAAATGAGCGCAATCAGCGGACAACAAGCATGACAAAACCGATTGACCAACCCAATGAGTGGAGAATTCTGTTGCTCAAGGTGTTGGAAAGATTGAAAAGAGACGGACAAACTCTCGAGCCCACCATTCGCCATGCCTCGATTGAAGAAGGCAAAGAATTAATTATCAATACGAGCGATATAAAGCCCGGCGATCCGCCCCAAATCACGGTGACGAGCATTGGCATCGTCGTGGCCGACCAGCAGGGCTTGGCCATCCACCGCCTCGACGGCAGCATCACGACTGCCAGTGGCGGCAGTATCGAAACGACCAAGCCCGCCATCAGCCGCATCGAAGTGCACGATCTCCGACTGGTGACGGGCCATGCAATCACGACCGTCCATGAGACCGTTTCCCACCACATTCAGTTTGTGGGCGGCGGCAGCTTCTCCTTCATGATGGACGGCAACGGAAAGGTCCTCGAAACCGTCAATCGGGACATCCACATTCGCAGCGACGGTGAAGGCGTGATCCGCCTTCTTGGCTCCGCGACTGGCGCAGACGACACCGGCCCCGACCCCGACTGACGCGGAGCGCTCCCCCAGCGGTCCCGACGCCGCTCAGGAAGACAGCCTCCGTCTTCGAAAGAACGCTTCCTTGACTACTCCCATCATCCAACTCAAGCCCGAATTTAAGCGCCTGCTGGAAGGCGGCGCCTCCGCCATGACGATCGCAAACGCCGACATGGCTGGAAGCAGCTTCGCGGGCGTTTGGCAAAACCTCAGCTTCACCGGCTGCGACTTTGCCGGCTCCAGGAACATCCAGCTCAGCGCGATGAGCAATTGCCGCTTCGTCAACTGCAACTTTCTGGCGCCTGTGCACGACTTCGGCAAGATGACGAACGTCAGCTTCACGCAGTGCAAGTCGGCGGGCCGCTCGATCTTCGGCGGAGGCGATGGCAGCACGGGCGTGGTGTTCGAACAGTGCACGTTCTCAGGCGGCGCTGCCGCGCCTCAATCCTTCGAGGGCATCGGCTGCACGGGCGAGATCACGTTCCGGGGCTGCACCGGTCAGGGCGAAGTCCTCGTCTCGGGCACGCGGCTGACCGTGGAGAACTGCCAGTTCGGCAGCATGACCTTCGTCGTCGGACGGCCGCGCAAGCGTGGCGCTCCGCTGTCGGCCACCGTGCTGTTCGACGGCTGCCAGGGAACGGGCGTCTGGCGCATGGCCGATGGCCGCATGCAGGACAGCGACATCCGTAACAGCACCTTCGAGGAAATCACCTATGACGGCATGGAAGGCGGCAGCGAGTGACGGGCCAAGGCGCGACTTTCGGTCGCCCTTGCGTATGCATGAGGGCACGCGCACGCCGACCCTTGGCGCGGTGCTGACGACGATCCAGCACAGGCGGTAGCGCCGGCACACACCAGGCACAGAGACACTGCAATCCAGCGCCATCGGTTCCCCGAAAGTCGCTGGCCCATACCAGTTGGATCTGGCGCGGATTGGCCGCGGACACGCTCGCCCTGATCGAGGCCTGCGACGCCAGGCGGTCGCCGCCCAAGGCGTCGTCGACGCGGTCCGAGCAGCAGAGGAGAATCGGCTGTGGGCATGCTCCCGGGTTCAGCGAAAGCCGACACGACGTGCCAGCGCTCGAGAGAGGCACGGCCGGGCCCTCGACGGCTCGTCCCGAGGCATCCACTGCGGCTGCTCGAGCGCGTTACAGTCGCCGCATTCCGCGTTGCTTTGAGGAACCATGAACCCGCTTCGAATTCTCGGCCTCATCCTGATCTTCGCCGGCATCCTGTCGCTCGCGCTGGGCCATGTCAGCTTCACCAAGTCGACCCACCAGATCAAGATCGGACCGGTCGAGCTGGCGGTCAAGGAGAAGCAGGACATCGAGCTGCCGGTCTGGGCCGGCATCGGCGCGATCGTGGTGGGTGGGGTGCTGGTGGTGCTGGGCGGACGCAAACGCTGACCTCACCCGAAATCCCGCTCGTGCAACGCGATGGCGCGCCCATGCGGCGTGCGATCCGCCGCCCGGTCCCAGGCCTGCCGGTAGCGTTCGAGTTCTGCCGTCGAGCTTGCGCCCTTGGTGGCGACCAGCGTTTCCAATGCGGCCAGCCAATGGCGGTAATACGTGTCACCCAGGTCGGCGTCGCCGGCAGCCTGGGCCGCAGCGATCTGCCGCGCCAGCGCCTCGGCCCATTCCGGCCAGGTGAACAGGCCGCGCTGGTGCAGCGAAACGGCCAAGGCGAAGGCATGCGCCTCCCAGGGCTCGCGGAACACCGGTTCGGCGCCGTCGTCGTGCGGCATGCCGGGCAGCAAGGGGATGGCTGCGTTCATGCGGCCGGCTCGAGGTAGCTTTCCCAGGCGTCGACCGAGACGCTGAGCCCGGGCTCGGCGCTCTCGCCCCACAACGCCACGCCGTCGAAGACGACCGTGTAGAGCCATTGCGGCTGTTCGCCCAGCCCTTGTGCATGCGTGTCGGCGAACACGTGCATGCCGTGCAGGTGCTCGATGACTCCGACCTTGCCCTGCACGTAGCCGGGCAGGCGGGTGTGGTGCTCGACAGCGCCGCTGCGGGTGCGCACGCGCTCGCCGCGCGCGAAGCGAGCCGGTACGGTGGCGGGGCGCTCGGTGGCCGTGCCCCGGGCGAGGGCGGCCGGCACGTCGGCGACCTGCAGCACGCGCTTGACCGGTTGCGGTGCGTGCAGCATCCGGCCTGCCGCGAGTTCGTCGGGCAGCAACTGCAGGCGCTCGGCCATCAGTTTTTCGAGCGCCGCGAGCCAGATCTGGTAGTAGCTCAACTGGGCGTAGGCGGGCAGGGTCTCGCGCGCGCTGCGGCTGGCATCGATGTTCCACGAGCCGGTGCCGCCCATCGCCAGGGTCAGGGCCAGCGCGCGCGCCTCCCATCGGGCGTGGAAAGGCTCGCCCTCGGGCTCGCGGACGATCTGGCCGGGCAGGTCCCGGCCGCCGAGATCGGCGTGGGAGACGTAGCTCATGGCGCGGCCTCCGGCGTGCGGGCCAGCCCGGTGCCGATCATCGAATCCCGCGTCACGAGGTCGGCCAGGGCTTGCTCGCTCCACCCTTCGGTGCCGGCCGGGCGCTGCGGGATCACGAGGTAGCGCACCTCGGCGGTGGAGTCCCAGACACGGATCGCGGTCGATGCGGGCAGCTTCACGTCGAATTCGGCCAGCACGCCGCGCGGATCCTTGACGGCCCGCGAGCGGTAGGGCGCGCTCTTGTACCAGGTGGGCGGCAGGCCCAGCACCGGCCACGGATAGCAGCTGCACAAGGTGCACACGACCATGTGGTGCTGGCTGTCGGTGTTGGCGACCGCGACCATGTGCTCGCCCTGGCGGCCGCTGTAGCCGAGCGAGGCGATCGCCGCGGTGGCGTCCTTCAGCAGCCAGTCGCGGAAGGCCGGGTCGACCCAGGCCCGCGCCACCACGCGGGCGCCGTTGCGCGGACCGATCCGGGTCTGGTACGTGTCGATCAGGGCGTCGAGCGCGGCCGGGTCGATGTAGCCCTTCTGCGTGAGCACGGTCTCGAGCGCGCGCACCCGCAGGTCCATCTCGCCGAGTTCGCTGTGGTCGTCGGAATGCGCGTGGTCATGTTCGTGATCGTGTGCCATGCCCGCATGCTAGCGCGCGGCCTGTCGCTGCAACAAGCCTTGCGCGTCCGCATTCAGGCCAGGAAGCGCTCGACCAGCTTGACCCAGTAGCTCGCGCCGATCGGCAGGATCGCGTCGTTGAAGTCATACCCGGGGTTGTGCACCATGCAGCCGCCCGCGCCTTCGCCATTGCCGATCGTGAAGTAGCAGCCAGGCTTCTGCTCGAGCATGTAGGCGAAGTCCTCGCTGCCGGTCAGTGGCTTCATGTCGGCGATCAGGCAGTCGGTACCGAAATGGTCGACCGCCACCTGGCGCGCGAAATCGGTCATCGCGGGCTCGTTCTGCAGCGGTGGGTAGCCCCACTGGTAGTCGACCTCGGCGGTCGCGCCGAGCGCCTCGGCCTGGGTCGCCACGAGCCGGGTGATGCGCTCGCGCAGCAGTGCGCGCACCTGAGGGCTGAAGGCCCGCACCGTGAGCCGCATCTCGGCCGTCTCCGCGATCACGTTGGGCGCGTTGCCCGCATGGACCGCGCCGACGCTGATGATCGCCATCTCGCGCGGATCGACATTGCGCGAGACGATGGTCTGCAGCGCGACCACGATGTAAGACGCCACCACCACGGCGTCGACCGTGCCGGCCGGCATCGCCCCATGGCCGCCGACGCCCTTGACCTTGATGGTCACGGCGTCGGAAGAGGCCATGAAGCCACCGGCGAGGAAGCCGAAGCTGCCGACCGCAAAGCCCGGCATGTTGTGGAAGGCAAAGACCGCATCGCATGGAAACTTGTCGAACAGGCCGTCTTCCATCATCTTGCGGGCGCCCGCGAAGCCTTCCTCGGCGGGCTGGAAGATCAGGTTCAGCGTGCCATTGAAGCTGCCGTGCTGCGCCAGGTGGCGCGCAGCGGCCAGCAAGGTGGCGGTGTGGCCATCGTGGCCGCAGGCATGCATCTTTCCGGCAATCTTGCTGGCATAGGGCAGGCCGGTCGATTCGTGGATCGGCAGCGCGTCCATGTCGGCGCGCACGCCGATCGACTTGCCGCCCTTGCCCTTCTCGAGCGTGGCGACCACGCCGGTGCCGCCCAGGCCGCGGTGGGTGGAATAGCCCCAGGCCGCGAGCTTCTCGGCGATCAGATCGCTGGTCGCGAACTCCTCGTAGGCCAGCTCCGGATGGGCGTGGATGCGGTGCCGCAGCACCAGCATCTCGGGCAGATTTTCGGCAATGCCGGGCAGGACCGTGTCGTCGATTTCCATGGTGTCGTTCTCCCTTCGGGTTGAAAAAATCAGTCCTCGAGCACGTGGTCGCGCGTTTCCGGCAGCGCCGCCATGGCGAGGACCGTGATCACGCTGGTGCCGGTCACGTACCAGGCCGGCGCGGCGGAATTGCCCGTGACCTCGATCAGCCAGGTGATGACGAACTGCGTGGTGCCGCCGAACAGCGAGACCCCGATCGCGTAGGCGATCGACAGGCCGGTCGCGCGGATGCCGCGGGGCAGCAGTTCGGGAATGGCCACGATCGAAGCGCCGCCGCTGATGGCGGTCAGCGCGGCCAGCAAGGCCGTCACAGCGAGCAGCAGCGGGACGCTCGGATGGTCGATCAGCAGCAGGAACAGCGGCACCGTGATCACGGCCGTGGCGATCCGCGGCCACAGCATCATCGGCTTGCGGCCGTAGCGGTCGGACAGCCAGCCGCCGACCAGCGAGAACACCAGCGTGGCGAGGCCGACCGTGACGGTGGCGACCATCGCGGTCGCGGGCGGGAACTTCAGCGTCGTGATCGCGTAGGTGGTCATGTAGGCGCCGACATAGGTCGACACCGTGCCGCCCAGCACCACCAGCACCGCCAGGGTGAGGATGCGCTTGTGGCGGGCGAGCCCCTGGAGGCCGACGTTCTCGGATTTCTGCGCGGCATCGTGCAAGGTCTCGGGCATGGCGCGGCGCAGGTAGAGCGCGACCGGCAGCAGCAGCAGCCCGACCACGAAAGGCGCGCGCCAGCCCCAGGCCTGGACCTGGTCGGGCGACAGCGTGCCGATGACCAGCACGCCGAACAGGCCGGCCACCAGCGTGGCGATGCCCTGGCTGGCGAGTTGCCAACTGGCGTAGAGCGCGCGCTTGTGCTGCGGCGCGGCCTCGATCAGGAAAGCCGTTGCGGGGCCGACTTCACCGCCGAGCGCCAGGCCCTGGATCAGCCGGCAGACCACGACGATGACTGGCGCCGCCATGCCGATGCTGGCGTAGGAGGGCGTCACCGCCAGGCCCAACGTGCCGAGGGTGATCAGCGCGATGGTCAGCAGCATCGCCGGCTTGCGGCCGGCGCGGTCGGCGAAGGCGCCGATCAGGATGCCGCCCAGCGGCCGCGCCACGAAGCCCACGCCGAACACCGCCACCGAGAGCAGCAGGCTGCCCATCGGCGTCGCGGCAGGGAAGAAGGCGCGCCCGATGTAGACCGCGAAGAAGGCGTAGGTGACGAAGTCGTAGAACTCGAGCGCATTGCCCGCCACGCTGGCGGCGATGACCTGCTTCGGGACGCGGAGCGGCTGCGTATCGGTCGCTGGGACGGCCTTCGGATCGGCGGGGGAGATGGCGATGGAACTCATGATGTGGTCTTTCGCTGGGTGGGGTGAAGGACGGGCAGGGGAAATCGGTCGAAGCGCCGGCGCATGGACGCGGCGATCGAGAACGAGTCGGCCGACCGGCCGCTCAGCGCCGGAACAAGTCCTTGTGCTGGCCGCGGATCAGGTGCTTCTGCAGCTTCCCGGTGCCGGTGCGCGGGAACTCGGCCACGAAGACGATCGCCTTCGGTGTCTTGAAGCCGGCCAGGCGCGCGCCGCAGTGCGCCATCAGCGCCGCCTCGTCGAGTTCCGATCCGGGCCGGCGGACGACGACGCCGGTGATCGCCTCGCCCCAGTGCGGATGCGGCAGCCCGACCGCCGCGGCCTCCGCCACTTCGGGGTGTTCCATCAGGCAGCGCTCGACTTCGACCGAGGCGACGTTCTCGCCGCCGGTCTTGATCACGTCCTTGAAGCGATCCTCGAACCAGATCGCGCCGTCGGCGTCGATGTGCGCCACGTCGCCGCTGTGGAACCAGCCGTGGCGCAGGCAGGCGCGGCTTTCCTCGGGCATGTTCAGGTAGCCGTTCATGACCTGCGGCCCGCGGTAGACCAGTTCGCCGGGCTGGCCGCGCGGCAGCAGGCGGCCCTGTTCGTCCATCACGGCCACGCGGGTCATGGCGGTGGCGGTGCCCCAGGTCGCCGACTTGCTCCACTGGTGCTCGGGGCGCTGCACACAGGTCGCCGGCGTGAACTCGGTCTGGCCCGAGCCGAGGACCACGTCGGCGTTCGGGAACATCGCGTGGATGGCCGCCAGCCGCTCCTGCGGCATCGGCGCCATCGCGTACATCGCGCGGCGCATCGCAGGAAAACTCCGTCCTCGCAACTCGGGATGCCCAAGCAGCAGGCCATACATCATCGGCAGCAGGACCACCAGGTGCACGCCCTCGGCCTCGAACAGCGTCGCCACCTGTTGCGGTTCGAAACCCTGGGTCAGCACCAGCGTGCCGCCGATGATCATCAGCGGCAGCACCACGCCGTTGAGCATCGCGCAATGGAACAGCGGCAGTGCGACCAGCGAGGTGTAGCCTGGGCCGCCGTGCAGCGACAGCGCACCGGTCAGGCCCGCCATCGTGACCGCGAGGTGGCTGGTCAGCACGCCCTTGGGGTTCGCGGTGGTGCCGCTGGTGTAGAGCAGTTGCACGACGTCGCGGTCCTGGATCTCGACTTCGAGCGGCTTACGGCTTCCGCTGGCCAGCAGCGCCTCGAACTCGTCGCCCGTATGGAAGCGATGCGCGAGCGATGGAAGGTCTTCGGCCAGCACGCCCCGGGCCATGTCGCGCAACGCGTCCTCGACCACCAGCACGCGGGCGGCGGCATCGCGCAGGCACCAGGCGATCTCGGCGGGGCGCAGCCCGAGGTTGACCGGCGCACAGACCAGGCCGGCGCGGGCGCAGGCGAAGTAGGTCAACAGCAGTTCGGTGCCATTGCGCGCCATCACCGCCACCACGTCCTGGTGCGCGAGCCCGAGGCCGAGCAGGGCGTGGCCGAGCTGGTCGACCTGGCGATCGAATTCTGCGTAGCGCAGTCGTCGTGGACCGTCGACGATGGCCACCCGGTCCGGGTGAAGGTCGGCGCTGCGGGCGAGCACGTCGCCCACACAGACCCGTTCGATGAGGTTGCGCTCGAGCGCGCTCGGCGAGGCGAACTCTTGTTCAAGCATTGCTTGTCTCCCTGTCTTTTGTGCCGAGAAGATAAGGAAGACGCCATGCCTCGTCTTGCGTGAACTGGCTACCCCCGCGCTGGCGGGCAAACCCTGACCCTCGGCCCGTCTGCCGCCTTTGAGAATGGTTCGAACATCCTGGAGAGCCTTTTCATGCTGCAAGCCCGCCTGTCCCGCCGCGTCTTCAACCTCTCTGCCGCCGCCGCCGCGGTCTCGGTCGCGGCGCCTTCGCTGGCGCAATCGGCGTGGCCCGCCAAGCCGATCCGCATCGTCGTGCCCTACACGCCGGGCGGCTTCACCGACCAGATGGCGCGGCTGATCCAGCCCGGCCTGCAGAGCCGGCTCGGCCAAGCCGTCATCATCGACAACAAGCCCGGCGCCAACAGCCTGATCGGCGTCGACGCGGTCGCCAAGGCCACGCCCGACGGCAGCACCTTCGGCGTCGTGATCGCGGCCTATGCCGCCAACACCACGCTCTACCCCAAGCTGCCCTACGATCCGCGCCGCGACCTGGTCGGCGTGTCGCTGATGGGCGTGTCGCCGCTGCTCGCGGCGGTCAACAACGACGCCCCCTTCAGGACGGCGAAGGAACTGATCGACTACGCGCGCGCGAACCCGGGCAAGGTGAGCTTCGGCTCGTCGGGCAACGGCTCGGCGGCGCACCTCACGAGCGAGCTGTGGAAGTCGCTCACCAAGACCTACATGATCCACATCCCGTACCGCGGCGCGGTGCCGGCGCTGACCGACCTGATGGGCGGGCAGATCCAGCTCTTCTTCGATGCGCCCACGGGGCTCATCAACCAGGGCAAGGCCGGCAAGGTGCGGCTGATCGGCGTCGCCAGCGAACGGCGGCTGCCGGTGCTGCCGGATGTGCCGACTTTCATCGAGCAGGGCTTCGCCGGTTTCACCGGCAGCACCTGGGCCGGCATGCTGGCCCCTGCCGGCACGCCGCGCGAGATCGTCAAGCGCATGTCGGAAGAGGTGGCGCGCATCATCAAGAGCGACGAGACCAAGGCCAAGCTCGAGGCCATGGGCACCTTCCCGGCCGGCAGCGCGCCCGAGGAGTTCGATGCCTTCATCGCCGCCGAGACCGCCAAGTGGGCCCAGGTCATCAAGACGGCCAACGTGAAGCCGGACTGAGCGAACGCGTTCAGGCGGCCCGTGCGATCGCGGCCCCCACCGAGGCCAGCGTCGCATTGCGGGCCTCCATCGAGGCCGTGCTCTGGGTGAGGTAGACCGCGGCCAGGATCGGCGCGCGGCCAGGCGGCCGCAGGATCGCGATGTCGTTGGCGGTGCCCTGGTCGCCGGAGCCGGTCTTGTCGCCGACCGACCAATCCGGCGGCACGCCCGCGCGCAGCCGCTGGTCGCCGGTCTGGTTGGCGGCCAGCCAGCGTTCCATCTGTGCGCGCGACGGCGGCGAGAGCGCATCTCCCAAGAGAATCTGGTGCATGTCGTCCAGCATCGCGCCCGGCGTCGTGGTGTCGCGCAAATCGCCGGGACGGGCCTCGTTGAGCGCGGTCTCGATGCGGTCGAGCCGCGTCTTGGCGTCGCCCAGCGAACGGGCATAGCGCGTCAGGCCGGGCGGTCCGCCCAGGCTCGCGAGCATCAGGTTGCCGGCCGTGTTGTCGCTGCGGGTGATGGCGGCCTCGCACAGCTGCGCCATCGTCATGCCGGCGCCGCCGACTCGCTTTTCGGTCACGGGCGAGTAGGTCGCGAGCTCGGCGGCGGTGAAGACGATGCGGCGGTCCAGCCGCTCCTGCCGCTGGTCGACGCGAGCCAGGATCGCCGCGGCAGCCAGGAACTTGAAGGTGCTGCACATCGGAAATCGCTCGGCCTCGCGATGCCCGGCGCGGGCGCCGCTGCCGGTGTCGAGCACCGAGACGCCGAGGCGGGCGCCGCTGGATTGCTCGATCTCGGCGAATCGCGCCGAAAGGGCCGCCTGGCCGTCCGCGCGGGCAAGGGAAGAGGCGCCGGCCAGGGAGGCCAGCAGGCCGGCGGAAAAGTGTCGTCGCTGAATCATTCGTTCTCCTGAAAGCAGGCTACTTTCGGCGTTCGCGGACGACGGCGCAAACGATGGTATTTTGCAGATTGCACAAGAAAATCTATCGCCTCCAATGACGCGCCCCCATCTTCCTCTCAACGCGCTGCGGGCCTTCGAATGCGCCGCCCGTCACCTCAGCTTCACGCTCGCGGCGGCGGAGCTCCACGTGACGCAGGCGGCGGTGAGCCAGCAGGTGCGCGGTCTCGAATCGCGCCTCGGCGTGTCGCTGTTCCGCCGCTTGCCCCGCGGTCTGGTGCTGACCGACGAAGGCCATGCGCTGCTGCCGGTGCTGGTCGATGCCTTCGGCCGCATCGAGGCGGTGATCCAGCAATTCGACAACGGCCATTTCTTCGAGGTCCTGAGCATCGGCGTGGTCGGCACCTTCGCGGTCGGCTGGCTGATGCCGCGGCTTCGGCTGTTCCGCGAAAGCTGCCCCTTCATCGACCTGCGCCTGATGACGCACAACAACGTGGTCGACCTGGCGGCCGAAGGGCTGGACTTCGCGATCCGCTTCGGCGACGGCGGCTGGCCGGGTCTGCTGGCCGACCCCTTGCTGCCCGCGCCGCTGAGCGTGCTGTGCGCCCCTGCGGTCGCGGCCCGCGTGCGCCGGCCGCAGGACCTGGCGCACGAGACCCTTTTGCGCTCCTATCGCGCGGAAGACTGGCCCGGCTGGTTTGCCGCCGCGGGCCTGGACTGCCCGGCCATTCGCGGGCCGGTGTTCGACTCGTCGCGGCTGATGGTCGAGGCGGCCGTGCAGGGCGCGGGCGTCGCGCTGGCGCCGGCCTCGATGTTCGAGCGCGAACTGAAAGACGGCCGGTTGATGCGGCCCCTGGCCATCGAGGTGATGACCGGCAGCTACTGGCTCACCCGCCTGCGGTCGCGGCCGCCGAGTCCGCCGATGGCGCTGTTCCGCAACTGGCTGCTGGCCGAGGCCGGCGCACCCTACATCGACGCTTCGAGCATTTGCCGGTAGTCGTCGCGGGTCGCGAGCCGCGGGTTGGTCTTGTGGCAGTGGTCGGCCATCGCGCCATCGATCACGGCCTCGAAGACGGCCGGCGTGACCCCGACCTCGGCCAGGCCCCGGGGCAGGCCCAGGCGGGCGCTCATGTCGCGGATCGCGTCGCCGAGGTCGCCGGCCGAATCGAGGTGCATGGCCTGCGCCATGCGCTGCAGGCGCTGCTCTTTCTGCACCGATTCGGCGCCGGCGTTGAAGTGGATCACCGCCGGCAGGAAGAGGGCGTTGAGGGTGCCGTGGTGCAGCCGCGGATCGATGCCGCCCAGGCTGTGGCTCAGCGAGTGCACGCAGCCCAGCCCTTTCTGGAAGGCCATCGCACCCTCCATCGAAGCGCTCATGAGGTTGAGCCGGGCCTCACGGTCGCTGCCGTCGCGGGTGGCGCGCTCGATGTGGGCCCAGGCGCGCTCCAGGCCGTCGAGGCCGATGCCGTCGGCCGGCGGGTTGAAGGCCGCCGACATGAAGGTCTCCATGCAGTGCGCGATCGCGTCCATGCCGGTGGCGGCGGTCAGCCGGGGCGGCAGGCCGAGCGTCAGCTCGGGATCGCAGATGGCAGCCTTCGGCATCAGGAACCAGCTGTGGAAGCCGAGCTTGCGGTGGTCGTCGACGATCACGATGGCGCCGCGCGCCACCTCGCTGCCGGTGCCGCTGGTGGTCGGCACCGCGATCAGCGGCGCCACGCGCTCGGTGATCTTCGGCGAGCCGCCCTCGATGGTGGCGTAGGTCTTGAGCGGGCCCTCGTGCGTGGCGGCGATCGCGACCCCCTTGGCGCAGTCGATGGCGGAGCCGCCGCCGACCGCGATCAGGCCGTCGCAGCGTGCCTCGCGGTACTGGGCCGCAGCCAGCCGCACCGCGGCCTCGGTCGGATTCGAGGGCGTCTGGTCGAACACCGCGGCCGGCAGGTCGCCGAGCGCGTCGAGCGCCTTCTGCAGGATGCCGGCGGCGCGCACGCCGGCGTCGGTCACGACCAGCGGCCGCGCGATGCCGATGCGCTGGCACTCGCTGCGCAGCAGCTGGATGGCGCCGAAGTCGAACTGGATCTGGGTCAGGTACTGGATGAGGGCCATGGGAGGGATGCCGGTGTGTCGGGCGGTACGATGCGATCCTTCGAATCTAACAAGCACCGACGCCCTTGGACACGAAAAAAACCCTTGCGCTTGTCACCCGCAGTACAGACCGCAGACCGGCCATGGCAGCGCTGACCCCCAAGATGGCCGGCGTCATCGATCGCATGGCCCGCGCCGGACGGCCCGCGCTGCATGCGCTGACGCCGGACGAGGCCAAGGCCGCCTACGAAAAGGGGGCCGGCGTGCTCGAAGTCCCGAAGCCGCAGCTGGCGCGCGTCGAGGATCTCAGCGTCCCGGCGCGCGACGGCCATGCGCTGCCGGTGCGCCTGTATGCGCCGTCGTGCGACCTGCTGCCCTTGCTGGTGTTCTTCCACGGCGGCGGCTTCACGGTCGGCAGCATCGCGACCCACGACACGCTGTGCCGCGTGCTGAGCGAGCGCAGCGGCTGCGCCGTGGTCTCGGTCGACTACCGGCTGGCGCCGGCGCACAAATTCCCGACCGCCGCCAACGACGCCTGGGATGCGCTCGCCCAGATCGCGCGGAACGCCGCGCATTGGGGCCTCGACGGCAGCCGGATCGCGGTCGGCGGCGACAGCGCCGGCGGCACGCTGGCCGCGGTCTGCGCCATCCTGGCGCGCGACGCCGGGCTGCCGCTCGCGCTGCAGCTGCTGATCTATCCCGGCACCGCGGCCCACCAGGACACGGGCTCGCACCGCCGCTATGCCGAGGGCCCGCTGCTCGGCGAGGCGCTGATCAGCTGGTTTTTCAGCCTCTACGTGAACGCGAGCGCCGAGCGCGACGACTGGCGCTTCGCACCCCTGCACGCGGACGACGTCGAAGGCGTCGCCCCGGCCTGGATCGGCCTCGCGGAGATCGACCCGGTGGTCGACGAAGGCATCGCCTACGCCGACAAGCTGCGCGCCGCGGGCGTCGCGGTCGACCTTGAAATCTACCGCGGCGTGATCCATGAATTCGTCAAGATGGGCCGCGCCATTCCCGAGGCGCTGCAGGCCCACGCCGATGCCGCCCTGGCCCTCCGACAAGCCCTGCAACCCTGATCGCCATGACCGAACTCCACCGCAAATCCGACTTCCGCTTCTTCCACCGACTGCGCGTGCGCTGGGCCGAGGTGGACATGCAGAAGATCGTCTTCAATGCCCACTACCTCATGTACTTCGACACCGCGATCGCCGACTACTGGCGTGCGATGGCGCTGCCCTACGAGGAGGCGATGCAGGCGCTCGAAGGCGATCTGTATGTGCGCAAGGCGACCATCGAGTTCAATGCCTCGGCGCGGGTCGACGACGTGATCGACGTCGGCATGAAGAGCGTGCGCGTGGGCAACTCCTCGATCGTGTTCCATGGCGGACTGTTCCGCGGCGAGGAGCTGCTGGTGAGCTGTGAACTGGTCTATGTGTTCGCCGACCCGGCGACGCAGACCTCGAAGCCGGTGCCGCCGCTGCTGCGCGAGATCCTCGCCGGCTACGAGGCCGGCGAGCCGATGCGCGAGGTCGCGACCGGCGACTGGGCGCAGTGGGGCGACGGCGCCGGCAAGCTGCGGCGCGAGGTCTTCATCGAGGAGCAGCGCATTCCCAAGGAACTGGAATGGGACGCGCATGACGCGACCGCGCTCCACGCCGTGGCGCGCAACCGGCTGGGCCAGGTGATCGCGACCGGGCGCCTGGCGGCCGAGGCGCCGGGGCTCGCGCGCGTCGGGCGCATGGCGGTGCATCGCGCGCTGCGCGGTGGCGGCCATGGCGAAGCGGTGCTGCGCGCACTCGAGGCGGCGGCCGCGGCGCGCGGCGACAGCGAGGTGATGCTGCATGCGCAGCGCAGCGCCGAGGCCTTCTACCGGCGGCTGGGCTACGCGCCGCACGGCGAGCCTTTCGACGAGGCGGGCATCACCCACATCGAGATGCGAAGAAGGATTTGACTCGCCCCCAGGTTGGCCTCACTGCGTGTCGGGCGCCTCGAGTCGCTGCCAGAGGCAGCGGCCCCGGCAGCGCGGGCGAGTTCGCGCCGGGAATACCCGGTGGCACGCGGCATGGACGCCGCTGAAGATGGCCGCTCCCAATTTTCCGGAGACACATCGATGGCCAATTTCGTTCTGGTTCATGGCGCCTGGCATGGCGGCTGGTGCTACAGGGAAACCGCGGCGGCGCTGCGGGCGGCAGGGCACACGGTGTTCACGCCGACCCACACGGGCGTCGGCGAGCGCTTTCACCAATCGTCCGGGAACATCACGCTCGAGACCCACATCCGCGACGTCTGCGGCTGCATCGAATGGGAAGAACTGAGCGACGTGATCCTGGTCGGCCATTCCTACGGCGGCATGGTGATCACCGGCGTCGCCGACCGCATGAGCGACAGGATCCGCTCGCTGGTGTACCTCGACGCCTTCCTGCCCGGGCATGGCGACTCGCTGATCGGACTGCTTTCGAAGGCGCTGGCGCCGGAGGTGGCGGCGCAGTTCATCGGCGCCTTCCGCGGCACCGCGCTGCAGGACCACAGCGGGCTGATGCAGCCCATTCCGGCCGAGATGTTCAACATCGCGCAAGCCAACCGCGAGCGGGTCGACCGCCTGTGCCGGCCGCAGGCGCTGGCGACTTTCGAGATGCCGCTGCTGCTGACCGGCGCAGGGGACAAGATCGCCAACCGGCTCTACATCCTGGCCGACGGCTGGGACCCGAGCCCGTTTCGCCACTTCGCGGCCAAGGCCGAGGGCACGGCCGGCTGGCGCGTCGTGAAGCTGCCGTCCAGCCACGATGTGATGGTCGACATGCCGAAGGAACTGGCTGCGGAGCTGCTCAAGCTGGTTGCCTGAGTCTTGGGGGCGAGTGGAAGGGCCAGGGGGCGGCGACGGGCGGTATGCCCCGGGCCGACCGACGTCACCGGCCGCTTCGCGGCTGCCCTGCGCTGCTCGCGGCACGCGGGGTCTCGCTCAAACTCGCTTCGCTCAAACAGTCGCGAGCCCTGATCCGCGCACCGCTGCGCGGCTCGGCGGTGCCTCAACGGCCGACCCGGGGCACACCACCCACCGCCGCAGACACGCTGGGGGTGAATCCCTCGCCTCCACAGCTTCGCTTGCGCGCAGGTCTGCAACGTTGGAGGCGCACTCGTTTCTCGCTTACCCACGGAGCCCGGTATGCGGTGCGGGACGGGCGATCCCCTCTGCACCGCAAGGGAGCCCGAAGGGCCGGCGCAGTGGGGTCGACTGGCCCGCACCGCATGCCGGGCGGCCCCAACGAAGGGAGCCGCCCAACGAAGGGAGCCGCCGAACGAGGGGCGCCGCAAATGTTAGTCTTGCCGCCCCATGAACCTGAGGACCAAGATCGTCGCGCTCGCGGTGGCGCCGTTGCTGGTCGCGCTGATGCTGGTGGCCTTCGCGGTGCGCCACCAGGAGCGCGACCTGGCACAGCGCGAGCGCGCGCTGATCGAGAAGACCTACATGGCGCAGCGGCGCAGCGAACTGCGCAGTTACGTCGACCTGGCGGTCAGCACCGTGCGGCCGCTGTACGACGCCGGACTCGACGACGAGGCCACGCGCGCCGAAGCCCTGCGCCGGCTGGCCGCGCTCGACTACGGCGACGACGGCTATTTCTTCGTCTACGACCTGCAGGGCCGCTCGCTGATGCATTCGCGCCAGCCCGAGCTGGTCGGCCAGTCGCTCTGGGCGCTGCGCGATTCCCAGGGGCGCCTCACCATCCAGGACCTGATCGCCCGGGCCCGCGAGGGCGGCGGCTATGTCGAGTACCAGTGGCGCAAGCCCTCGAGCGCGCAACTCGCTCCCAAGCTTGGCTACGTCACGGCGCTGCCGCGCTGGAACTGGATGGTCGGCACCGGTCTCTACCTCGACGACATCGAGGCCGCGATGCAGGCGCTCGACCGGCAGATGAACACCAACGTCACGACCACGATGCTGTGGATCGCCGGCATCGCCGCACTGTGCCTGGCCGTGGTCAGCGCCACCGGCCTGCTGCTGAACCTCAGCGAGCACCGCATCGCCGAGGCCCGGCTGCGGCTGCTGGCGCGCCAGGTCGTGCAATCGCAGGAGGACGAGCGCGCCCACCTGGCGCGCGAACTGCACGACGGCACCAGCCAGACGCTGGTGTCGGCCAAGCTGCTGATCGAATCCGCGGTCGATGCGCTGGAGCGCGCCCGCGAGCAGGTGCCGCCGGCGCTCGGCAAGGCGCTGCAGCGGCTCAATGAATCGCTGGTCGAGGTGCGGCGCATCTCGCACCGGTTGCGGCCGGCGCTGCTCGATACGCTGGGCCTGCCGGCGGCCCTCGAACGGCTGGGCGCGGAGTTCGGCGAGGAGGGCGGCGTCGCCGCCTCGGTCACGCTCCAGGGTCGGCCTCGCGAACTGCCGCAAGAGGCGAAGACAGCGCTGTTCCGCGTCGCGCAAGAGGCGCTGACCAACGTGCGCAAGCACGCGCGGGCGCGGCAGGTGCGCATCGTGCTGGCCTTCGAGGAGCGGGCGGTGCAGCTCGAGATCGGCGATGACGGCACCGGCTTCGACCCCGCCGCGCTCGAGCTCGACCCGAAGCGGGGCATCGGCCTGCGCAACATGCGTGAACGGGTGGAGGCCATCGGCGGCTCGCTCGGCGTGCGCTCCGACGGCGACGGCACCTCGATCCTGGCCGAGGTGCCGGTGGCGAAAGAGACCCGCGCATGACAGCGCCCGGGGTGATCCGCCTGTTCCTGGTCGACGACCATCCGCTGGTGCGCGACGGCCTCAGGGCCCGGCTGGGTCCGCTGCCGGGACTCGAGATCGTCGGCGAGGCCGGAAGCGCCGCCGAAGCGCTGGAAGGGATCGCCGAGGTCCGGCCGGACCTGGTGCTGGCCGACGTCGGCATGAAGGGCATGAGCGGCATCGAGCTGGCATCGCACTTGCATGCGAGCCAGCCGGACGTGCGGGTGCTGATGCTCAGCATGTACGACAACCCGGAGTACGTGCAGCAGGCGCTCCAGGCGGGCGCCCGCGGCTACGTGCTGAAGGACGCGCCGGCGGCCGAGATCGTCGCCGCGATCGAGGCGGTGGCGGCGGGCGGCACCTTCCTGAGTTCGGCGGTGTCGCATCGCTTGTTCGCCAACCAGCAGCCGCGGCCGCTGCTGACGCCGCGCGAAAGCGAGATCCTGTCGGCGCTGGGCCGCGGCGACTCGAGCAAGCAGATCGCGCGCGACCTCGGCCTCAGCGTGCGCACGGTCGAGGCGCATCGGCAGAGCATCAAGCGGCGCCTTGGGCTCGAGGGGCAGTCGGCGCTGATCAAGTACGCGGTCGAGCACGCCCGCGAATTCAAGAACAGTCGAGATCAGCATTAAGGGTTACCCCTTAAGTGATGCCGCGCATGCCATTCGCGCGGTGCAACCGATGCAGCCGCGCCGCCGGCTCGCCAAACTCCCGGGGGTTCACTTCCCGGAGACATTCCCAATGCACAGCATCCGTCGCCACCTGGTGTGGCTCGTCGTGGCCGTGGTCGGCGCCTTTGCGCTGGGCACCGTGGCCCTGTCGCGCGGCGAAGCCATCAACGCGCTCTGGATCGTGGTCGCCGCGATCTGCACCTACCTGATCGCCTACCGCTACTACAGCCTGTTCATCGCCACCCGCGTGCTCGGCCTCGACGGCACTCGCAAGACGCCGGCGCACCGCCACAACGACGGCCTGGACTACGTGCCGACCGACAAGAACGTGCTGTTCGGCCACCACTTCGCGGCCATCGCCGGCGCCGGCCCGCTGGTCGGACCGGTGCTCGCGGCGCAGATGGGCTACCTGCCGGGGCTCTTGTGGATCCTGGCCGGCGTGGTGTTCGCGGGCGCGGTGCAGGACTTCATCGTGCTGTTCATCTCGACCCGCCGCGACGGCCGCTCGCTGGGCGACCTGATCAAGCAGGAAATGGGCACGGTGCCCGGCATGATCGCGCTGTTCGGCACCTTCATGATCATGATCATCATCCTCGCGGTGCTGGCGCTGATCGTGGTCAAGGCGCTGGCCGAATCGCCGTGGGGCACTTTCACGGTGGCGGCGACGATTCCGGTGGCGGTCTTCATGGGCCTCTACCTGCGCTATATCCGTCCGGGCCGCATCGGCGAGGTGTCGGTGATCGGCTTCGTGCTGCTGATGGCGGCGATCTTCGGCGGCCAGGCCGTCAGCATGAGCCCGACCTGGGGCCCGATGTTCACCTTCGACGGCAAGGCCCTGACCTGGATGCTGATCGGCTACGGCTTCGTCGCCGCCAGCCTGCCGGTGTGGCTGCTGCTGGCGCCGCGCGACTACCTGTCGACCTTCCTGAAGATCGGCACCATCATCGCGCTGGCGATCGGCATCGTCTTCGTCGCGCCGACCTTGCAGATGCCGGCCGTGACCCAGTTCGCGCAAGGCAACGGCCCGGTGTGGTCGGGCAACCTGTTCCCCTTCCTGTTCATCACCATCGCCTGCGGTGCGGTGTCGGGCTTCCACGCGCTGATCTCCTCCGGCACGACGCCGAAGATGCTCGACAACGAGCTCAACGCGCGCTTCATCGGCTACGGCGGCATGCTGGCCGAGTCCTTCGTCGCCGTGATGGCGCTGGTGGCCGCGGCCTGCATCGACCCGGGCGTCTACTTCGCGATGAACAGCCCGGCCGCGCTGGTCGGCAGCACCCCCGAAGCGGTGGCGCAGACCATCTCGGGCTGGGGCTTCGCCGTCACGCCCGACATGCTGTTGCAGACCGCCAGGGACGTCGGCGAAAGCACCATCCTCGGCCGTGCCGGCGGCGCGCCGACCCTGGCGGTCGGCATGGCGCACATCCTGCACCAGGTGATCGGCGGCCAGGCCATGATGGCCTTCTGGTACCACTTCGCGATCTTGTTCGAGGCGCTCTTCATCCTGACCGCGGTGGACGCGGGCACCCGCGCCGGGCGCTTCATGCTGCAGGACCTGATGGGCAGCTTCGTGCCGGCCCTCAAGCGCACCGACTCGCTGCCGGCCAACCTGACCGCGACCTTCCTGTGCGTCGCGGCCTGGGGCTACTTCCTGTACCAGGGCGTGGTCGATCCGCTGGGCGGCATCAACACGCTGTGGCCGCTGTTCGGCATCTCGAACCAGATGCTGGCCGCCGTGGCACTGATGCTCGGCACCGTCGTGCTGTTCCGCATGAAGCGCGAGCGCTACGCCTGGGTGGCGGCGGCGCCGGCGACCTGGCTGCTGATCTGCACGCTGACGGCCGGCTGGCAGAAGATCTTCTCGGCCGATCCGAAGGTGGGCTTCCTGGCGCATGCCTCGAAGTACGCCGACGGCCTGGCGCAAGGCGTGCTGATCGCGCCGGCGAAGACGCCCGAGGCCATGGCACGGATCGTCTTCAACGACCGGCTGGACGCCGGGCTGTGCGCGCTGTTCATCTTCGTGGTGCTGAGCGTGCTGGTCTACAGCGTGCGCGCCGCACTGGCTGCGCGTCGCGCCAACCATCCGACCGCTCGCGAGACTCCCTTCGAGCCGATGGCCGTCGCATGAGAAGCAGCGGCGCCAGCCTGGCCGAAACCGGGCGCTACCTGACCCGCTCGCTGGCGCAGTCGCTGCGCCTGATGGTGGGCCTGCCGGACTACGACGCCTACCTGAGCCACATGGCGCGCACCCATCCGGGGCAGGAAGCGATGAGCTACGAGGCGTTCTTCAGGGAGCGGCTGGAGGCGCGCTATGGGGGCGGAAAGGGGCGCTGCTGCTGAGCGTACGCGCCCATCTTCGCGCTGGTGCCGAAGAAGCCCGATCATGGGTCGAAGTCGCTTGAAAGCTACGATCTTCTCGGTCGCCCGGAGCGCCCTCACGCCACCGCGCACTTCCTCACCGTCTCCCAGGTCCTCGTCGTCAGACCGGACCCGAAGGTCTTCTCGATCAGCGTCATGAAGACCGGGCCGCGCGGACTCGGAACGTAGGCGGTGAAGACCTCCATGCCGTCGATGGCGAGGATGCGCGCGCCGTCGACCTCGATCGGAAGCGAGAGCTTCGCGTCAGGCGGCGTGCGCAGGAAGGTCACGACGCGCTTGGCACCGGCCGGCAGTTCGTGCGCCGCGTACGGATCCGCCGCGAGCAGTTCACGCAAGGCATCGGCGGAGCGCACGAGCGTCGAGAAACTGCGCCCGAGTTCCTTCGTCATCGCCGCCTCGGCCCGTCGCTCGAGCGTCGCGCGCGCCGCGGCGCGCGCGTTGAACACCACGTTGCCGCTCGACAGCACCGTCTTGACTTCCGTGAAGCCCGCGCTTTCGAAGCAGCGCTTGAGCTCGGGCATCCTGGCGTTCATCGGACTGACGCCGCGGAGGAAAGCCACGTAGCGGGGCACGTCGTCAGATGTCCTCGAGCAGCGGGTACGGCAGCGGCTCCACCGTCAGCGCCGGCCCGTCGGCTGCGCGCGCATGCAGCCCGCCGGCGTCGATGGCCGCGATCTGGATCGAGATCAGCGCCGCCCACCCGCCTCCGGGCGCCGGCGCGGCCTGGGCCACGGTGCCGACCGGCTGCTCGGGATCGTTGGCGGCGAAGACATCTTCGCCGGCGGCAATTTCGTCGCCGGCCTGTACGAGATAGGTTCGGCGCTTCAGGGTGCCCCGGAACTGGCTGCGGGCGACGATCTCCTGGCCCGGATAGCAGCCCTTCTTGAAGTTCACGCCACCCACCGATTCGTAGTTGATCATCTGCGGCACGAAAGCCTCGACCACCGGCGCGCTGAGGGTCACGATGCCGCTTCGCACCTCGCTCCATTGCCAGGTCGCAAGGTCGATCTCGGTGCCCTGGGGCGCGGGGCTGCCGGCGGGAGCGATCCATAGCGCACGCGGCACGCCGTCGGACGGGTAGAGCGTGACCGCGTGCGCCTCGCCGACCGTGCTGGCACGGCCCGGCAACGCGCCGGCGTCGAGCCCGTTGGCGGCCAGTGCGGTGCCGGTCAACCCGTAGAGCGCGAACTCGGCGCTGGCATCGCTGAGCTTGGCCTTGGCCCGCAGCACATACATCGACAGCCGCTTGAGGCTCGCGGCCAGGATGTCGCGGCTGCAGACGAGCACGATGCGATCGGGTTCGGGCCGGATGCCGATGAAGCTCGCGATCACGCGGCCCTTGGCCGTGCACAGTGCGGCAAGTCGGGCCTCGGAGGCCTCGAGCAATGCAAAATCCTGGGTCAGCTGGCCATGCAGGAAGCTCGCGGCATCGGGGCCCTCGACGCGGATCACGCCGAGGTGGGAGAGGGCGGTGACGCCATTCGGTACGACAGAGGTCATGGCTGAATTATCATGGCCGGCCAAGTTCCGTTCGGCCCGCAGGGCTTAGCCGTTCTTGCTACCGTCTTCCGTTCGCCTCCCTTCCCGGAACCCGTGCGCCGTTTCTTCCTCACTCTTTTCCTGCTGGCCGCCCTGACCGTGCTGGGCGCCGGTGCCGCGGGCCTCTGGTGGGTCAACCAGCCCCTCAAGCTGCCCGCGCCCAGCGTCGACCTGTCGGTCGAGCCCGGCACCACGCCGCGCGGCATCGCGCAGGCCGTGGCCGATGCGGGCGTCGACGTGCCGCCGCAGCTGCTCTACCTGTGGTTCCGCTTCTCGGGCCAGGACCGCCAGATGCGCGCCGGCAGCTACGAGCTCGAGCGCGGCGTCACGCCGCGCCTGCTGCTCAACATCCTGGTGCGCGGCGAGGAAGCCACGCGCAGTCTGGTGCTCGTCGAGGGCTGGAACTTCCGCCAGGTGCGCGCGGCGCTGGCCAAGGCCGAGCAGTTGAAGCCCGAGACGGTCGGGCGCAGCGACGAGGAACTGATGGCCCTGCTGGGCCGGCCGGGCGTGCATCCCGAGGGGCGCTTTTTCCCCGACACCTACACCTACTCCAAGGGCTCGACCGACGTTGCGCTGCTGCAGCGCGCGATGCGCGCCATGGACAAGAAGCTCGATGCCGCCTGGGCCGCCAGGGCCTCGGATTTGCCGCTCAAGACGCCCGACGAGGCGCTGATCCTGGCCAGCATTGTCGAAAAGGAGACAGGCAAGGCCCAGGACCGCGCCGAGATCGCCGCCGTCTTCGCCAACCGGCTGCGCCTCGGGATGCCGCTGCAGACCGACCCGACCGTGATCTACGGCCTCGGCACGCGCTACGACGGCAATCTGCGCAAGCGCGACCTGCAGGCCGACACGCCCTGGAACACCTACACCCGCAACGGCCTGCCGCCGACGCCGATCGCGATGCCCGGCAAGGCGGCGCTGCTGGCGGCGGTGCAGCCGGCGCAGAGCAAGTCGCTGTACTTCGTCTCCCGAGGCGACGGCAGCAGCCAGTTCAGCGGTTCGCTGGACGAGCACAACCGGGCCGTGAACCGCTACCAGCGCGGCGGCGGCACCGAACCCAACCAGCGGAGCGGCCAATGAAGGGACTTTTCCTGACCCTCGAGGGCATCGACGGTGCCGGCAAGTCGAGCCACATCGACGCGCTCGAGGCGCTGTTCAGGGCCCGGGGCCGCGCGGTCACGCGCACCCGCGAGCCCGGCGGCACGCCGCTGGCCGAGAGCCTGCGCAGCATGATCCTCGAACAGCCGATGGATCCGCTGACCGAGTCGCTGCTGGTTTTCGCGGCCCGTCGCGACCATGTGGTGCGGGTCATCGAGCCGGCGCTGGCGCGCGGCGACGTGCTGCTGTGCGACCGCTTCACCGATGCCACCTTCGCCTACCAGGGCGCCGGCCGCGGTTTCGACACGGCCGTGCTCGAAACGCTCGAAGGCTGGGTGCAGGCCGCCCCGGACGGGCTGCTGCAGCCCGACATCACGCTCTGGTTCGACCTGCCGCCCGAGACCGCGGCCGAGCGTCTGGCCGGCGCCCGGCTGCCGGACAAGTTCGAGTCGCAGCCGGTGGATTTCTTTCGCCGCGTGGCGGCCGGCTATGCCGCCCGGGCGGCGGCCGCGCCACGCTTCGCCCGCATCGATGCGAACCGCTCGCGCGAACAGGTCTGGCAGCAGGTCGAGGCCGTGCTGGCCGAACGCGGCCTGGTCGAAAGGGCGCGCCCATGACCGCCGATTCGCTCCCCCCCTGGCTGCGCCAGCCGCTGGCCGAACTGCTGCGCCAGCGCGGCCACGCCTGGCTGCTGCAGGGGCCCTCGGGCCTGGGCCAGTATGAACTGGGCCTGGCACTGGCGGCCGCCTGGCTGTGCGAGCAGCCGGACGAGGCCAAGGCGCACGGCGCCTGCGGCCATTGCCCGAGCTGCCATGCCATCCAGGTCCGGACCCACGCCGACCTCTGCGTGTTGATGCCCGAGGCCGCGATGCAGGCCCTGGGATGGCCGCTGGACGAGAAGTCACAGGCCGACATCGACGACAAGAAGCGCAAGCCCAGCCGCGAGATCCGGGTCGAGGCGATGCGCGACGCCATCGGTTTCGCCCAGCGCACCAGTGCCCGCGGCCGCGGCAAGGCGGTGCTGGTCTATCCGGCCGAGCGCATGAACAACATCACCGCCAATGCGTTGCTGAAGACGCTCGAGGAGCCGGTCGGCGACGTTCGCTTCGTGCTCGCCAGCGAAGCCGCCTGGCAACTGCTGCCGACCATCCGCAGCCGCTGTCTCGGCTTCACGCTGCCCTGGCCCGAGGACGCCCAGGCACAGGACTGGCTGGTGGGGCAGGGCGTGCCCGCGGCCGATGCGCCGGACCTGCTGCGGGCGGCCGGCGGCCGGCCCAGCGACGCCTTGAGGCTCGCCGGCCAGGGCCAGTCGCCCAAGGCCTGGGCGCTGCTGCCCAAGGCGATGTCGCGCGGCGAGGTCGGGGCGCTGTCCGACCAGGCGCCGGCGCAGGCCATCGGCGCACTACAGAAGCTTTGCCACGACCTGATGGCGATCGACTGCGGTGCCGCGCCGCGTTTCTTCGAGCCCGCCGACCTGCCGGCCGCACCGCCGCGGGCCGCGCTGGCGCGCTGGTCGCGATCGCTCGCGAGCGCGGCAAAAACCGCAGAACATCCCTTCAATGCGGGCCTGATGCTCGAAGCGCTTGTGAGCGAGGCGAGAAGCACCCTAAACTCGGGACGCCGCCGCCCATGAACACACCTGCCGCTCCCACCCCCTCCGCGCCCGTCCGGCCCAGCGTCATCCAGTTGGCGATCAAGGAAAAGGGCGCGCTCTATGCAGCGTACATCCCGCTGTTCGCCGAAGGCGGGATCTTCATCCCGACCTCGCGCGAATACCGGCTGGGCGACGACGTCTACGTGCTCTTGACCCTGCCCGACGACCCGCAGCGCTATCCGGTGGCCGGCAAGGTCGCCTGGATCACGCCGGCCCGCGCCGCGGGCAACCGCGCACCGGGCGTCGGCATCCGCTTTCCTTCCGACGAGAAGTCGCGCCAGCTCAAGGCGCGCATCGAAGAGGCGCTGGGCGCCACCCTGGCCTCCGACCGCCCGACCCAGACAATTTGAGCCCCCACGCTCCTCACTTCGTGTGTCGCTGCCCCCCGAGGGGGCCGCAGGCCGCCTTGGGGCGGCCCGGCGCCGGCCTGAGGTCCGTTGCTCCACCAGGCACGACGCCACCTGTCTCGGTGGCCGTGCCGTTCCGACGACGTTTCCTGCGATGTTCACCGACTCCCACTGCCACCTGACCTTTCCCGAGTTCGCGAACCAGATGCCGCAGATCCGCGCCGCGATGGCGGCCGCCCAGGTCGACCGGGCGCTGTGCATCTGCACCACGCTAGAGGAGTTTCCCGAGGTTCAGGCCCTGGCCGAGCGCTACGACAACTTCTGGGCCAGCGTCGGCGTGCATCCGGACAACGAGGACATCCTCGAGCCCACGGTCGAGGGCCTGGTGCAGCGCGCCGCGCTGCCCAAGGTGATCGCCATCGGCGAGACCGGGCTCGACTACTACCAGATGGAAGAGCGCAAGGGCGGCCGCAGCATTGCCGACATGGAATGGCAGCGCGACCGCTTCCGGGTCCACATCCGGGCTGCCCAGCACACCTGCAAGCCGCTGGTGATCCACACCCGCGAAGCTTCGGCCGACACGCTGGCGATCCTCAAGGAAGAGGGTGAGACCGGCAGTGGCCAAGCGGCCGGCGGCGTGTTCCACTGCTTCACCGAGACCGCCGAAGTGGCCCGGGCAGCGCTCGACCTCGGCTTCTACATCTCGTTCTCGGGCATCCTGACCTTCAAGAAGGCGCAGGACCTGCGCGACGTGGCGGCCTTCGTGCCGCTGGACCGCATGCTGATCGAGACCGACAGTCCCTACCTGGCGCCGGTGCCCTATCGCGGCAAGGTCAACAATCCGTCCTATGTGCCCTTCGTCGCGCAGCAGATCGCCCAGCTGCGCCAACTGCCGGTCGAGGCGATCGCCAAGGCGACAAGTGACAATTTCGAGACCCTCTTCAGCGGGGCCAAAGCATGAACAAATACTTTAAAAATATCGCCTATCTTATTGTTCTTGCTGCTTCTTTTTCGGTACACGCAAGCGACTACGACGATTTCTTCCGCGCCGCCCGTGCCGACAACGCCAGCAGCATGAAAAGCTTGCTGGCCAAGGGTTTCGACCCCAACACGCGCGACGAGAAGGGCCAGACCGCGCTCTTGATCGCGATGCGCGAGCCTTCGCCGAAGGTGATCGACGTGCTGATCGCGTTCCCGAAGACCAATGTCGAGGCCCGCAATTCGAAAGACGAGAGCCCGCTGATGCTGGCCGCCATCAAGGGCCAGCAGGACCTGGTGACCAAGCTGATTGCGCGCGACGCCGACATCAACAAGCCGGGCTGGACGCCGCTGCACTACGCGGCCACCAGCGGGCAGATCGCCATCATGAAGCAGCTGCTCGACAAGGATGCCTTCATCAACGCCCAGTCGCCGAACGGCACCACGCCGCTGATGATGGCCGCGATGTACGGCTCGGCCGCCGCGGTGCAATTGCTGCTCGACGAAGGCGCCGATGTGGCGATGAAGAACGAACAGGGCATGACGGCCGCCGACTTCGCCGAGCGCGGCAAGCGGCCCGACGCGCTGCAGATGCTGAATGCGGCCGCGCAACCCCAGCAGCCGAAGCGGCCCGCCGACGGCAAGTGGTGAAGTCGACGCCGCATGCCGGACCGACAGGCGAGGGCGGCTTTCAGCCGGCGCCGCACGCCTCAGTCGCGGAGATTCCGATTCGGCCCCTCTCTTTCCGGCCAAGCACCGACCTGCTCCACGACCCAGCGCGCGTCGTCCAGCGGAAGGTCGTGACCCGCAGTGGGGTGCTCGGCGATTCTCGCGCGCCATTCATGCGCGAGGCGCCGCGAGCAACGTGCGTCGACCAGCGCATCGCGCTCGCTCGCGAGCACCAGCAAGGGCACGGCGGGTGCCCGCGACGGCGCGCGGTAGCACATCGCAGCGAGTAGCTGCCTCAGCGCATTGGCGCCGCGGACCGGCCGCTGTTCGCGAATGGCGGCCCATCGGTCGATCAATTCGACGACCTCCGCCCCGGAGCCCGGATGTCGGCTGGTCAGGCGCAGGATCATTTGCTCGCGGCGGCGGGGATCGGCGTTCATCAGCAGACCCAGCAGGGCGCCGTAGTTGGCCGGCCGCAGGCGTTGGTACCAGGGGCTGAAGACGCGCAGGCTGGTATTGATCAGCACGCAGCCCGCGAGTTCGCCCGGATGCCTGTCGGCCCAATCCACGGCCATCATCGCCCCGAGCGACATCGCGAGCAGGCGATACGGCGGCTGAACACCCAGGGCCTGCAGTTGCTGCCGGCAGTTGTCGGTCGCGGCTTCGATGCGGGTGGGACTCGCCAGCTGCCTCAAGCGGCCGTTTCCGGGGATGTCGATTGCCAGCACGCTGGCGCCGGGCGGCAGCCGCTCTTGCAGCAGCTCGGGGAAGCGGCCCCAGTGCGCGCTTTCGCGCGTCAGGCCGCGCAGCAGGATCCAGGTGTCCATCGCCGCATCAGGCCCGCGCGCCGTACCACCGGACCAGGGCGCTCGCCCGGTGCCGCGCGCGCTGTGCGTTGGCCGGCATCCAGCGCGCGTGGCTGCACACCGCGCGGGCGATGAAGTCCAGCCATCCGACATGGCGCCGCAAGACGCGCTGGCGCCGGTGCTCGACCACCGGGTTGAAGATGCCGCTGCGCGAGAAGAGCTGCCGCGGATTCTTCAGCACCCAGCGCCACGATCCCATCTCGAGCGTCATGGGCAAGAACACGCTGTCGGCCCGCTGGGACGCGCTCAGGTAGAGATGGTCCCAGAGGTCGCCATGGGTGAGGTATTGCCGGCTCTGCGGCTCGACCACGTAGCGGTGGTGCGGCAGGGACTGGTCGAGGATCTCGGCGAAGGCGTGCATCTCGGGGAGATGCACGATCGGGCGTCCGGTGTGGGCGAAGGGGAACCAGACGCGATCGGTCATGCCGAAACCGGAATGACAGTCCACCGAGATGCTGAGCGGCCGGTCGAGCAGTTCGGCTTCGACGATGCGGCACAGGGCCGCACTCTCGCACTCCATTCGGGCCTTCTTGGCGCCTCGGTACCACGGCAAGGCGGCGCTGATCCGATGCCCGCCGATCAGATAGGGGACTCCTTCGCTGGATTCGATGGGCGCATTGCGCATCAGGTCGACGCCCTGGGGGTTGGCGCGCGTGCCCAGCCAGAGCCCGCCCGGATTGACCAGCGGCACGAACACCAGCCGCATCGTCTCCAGCATCCGGTGCAGCGACACATCCCACTGCAGCCGCATCACGATGCTGCGCAGGTAGGCGATCGCGACCTCGGCGCCGATCCGCTCCAGGCCATGGACCCCGCCGACGATGCCGACGGCCGGCGCGTCCTTGCGGGTGCTGCCCAGCAGGTAGGCGTGGACGGGAAAGCGTCGTTCGCCGGCGTCCACCTCGCAGAGCAGGCGCCGTTCCATCCAGGGTGCGCCGAGTTCGGTGAGCCTTTGCAGTTCATCGAGTTCCGGCAGCTCCGTGGGCGTCACGGACGGCAAGGCCTGAAAGGCGATCACGAACGGGCATCCATCATGGATCGCCTAGACGGCTGCTCGCTTGGGGCGGCCCGCCTTCAAGGGCGTCAGCGAATCGAGCGCCGCGCGCAAGGCGGGTGCCGGCAATGCCTGGAGCGCGTGCAGACCGGCGCGCAGCAGTTCGCTCTTCTTCGCCGGTCGCTTGAACTTCAGCGCGCGGTCCTTCAGGCTGGCGATCAGTGCGTAGTCGTCCTGCGGCATGGTGAAGCTGTCGCGCACCAGCTTCTCCTTGGGCTTGAGCGCCTTCTTGCCGACGGTCGCTGACTTCTCGGCAGCCTTGGCCGAGAGCTTCTTGGCGGTGCCGTTCGATTTCTCCTCGGACTGGAACTTCGCTGCGTGCTTGTGTTCCTGCTGGAGTGCCTTCTCAGGCACCACCGCCTCGCGTGCCGGCGTTCCAGCCCTTTTCGTTGCGGGCTTCGCGCCCGTCTTCGAAGGCGGCGGTGCGGCCGCGGGAAGAGCCTCTGTGTGGGCGGGGGGCGTTTGGCCGGATGTGATGATCAGAAGCGTCATGAGTGCGAGCTAATGGTGTAAACGATTTATACCGTATCGCTTGCATGGCGTCATGTCTTTCTTGATGCGCTCGATCCAATCTGGCGTCAGGGGGCGCTTCCTCCTGTCGACACCTGCGGCGCACGCCGCTGGAACTTCCGACCGCGCTTCGTCGAAGTGCGCCCCTGGGCCGCGTGGTGGTTTCTAAAACATAGGGTCAAGTGTCAAGTGGCGTGCGATAGCATCCCGATCGCTTCCACCGTCAGACAACACAATGTTGATTATGTTAAATCAATGAGACGGCAACCAAGGGCCGAAGCCCCTTGCCCTCAACCGGCGGCAATCCGACCCACCACGGCCTTCGCGAAAGCCGCCGTTCCGGCGCTCCCGCCCAGGTCACCGGTACGCACCTTGTCGATGTTGAGGGCCTCGTCGATCGCCCGGCGCAGGCGCGTTGCCAGATCCGGCAGCTTGCAGTGGTCGAGCATCAGCGCCGCGGCCAGCATCAGCGCGGTCGGGTTGGCGATGCCTTTGCCGGCAATGTCGGGCGCCGAGCCATGGACCGCCTCGAAGATGGCGGCGTCGGCACCGATGTTGGCCCCCGGCGCCATGCCCAGGCCGCCCACGAGTCCTGCTACCAGGTCCGACAGGATGTCGCCGAACAGGTTGGTCGTCACCAGCATGTCGAACTGCCACGGGTTCAGCACCAGCTTCATGGCGCAGGCATCGATGATCACCGTGTCGAGCTCGAACTTGCCCTTGTACTTGCGTTCGTAGAGGTCGAGCCCGGTCTCCAGAAAGATGCCGGTCAGGGCCTTCATGATGTTGGCCTTGTGCACGATCGTGACCTTCTTGCGGCCGGTCTCGATCGCCGTCTCGAAGGCATATTGGAGCAGCCGCCGGCTGCCCTGCCGCGTGTTGATCCCGGTCGCCATCGCCACCGCATGCGGATCGCCGTCGATCGGCACGTAGTGCTCATGGCCGATGTAGAGGCCTTCGAGGTTCTCGCGCACCACCACCAGGTCGATGTTGTCGAAGCGGCCGCCGGGAATCAGGGTGCGTGCCGGCCGCAGGTTGGCATAGAGCCCGAATTCCTCGCGCAGTCGCACGTTCGAGGATCGGTAGCCACCGCCCGATGGCGTCTCCAGCGGCCCTTTCAAGGCCAGTCGGGTTCGTCGGATGCTGTCCAGGGTGGCCGAAGGCAGCGGATCGCCGGCCGCCTGCACGCCGGCCAGCCCGCCGAGTTGGCGGTCCCATTCGAAAGGCGCCCCAAGGGCGTCGAGGGCAGCGAGCGTGGCATCGACGATCTCGGGGCCGATACCGTCGCCGGGAATCAGGGTGGCGGGGATGACAGTGGACATTCGGGTTGATTCCAAAAATGAAGGAGGGACCTGGACCGGCTGATTATGGATTCCCGGTCCCTGAAGCCGGCGCCGGGCCAGCGCAAATCAAGCCGCTTCGGTGCATGATGACTCGCCTCGTGCGTCGACCAGCGGCTTTCGTCCGCGCCTTCGAGAACGCCCTTCTTTGAACCCAAGGACATCAAGCATGCAACTCGGAATGATCGGCCTCGGCCGCATGGGATCGAACATGGTCCGCCGACTGCTTCGCGCCGGCCATCGATGCACCGTGTTCGACAACGCGGCGCAGGCGGTCGCAGCGCTGGTCGAGGAAGGTGCCACGGGCGCCTCGTCGCCGGCCGAACTGGCGGCACGGCTCGAGCGGCCGCGCGCCATCTGGCTCATGGTGCCGGCCGCAGTGGTCGACCAGGCCATCGCCACCCTGCTGCCCCACCTCGACCCCGGCGACACGCTGATCGACGGCGGCAACTCCTATTACGTCGACGACATCCGCCGCGCGAAGGAGCTGGCGGCGAAGAGGATCGACTACGTCGACGTCGGCACCAGCGGCGGGGTCTGGGGGCTCGAACGGGGCTATTGCATGATGATCGGCGGTCCGCTGGCGTCGGTGCAGCGGCTCGACCCGATCTTCCGGACGCTGGCGCCGGGTGCCGGCACCATCGATCGCACGCCCGGCCGCGAAGCGGACCGCGGCACGGCCGAGGACGGCTACCTGCGCTGCGGCGAGAACGGTGCCGGCCACTTCGTGAAGATGGTCCACAACGGCATCGAGTACGGCATCATGGCCGCCTACGCCGAGGGCATGGGCATCCTGAAAGCGGCCAACATCGGCAAGGCCCGGCACGACATCGACGCCGAGACCACGCCGCTGCGCAACCCCGAGCACTACCAGTACGACCTCGACCTGCCCGACATTGCCGAGGTCTGGCGGCGCGGCAGCGTCATTGCCTCCTGGCTGCTTGACCTGACGGCCACCGCGTTGGTCGAGGACCCGGCGCTTTCGGGCTTTGCGGGCCGCGTGTCGGACTCCGGCGAAGGCCGCTGGACCCTCAAGGCGGCGATCGACGAGGCGGTGCCCGCGCCGGTGCTCACGGCGGCCCTCTACGAGCGCTTCGCATCGCGCGGCGAGGCCGACTTCCAGAACAGGCTGCTGTCGGCGATGCGCTTCCAGTTCGGCGGCCATGTCGAAAAGACCGGCGGCCACTGACACCCACACGGAGTCCTCGATGACCGACGCCGAACTCGACACGCTGTGCATCAACACCATCCGCACCCTGTCGATCGACGCCGTGCAGGCGGCCAACTCGGGCCATCCGGGCACGCCCATGGCGTTGGCGCCCCTGGTCTACACGCTGTGGAACCGGGTGCTGCGCTTCGACCCGCTGGACCCGATCTGGCCCGGCCGCGACCGCTTCGTGCTTTCCAACGGCCATGCCTCGATGCTGCTGTGGTCGGTGCTGCACCTGAGCGGCACGGTGGCGGTGAATGCCGAGTACGAACTGCTCGGCGGACCCGCCGTGACGCTGGACGACATCCGGCGTTTCCGCCAGTTCGGCAGCAAGGCGCCTGGCCACCCCGAGTACCACTGGGTGTCGGGGGTCGAGAGCACCACCGGCCCGCTCGGCCAGGGCGTCGCCACCAGCGTCGGCATGGCGATGGCCCAGCGCTGGCTCGCCAACCGCTATGACCTGGGGGGCCCCACCCTGTTCGACTACGACATCTACGCGGTCTGTGGCGATGGCTGCCTGATGGAAGGCGTGTCATCCGAAGCCGCCTCGCTGGCCGGCCATCTCGGGCTCGACCGGCTCTGCTGGATCTACGACAACAACCACATCACGATCGAAGGCAGCACCCGGATCACCTTCACCGAGGACGTGGCGATGCGCTTCGCGGCCTATGGCTGGGCGGTGCTGCGGGTCGGCGACGCCAACGACATCGGTCAGATCGAAGCAGCGCTGGCGACGTTTCGCCAGACCCGAGGCCGGCCGACGCTGATCATCCTGGACAGCCACATCGGCTGGGGCTCGCCGCACCGCCAAGACAGCGCCGCCGCGCATGGCGAACCGCTCGGCGATGAAGAACTGCGCCTCGTCAAGCGCGCCTACGGCTGGCCGGAAGACGCGAAGTTCCGGGTGCCCGATGGCGTGCGGGCCCATTTCGACCATGGCATCGGCGTCCGCGGCGCGGCAGCGCGAAGCGCCTGGAACCAGGCCTACGCCGCCCTGCGCGCCCACTCCCCTGCCCTTGCACTCGAGATCGACCAGGCGCAGCGCCGCGAACTGCCGGCCGGCTGGGACCACGCCCTGCCGGTTTTTCCGGCCGACCCGAAGGGCCTGTCCGGACGCGACGCTTCGGGCCAGGTGCTCAACGTGCTGGCGCAGAGCGTGCCCTGGTTCATCGGCGGCTCGGCCGATCTCGGCCCGTCGAACAAGACCACGCTCAACTATCCGGGCGCCGGCGAATTCCAGCCCGCAAGCCCGGGCGGAAAGAACCTGCACTTCGGCATCCGCGAGCATGCGATGGCGGCGGCGGTCAACGGCATGGCACTGTCCAAGCTGCGGCCCTTCGGCGCCACCTTCTTCATCTTCAGCGACTATGCGCGGCCGGCGATTCGCCTGGCGGCGCTGATGGAACTGCCGTCGCTGTTCGTCTTCACCCACGATGCGATGGGCGACGGCGAAGACGGGCCGACCCACCAGCCGATCGAGCAGCTGGCGTCGCTGCGCGCCATGCCCGGCCTCACGGTGCTGCGTCCGGGCGATGCCAACGAGGTGGTCGAGGCCTATCGTGTGGCGCTGCAGTCGCCGCATCGGCCGACCGCGATGGTGCTGTCGCGCCAGCCACTGCCGATCCTCGACCGCAGCCGGCTCGCATCGGCCTCGGGCGTCGCCAAGGGCGCCTATGTACTGGCTGAAGCGCCGGGCACAGGCGACCCCGAGCTGATCCTGATCGCCAGCGGCAGCGAAGTGGCGCTGGCCCTGCAGGCGCACGAGACGCTGCTGGCCCAGGGCCTGCGCTCGCGCCTGGTCTCGATGCCCTCCTGGGACTTGTTCGAGCAGCAAACACCGGCCTACCGCGCCAGCGTGCTGCCGCCCGGCGTGACCGCGCGCGTGGCCGTGGAGCAAGCCTCGGCCTTCGGCTGGGAACGCTACGTCGGCGCCATCGGCAAGGTGGTCGGCATGCAGACCTTCGGCGCCTCGGCACCGCTCGCGGCGCTGCAGAGGGAGTTCGGCTTCACGGCCGAGCACGTGGTGGCTGTCGCGCTGTCGGTGCACGCGGCCGCCGGGAACTGATGAAGGTCGTGGCCGGCTCGGCAGCCCGGCGACGGGAAGGTCAGTGGCTACCCTCTCGCGCCGCTGAGCGTTCGCGGGAATAATCCTCTGTCCATGGGACAAGCACTTTCAGACCGCGAGACTTTCACCGGCGTGCTGATCACGCTGGTGCGCCAGCGCTCGGCCGTCTCGGGTGGCAGCAAGACGTCGCGCACCGGGCTGCAGGCCAGCGTGCCGGTGAACGAGCGGCCCGCAGTGCGGCGCGGCCTCGAGGCCCTGCTGGAGCATGGCCTTCTCGCCATGAGCGGCGAGGACATCGGCCTCTCCGCCAAGGGCAAGCTCTTCATGGCCCATGTGCAGCGGGCCCGCGGCGAGACCCCGACCTCCGATGAGCATGACGACAAGAGCCAGGCCATCCTGTCGGCCATCCTGGGCGCCATCGAGGCCGACGACCGCTTGCGCCCGCAAGGTTCGATGGACGACGTGCGCACCCTCCCGGCCCGTCTCGACGGCTATCGGGCCAACCGCGCACCGCGTTTTTCCAAGGCCCTGCTGGTGATGGGCGGCCTCGCCGCAGCGGCCGCCGCCTTCGTGCTGCTGCGCTGAGCCGGCACGGGCCGGGCGTCATCCGATGGCCCGGCCGACAGACGCCCCTCTCCTACGCGCGCTCGGGCCGTCGGCAGACGTGCAGCGGCCGCCGATGCCCGCATGCTCGTCACACCCAAAATTCGAGGAGAAATCGATGATCAAGATCGGAATCGTGGATGACCATGCCATCGTTCGCTCGGGCCTGCGCGAATTCTTTTCGCAGCACGTGGACCTGCGCGTCGTCGGCGAGGCCGCCAGCGGGCGCGAAGCCATCGACCTGGTGCGCAACCACGAGGTCGACGTGCTGGTCATGGACCTGTCGATGCCGGGCCAGAGCGGCATCGATGCCATCGCGATGGTGCGCGCCAAGTCGCCCGACACCGGCATCCTGATCCTGAGCGGCTACCCCGAGGAGCATTACGCGATGAGCCTGATCCGCCAGGGCGCGAGCGGCTACCTCAACAAGGAATGCGAGCCGAAGGAGATCGTCGAAGCGATCCGCACGATCTCGCTCGGTCGGCGCTACATCACTCCGGTCGTGGCCGAACTGCTGGCCCGCCAACTCGACCGCAACACCGACGCAGCCCCGCACGAGCAGCTCTCCGAGCGTGAATTCCAGGTTTTCCTGAAGCTGGCGACCGGCGAGACCGCCGGCAGCATCGCCGAGCACCTGTCCTTGTCGGTGAAGACCGTGAGCACCTACCGCAGCCGGCTCATGGAGAAGATGAACCTGGCCTCCAACAGCGATCTCACCTACTACGCGCTGAAGAACCAGTTGATCAGCTGAGGCCGTGGCTGCCGGACTTGTTCCGGCTTTCTGTGGACAACACTGTGGGAAGTGCCGGGACGGCCGTGCGCGAAGCGTGGCCCCATGCGGGATGCCACCCCGTTGCCTCAGAAACAGGCAGCGCCGGTCTGCTTGATGCCCGCGGCCGGGCCGTTAAGCTAGGCGGCCTCTTCAACGGCCGAAAATCACTCCCATGACGACCATCCAGTCCCGACGCAAGCTCATCGTGATCATCCTGCTGTGCGTGGCCGTCGGCGGGGCGATCATGCGCCACCTGGCGGTGCCGGGCTCGACGACGCGAGACATCGGCACCTTGCTGATGCTGCTGTGGATCCCGATCATCGGCAACGTCATCTCATGGCTTATCGCGCGCCTTCGACGCCCCACCCCGACCGCAGCGGGGTCTCCCTTCGAGAGCCGGACCGTGTTCATGCCGCAGTTGCTGGTCGAGCTGACACTGCGTCCTCCGATGCTGCCGGCCGAAGACCTGCCCATGCCCGCCGGGGAGCATCGCTGCGCGCTGGTGATTGGCAACGAGGCTTTCTCGGCCCGCTGGTGGGTGCAGCCCGAGCGCAGCTTTCGCCGCGGCAGCACGCAGGCGCTTGAAATGGAGTTTCTTGCGCCGCAGCTGGCGCTGCCCAGGTTTCAGCCCGGCGCCAGCTTCAAGATGCTGGTCGGCGAGTCGTTCATCGGGGATGGCCGCGTATTGCGCCCCGTCGAGGCGGCACGGGCCGGCGGCTAGCGCAGGTCGCGGCGCGCCAGCAGCACGTTGCCGCCGGTCGTATTGAACGAGATGGTCGGTGCGCTGAAGTCGCTGAGCGGCGCGCCCAATCCGATCTCGCCGCTGCCGTGCAGCACGCATTCGTCGCGCCGCAGCGCAATCTCGCCGCTGGCCCCGGCGGTGCCGTGAAAACGAACCCAGGTCCCGTAGGTGCTGACATCGACCAGCACGCAACTGCCCTGGCGGGCCTCGATCCGCGCGTGCAGCCGCGACACCCGCGGGTCGTTGACCACGAATTGCGCCTCGTCGACCCGGCCCAGGTGGATCGGCAGTTCGGAGGCGCTGAACATCGAGCGGACATCGAGCCAGGCCAGTTCGATCTGGCCAAAGGATGAATCGGGGCCGCGCGGCTGCTGCACCAGCGACGCCGGCATGGTGAGGAACTCGGACACCTCGTCCTGCCAGTCGACCCGGTGCACCACCGGCATCTCGTTCTTGCCTCGGATGTTGATCGGTCCGAGGCTGCGATGGCGAACCTCGCCGCCATGCAACTGCTCGATGACCGACTCGGTGGCCCAGATCTGTCCCGGCCCGGCCAGGTCGCTGAGGCGCGAAGCCAGGTTGACCGCATCGCCATAGCAATCGCCATCGACCTCGACGACCTCGCCGCTGGCCACGCCGATCTGCAGCTCCATGCGCAAGGGCGCCGGCCAGGTCTGGAGCCGCTTCTGGTGGTTGCGCTGCATTTCAACGACGGCGCGGGTCGCACTCATCCCCTCCGCGAATATCGCAAACACGCCATCACCCAGTGATTTCACGACACGGCCACCGTGGGATTCGCACACGCCGCCAATCCATTGCGTCAACCGCGTCACCGTTTCGGTGGCGCGCGCGTTCCCCATAGCCTCGAAGACTCTGGTACTTCCCGTCAGATCGGCAAATACGACAGTGGAATTGGCGCCCATGTTGTGCAGTTTTTGGTAGCTCTCGCTGTTCGATTATGGCAAAGCAGCGCCCAAACACGGTCCCGAACGCTCAAAACAGGGCGCCCGCGCGCCAAGCTGTTGCTTTTTCATTTCGACACACCACGCAAGCCTCATTTTTTCTTAAAGATTAGAACTAAGGTATCAATTGTTAAACCAGTGCTTGAGCAGATTCGTGAAGTATGTTGTTTTTGAACATGAAATGATGTTTCTCCGCTTGTGTGGCTCAGGGGCCAGCCTTAACGTAGCACCTGTCAAGGTTTTGGCAACACGCCTTCCTCTCATGGTGTCACCCAGCAGTCTTCTTCGATTTCTGTCCTTCCCCGGCTTCGGCTTGCGCCGTTCCGCGGATCGCCAGATGGGGCAGATCCGTACCGCCATGCTGTCGCTCCTGCAGGTGCACGGCGGCCACGCGATGCAGCGCGTCGCCCAACGCGTGCGTTTCGCCGGCGACCTCGAAGCCCTCTGGTACCTGCGCCAGGATGTGATGACCGCACTCAGTGCAGTCGATGGCGAAGTCGCCGCCCGGCGGCAGATGCGCCAGATCAATCGCCTGTTCAAGGGCGGACTTCCCGGCTCGATGGAACCCCGCACCCACCACCGGGTTCATGGCTGACCCCCAGGTTGCCCGCACTTCGTGTCGGGCGCCCACCCCCTTCCAGGGGGCAACACCAGCGGCCCGGCGAAGCCGGATCCGCGGTGTTTCACCAACGGGCCTGGCTGCGCCGGCCGAGAAGTACACCCACTTCGTACCTGCTTGTGTCGGCGGCGCGTAGCGCACGCCCGTT
This sequence comes from Variovorax sp. P4_B11, assembly GCF_056402355.1. Classification (NCBI taxonomy): domain Bacteria; kingdom Pseudomonadati; phylum Pseudomonadota; class Betaproteobacteria; order Burkholderiales; family Comamonadaceae; genus Variovorax; species Variovorax sp. P4_B11. The sequence continues at coordinate 313,661 of NZ_JBFUHO010000003.1, forward strand.
CGTGGGCTGCCGCGGAACCGGCTTTGCCGGGCCGCTGGCAGCGCCCCCGGCAGGGGGTGGGCGGCTACACGCAGTGAGCCAACCTGGGGGCGAGCCTAATGCCCATGACCCCAGACCATGAAGACGTCTCGGGCGTCGGCGGCCAGTTCCACCTTGGCGCCGACGGGCAGCAGCACCTTGGTCTGCACATGGCCGAAGGGCAGTCCGGTCAATACCGGGGCCTTGATCAAGCCTCGCAGGCGGGCGGCCACGGTCTGCATGCCGAAGCCGCGGTCGTGCGGGACCTTCCGGATGCCGGTGAACTGCCCGAGAAGAACCGCCTTCTGCCGCCCGAGCACACCGGCATGACGCAGTTGGTCGAGCATGCGCTCGACCCGGTAGGGATGCTCGTTGACGTCCTCGAGGAACAGCACGCCCTTGTCGATGGCAGGAAACCACGGCGTGCCCAGCAGGCTGGCCAGTACGCAGAGATTGCCGCCCCACAGCACCGCGCCGTGGATGCTGCGCAAGGCCGGCAGGTCGACGCTGTCGCGCGCCGGCATGCGCCAGCCGGTGCCCTCGCCCTGTCCTGACAGCAAATCGTCGAAGCAGGCCTCCATGATGTCGTCGGCGCCCCCCTCGGCGCCGAAGTCTTCGCCCACCGCAGGGCCGGCCCAGCTCACCGCGCCGGTCTTGGCCAGCAGCGCCAGCTGGAAGGCCGTGAAATCGCTGAGTCCGACGAACTGGGTGCCGCGATGGATCGCCTTGGCCACGGCCTTGTAGGGAATCGCATCGAGGATACGGGTCAGGCCGTAGCCGCCGCGCGAGATCAGCGCCACGTCGGCGCCGCTGGCCGCGGCGCGCGAGATCGCCGCCAGCCGCGTGGCGTCGTCGCCAGCGAAACGCTGGTGCGTGGCGAGCGCCGCCTCGTCGACTTCGACCTCGTGGCCCAGGGACTGAAGGCGCTTGACGCCACGCTTGAAGGCCGCCTTGTCGCGCACGGCGCTGGAGGGCGAATAGATGTAGATGTGCTTTTTCACGGGGCGAAGTATCCCATTGCCTCGCGTGCCCGCCGTGCCAGCGTCGCCGCTTGTTCGGGGGGCGGGCCGCCCACGCCCTTCGGGATCGGGCCCAGCGCCCGCAGCGCAGCCTCGTAGCCGCGGTCGGGGAACGGAGCGCACCAGGCCTCGCTCGCCGGCCCGGCGCCATCCGGAACCGGCAACACGCAAACGAAGCGCCCGGGCGCGGCAGCGGCCAGCCCGGCGGCCCAGGGCGCGGCACCGGCACTGTGCAGCAATGCCAACCGCCCGGGCGCGAGTTGCTGCTGCGCGAGTCGCTCCAGCCAGTCGAGCAGCAGGTCGCGGTGCCAGTCGAGCCGGTGCACCGCTTCGCGCTTGGGCTTGTCGCTCTTGCCGAATCCGATCAGGTCGGGCGCCAGGATGCGCAGCCCCGGCGTGCCCGCGAGGTGCCGGAAGAAGTAGCTCCACTCGCCCGGTCCGTGAAGGCACAGGCAGGTACAGGGCGCGTCTTGCGGACCCTCGTCGATGTAGTGCATGCGCCAGCCGTGCTGGCTCGGCAGGTCGCTGACGTAATGCGGCTCGAACCGACAGTCGAGCAGCCCGGCGAAGCGCTCGGCCGGCGTGCGCAGGGCATCGTCGCGCAAGGGCTCGGCCGCCACGCGGGCGGCGCTGCGACGCCGCTGGAAGAACCCTTGCAGGAGCGCCCGGCATTCGGAAGCCAGCACGCCGCCCTGCACTGCCGTGCGGTGGTTGAGCCGGGTCTCGCGAAACAGGTCGACCACCGACCCGGCGGCGCCGGCCTTCGGGTCCGCGGCGCCGAACACGACCCGGGCCAGCCGCGCATGCAGCATGGCGCCCGCGCACATCGCGCAGGGCTCGAGCGTCACGAACAGTTCGCAGCCGTCGAGCCGGTAGTTGCCGAGCGCGGCCCCGCCCGCCCGCAACGCGTTGATCTCGGCATGCGCGCTCGGGTCGTGCAGCGCGATCGGCGCGTTGCGTCCGCTGGCCACGACCCGGCCCTCCTTGACCAGCACAGCGCCTATAGGCACCTCGCCGGCCTCGGCAGCCTGCCGCGCCTCGGCCAGCGCGAGCGCCATCCAGTCGGCGTCAGTTGTCATCGGGCACCGGCCGTGCCTGCACCGCGGCATCGAGCGACTGCTTGATCTGCTGCTGGATCTGCCGGCTTTGCGCGCGCGCATCGCCCGCCGGCGCGGCGCCTGCCGCGCTCGTGCCAGCCGGCAGCACCGGCGCCGCGACACCGGCCAGCTGCTTCTTGACCAGCAGCCCGACGATGACCAAGGCGAGCAGCAATCCGACCAGTCCGAACATCCGCATCTCAAGCCTCCCCGGCGATGCCGAGCCGCTGCATCCAGCCGGCGAGCGCGCGCTCGTCGGCAGTGCCTTCGCGGTAGGTATCGAACATCGCGGCGTGCGATTCCTTGCGGTGCTGGTTGAGCTTGACCTTGCACTGCAGCGCAATCACCTTGAGCGCGAAGCCGACGATGCCGTTGAGCATCTTGTGCTGGAACGCCTGCCCCAGGTCGCGCCATTGCTGCGCGTAGGCCGGTTCGTGCTGGCCGATCAGGCGCTTGAGCAGCGCGTCTTTCTCGTCGGCGCCCTCGATCAGGCGAGCCTCGACCGTGCAATGCACGGCCAGGTAGTTCCAGGTCGGCACCCGCGCCAGGTCCGGGTAGACCGAGGGCGAGAGGTAGGCGTGCGGCCCCAGGAAACTCACCAGCGCCCGCGGCCGGGCCTGCAGGTAGCGCCAGTGGGCATTGGGCTTGGCGCAGTGGCCGAAGAGCACCAGCCCGTCCGGGTCGCTCTCGTCCAGGACCAGCGGCAGGTGCGTCAGGTAGGGCAGGCCCTCGTCGTCGTTGGAGATCAGGGTGGCGAAGGGATGGTCGTGCATGAGCCGCGCGGCGATGGCGCGGTCGCTGACGTTGAACTGCGGCGGCATGTACATGGGGCGTGATCCTGCGATCCTTCAATAGGACCGCCCGATTGTCCCCGAGCCGCCGCTACCTGGCGCCTGCCGCACGCAGCTTTTCGACCATCGGCGCGTAGCCGCGGGCGGTCGCGAGCTCCAGCGGCGTCTGGCCCTGGCGATCCGCGAGCTGCAGGTTGGCGCCGGCGTCGACCAGCGCGATGAGCGTGCGCTGGTGGCGCGGCCCGCCGTCGCCGAGCACGATGGCCTCGATCAGCGCGGTCCAGTGCAGATTGTTGACGTGGTCCAGCGGCGCACCGGCGGCGATCAGCCGGCGCACCACCTCGTCATGGCCCAGATGGGCCGCCGCGATCAACGCCGTGCCGTCGTAGCGGCTGGTGGTCTGGCCCGGCTTGGCGCCCAGGGACAGCAGCAGCGCCAGCGTCGGCACATCGTCGGCCACCGCGGCGATGGTCACGGCGTCGTAGCGCTCGTTCTCGAACGCGTCGAGCCTGGCACCCGCTCCGGCCAGAACGCTGATGGCGTCTCGCTGCCGCGCGTGGGTCGCCACGTGCAGCGGCGTGCGGCCCAGGCCGTCGCGCGCCTCGAGGTCGGCGCCGCCGGCGATCAGCGCCCTCAGTTGCGGCAGGTCGCCGCGCCAGGCCGCGCGATGCAGGCCCTTGTAGGCCTGCGCCTCGGCGGCGCTCGGCGCCACCTGGGCCGCCACCGGGGCGGCCACCCAGGGGCCGACAAGCGCGAGGGCCAGCAGAACGGCCTTCATCCGAATCAGCCGAGCTGGCCCTTGACCTTGTCGAGCGCCGCGTTGGCGCACTGCTCGTCGAGGTGGCCTCCCGGCGCACCGCCGACACCGACCGCGCCGATGACCTCGCTGCCCGCCTTGACCGGCACCCCGCCGCCGAGCAGCAGGAAGCCCGGAATGTTCACGAGGTTGGCGGCCGCCGGGTTCTTCTGCGCGTTCTCCATCATCGCCAGGGTCGGCGTCTTGGCCGAGGCCGAGGTCCAGGCCTTGCGCTCGCTGGCGCCCAGCGTGTGCGAACCGGCGTTGTTGGCGCGCTGGACCGCACGCACGGTGCCGGACCGGTCGACCACGGTGGCGGCGACCGCGTAACCGTTGGCGGCGCAGGCAGCGACGGCCGCACCGGCGATCTCGTTCGCCAGTTCGAGCGATATGTTCTTCTCGGCGCGCACGGACGGGCTCGGCGCCGCGGTCTGGGCCTGTGCGCCCAGGGCGGAAGCGGCGAGCAGGACGGCGAGGCTGCCGAGGCGAAGGGACGATTGCATGGAGTTCTCCGAAGGGGTTTTGGAAAGTGGCGCCGGCATGTCGCCGACGGCTCCGCCACTGTAGGAATCGCCGCGCCCGCCGGCCATTCGTACGGTTACCCGCGCGGCTCCGTAGAACTACGGAGCGCGCACCGAAGGCCCCATCAGCCCGCGGCGTCGACCAGGCCGGCGTAGCGCCGGATCAGCTGCGCCAGCGAATCGCATTCGAGCTTGGCGAACAGGTTGGCACGGTGCGTCTCCACGGTGCGCGGCGAGAGGGCCAGCGCGCGCGCGATCTCCTTGTTGGTCAGGCCGGCGACGATGAAGCCCAGCACCTCGTGCTCGCGCTCGGACAGCTGCTGGAAGCGCTCGCGCGCCGCCTGGTCGGCCTGCGTGCGCTCGCGCGAATCGACGTGCTTGCGCACCGCCTGCTGCAGCGCCTCGAGCAACTGCTCGTCGTCGACCGGCTTCTCGAGGAACTCCGCCGCCCCGGCCTTGAACGCACGCCGGCACATCTCGACCGTGCCGTGGCCGGTGAGCATGATCACCGGCTGGTCGACCCCTTGCGCCACCAGCATGTCGAGCAACGCCAGCCCGCCGATGCCGGGCATGCGGACGTCGAGCACGATGGCACCGATGCTCGCGCGGTCGAAGCCGTCGAGGAAGGCGCGGGGATCGGCCCAGGTCTGGGTCCGGAGGCCGACGGTTCCGATCAGCAGCGCCAGGCTCTCGCGCACCGCCTGGTCGTCGTCGATCAGCTGGATCAGCGGAGACAGCGGGCCGCTCATTCGGATACCTTCGCGCTACGCGCTGCGGTCTTCGCCTTGGGTGCGGCCCGGCGGCTCATAAGGCAACCTCCGTGCTGCGCACTGCGGTGCGAGCGCCTTCGGGCGGCCGGGCGGCGCTCATGCTTTCCCCTCCTGGCCGCTGCGGCTCGCGAGCGGCAGCCGCAGCGTGAAGCGGGCGCCGCGCGGCGCGGCATGCGCCGCCTCGAGCGATCCGCCCATGCCGCTGGCCAGCGTCTCGGACAGGCTCAGGCCGAGCCCGAGCCCGCCCTCCCGCGTGCTGAAGAAAGGCTCGAAGACGCGCGGCAGGGCTTCGGCCGACAGCCCGGCGCCGTTGTCGCTCACGCCGAGCACGCCGCGGCCGGCCTCGACGCCGAGCGAGAGCTTCAGACGGCGCTCGCCGGGCGGCAACGGGTCGAGCGCCTGCAGCGCGTTCATCAACAGGTTGTGGACGATCTGCTCGAGCGCGACCGGATCGGCCTGCACCATCACGGGCGCCTGCGCCGCATCTTCGACGGCCGGCGAGACCGAGCGCCGGGCCATCTCGGGGGCCAGCAGATGCAGCGCGCTGCGCAGCGCCTCCTGCAGCGCCACCGGCCGCATCCCGGCCTGCCGGTCGGGCCGTTCGATCACTCGCCGCAGCCGACCCACCACGTCGGCCGCGCGCCGCGCCTGCTCGGCAGCCTGCTTCATCGCCGAACGGGCGGTGCCCAGCTCGGGCGGCTCCTCGGCGAGCAGGCGCTGGGCCGCCTGGGTGTTGGCCAGCACCGCGGTCAGCGGCTGGTTCAGCTCATGGGCCATGCCGGCCGCCAGTTCGCCGAGCGCGTTGAGCCGCGCGACCTGCCCCAGCCGCAGCAGTTCCTCGGCGCGGCGGCGCTCGATGCGCTGGCGCCGCAGCGCATAGGCGCCGCCGAGCGCCAGGGCCATCGCGACCGACCAGGCGCCCATCGCGGCCCAGGGCAATTCGGCCCAGGAGACCCGCCGCTCGGCCACCAGTTCGAAGGCCTGGCTTTCCGAGGCCAGCACTTTGCGGAAATCGAAGCGCCAGCCGCCATCGGCGGCCGGAGCGCCCGGCTGCATCACGAAGCGCTGGCCCGCATGCTCGAGCGTCACGCGCACCGGGCTGCGCTTCGGATCCATCGGCCAGTCGCGCCACGGCACCGCGGTCGCCAGGTCGATGTCGAGCGCATAGCTGATCGGCTGCGCGCCGATCACGAGCCGGTAGCGGCCGCTGGCGAAGTCGTCGGCGACGAACTCGGGGCGCTGCAGTTGGCGCGAACGGGCCTCGGCCGGCGCCAGGGCGGGCTCCGGCCACGCGGCATCCGCCTCGCGCCGCTCGACATCGCGGATCGAGGGGTACACCGAAGGCAGCCGGCGCTCGGAGCGGGCGGCGCCCGGCACCGGCTCGAGCAGCGCCAGGGTCGCCAGTACGGCGTCGTACTGCACCACCTGCTGGCTCATGAGCCGATGGGCAATGCGGCCGTTGACCTCGAAATCCTCGCGCAACTGCCGAAGCTCGCCGCGCGCGAGCCAGACCGCGCCGGTGCCGGCGGCCAGCAGCCATGCGAGCCACCAGCCCCCCTGCGTACGCAACCATTGCCTCATGGCGCGGATTGTGCCCGGGTCACCAAAGAGGACGAGCCCGATGCTTGCGTTGGCTGCGCGCCTAAGTTCACAATCCCCTGACTTTGAGAGTCGCCCCACTCACCAGCCCTCCGCATGTCAACGCCACTACCCACAGAAGCGCCGGCTGCCACTGACCCCCTGCAGCACTCGGCCACCCGGGCCGCCAGGCATGCGGCAAAAGCGCAGGGCCAGGACATGACGCGCCTGGTGCTCGGCCTGGTCAAGCCCTACCGAGGCTGGCTGGCCATCGTGCTGACCGCGATGGTGGTGGAAGTGCTGATGAGCCTGGCGGCGCCCTGGCCCTTGAAACTGGTGCTGGACGACGCCCTCGGCACCCACCACCTGCCGCACTGGCTCGAATGGGTGCATCAGCTCGGCATCGGCCGCCACACGCTGGGCGTGGCGCTGTTCGCCGGTATCGCGACCCTGGCGATCGCGGTCATCGGCGGAATTGCGACCTACATCGACAACTACTACACCACCAGCATCGGGCAATGGGTCGCCAACGACCTGCGGCTGCGCATCTACGAGCACCTGCACCGGCTCTCGCTGGCCTTCTACGACAGCGCCAAGACCGGCACCCTGATGTCGACCATCACCAGCGATGTCTCGACGGTGCAGGCCTTCGCCTCCTCGTCGACCCTGTCGATCCTCGTGGACATCGTCACGATCGTCTTCATGCTCGGCCTGATGATCTGGCTGGACTGGGACTTCACGCTGATCGCGATTGCGGTGATGCCCTTCCTGCTGCTGTTCGTGTTCCGCTTCAAGAAGGCGGTGAAGGACGTCACGCGCGAAGTGCGGGTACGCCAGAGCGAGATCGTCGCGGTGGTCCAGGAAGGCCTGGGCTCGGTGCGTGCGATCAAGGCCTTCGGCCGCCAGGACCTCGAGGTGCAACACATGGAAGCCGCCAGCCATGCCAGCACCGAGGCCGCGCTGCGGGCGCGCAAGATCAAGTCGCTGCTGTCGCCGGTGGTGGCCGTGGTGGTGGCGCTGTGCACCGGCATCGTGCTCTGGAAGGGCACCGCGCTGATCATCGCCGGCACCATGACGGCCGGCGCCCTCACCGTCTACCTCGCCTACCTGAGCAAGTTCTTCAAGCCCGTCAAGGACCTGGCCGGGATGGCCAGCACCATCGCCCAGACCACCGTGGCGCTCGAGCGGATCCAGAAGATCCTCGGTGCCGACGACATCATCCACGAGCATCAGGACGCCATCGATCCCGGTCGCGCCAAGGGAGAAATCACCTTCGAGCACGTCGCCTTCGGCTATGGCGACGAAGCCCCGGTGCTGCGCGACGTCTGCTTCACGATCAAGCCGGGCCAGGTGGTCGGCATCGTCGGGCCGACCGGCAGCGGCAAGTCGACGGTGGTCAGCCTGATGCCGCGCTTCTACGATCCGACCGCCGGACGGGTGCTGATCGACGGCGTCGACATCAGCCGGCAGAAGCTGCCTTCGCTGCGCGCGCAGATCGGTTTCGTGCTGCAGGAAACGGTGCTGTTCCGCGGCACCATCGGCGAGAACATCGCCTACGGCAAGCCCGGCGCCAGCCGGGAGGAGATCGTGGCCGCGGCCAAGCTCGCCAATGCCGACGAGTTCATCAGCCGCATGCCGCATGGCTACGACTCGCTGGTCGGCGAACGCGGCGACACGCTCTCGGGCGGCCAGCGCCAGCGCATCGGCATCGCGCGCGCGGTGATCCGCAACAGCCCGATCATGATCCTCGACGAACCGACGGCGGCACTCGACACCGAGTCCGAACGCCTGGTCATCGAAGGCCTGGAGCGGCTGATGCAGGGCCGCACCGTGATCATGATCGCGCACCGCCTGAGCACGCTTCGCAACGCCGACAAGATCATCGTGCTGAAGGACGGCATCGTGGTCGAGGAAGGCACCAACGACGAGCTGGTCGCGCTCGGCGGCGTCTATGCCGAGCTGCATCGCATCCAGTTTGACAATCCGACGGCCACAGTGGCCGCGCCCGCCTGAGGAAATCATGTCGCACCGATTGATCGTTCTGCCCGATGACACCGCCAAGCCGATCCTGGACGCGATCAACGCGGCCAAGCTCGCCCTGAACATCCGGATGTTCCTGTTCACCGACGAGACGCTGCTCGGCGCGGTCATTGCCGCCAAGCAGCGCGGCGTCAAGGTCCGCGTGATGCTGAACCCGGCGCGGCGCACCGGCGAAGCCGAAAACGAGGCCTCGCGGCAAGCCCTGGTCGACGCCGGCATCGAGGTCCGCGACAGCAATCCGAAGTTCGACCTGACGCACCAGAAATCGATGGTGATCGATGACCAGGTCGGCTTCGTCGAATCGCTGAACTGGGAGCCCAAGGACCTGACCGAGACGCGCGACTACGCGGTCGTCACGACGCACGACCTCGAGACCCGCGAGATGGTCGCCTGCTTCGATGCCGACTGGGCGCACGAGGACTTCTCGCCGCATCCCGAGTCGCGCCTGATCTGGTGCCCCGACAACGGCCGCCGGCGCGTGGCCGCCTTCATCGACGGCGCGCAGCATTCGCTGTGGGTGCAGAACGAGCGCTACCAGGACACCGTGATCATCGAGCGCCTGGTGCGGGCCGCGACCCGTGGCGTCAAGGTCCACATCCTGACCAAGCCGCCCCATTCGCTCAAGGCCGAGAAGCTGATCGAGGGCGTGGGCGGGCTGCGGATCCTGCAGGATGTCGGCGCCAAGGTGCACACCATGAAGCACCTGAAGCTGCACGCGAAGATGATGCTGGCCGACGGCACGCGGGCCATCGTGGGCTCGATCAACCTGGCGCCGGGCAGCTTCGACGGCCGCCGCGAGCTGGCGATCGAGACCGACGAATCCGGCACGGTGCAGCGGCTGGAGGAAACCGCACAACGCGACTGGGAGTTTTCCCACAAGATCGACCTCAGCGATGCGGGCCTGCTGCACGACCTGCAGAAGCGCCAGCTCGACCCGAGCAAGCTGGTGCTCGACGGCGACGCCGAAGCGGCGGCCGACAAGCCGAAGAAGCACAAGGACAAGGCGAAAGGTTGACCCCCGTGAAGCGCATCGGGCTCGCGGCGGCGTGCCTGCTGGCGGCCAGCGCGGCGTTGGCGGCGGCCGATGCCGAGTTCGCGATCCGCTGGGACCCGGCGGACGGCGGCCCCGCCTCGATCGAGGCGATCGCCGAGTCGCTGCACCTTCCCGAAGGCAAGCGCAAGAACTTCGAGGTCCGCTATTTCAGCATCAAGCAGCCCACGGATGCGCCCGCGGGCGCCAGTGCGATCGCCCGCGAGCGGCTCTCGGGGGGCGAGATGGAATCGATGTACAAGTTGCGAAGCCCCGCCGCCTTCCCGTCCCGCGGGCCCCAGGCCGACTGGCGCTGTCCCTTCCAGGTCGACGCCAAGCGGAAGAACGAAGTCGACGTCGGCTGGAGCGCGGACGGCGTCTGGAAGAAGAACTACTCGCGCAGTTGCGAGGCCGACGGCCACATCGCCGAATTGCTGCCGGCGCGCTTCATGGCCAAGCCGCTGGACTGCACCAGCAGCATGCTGCGGATGAGCTCGGGACAGCTCAAGATCGAACACTGGAGCCTGTCCGGCGGCAGGCAGGCCTTCGAGGTGTCGGCGAACGGCAAGGACAGCGACGCCGAACGCGAGGCATTCGCCCGCCGGGTGGTGCATCCGTTGATCGCGCGTGGCGTCAAGCCGCTCCAGCAGAGCAAGACCCAATTGGGAAGCAGCTGTTGAACTCCCTGTACCGCGTCCGCCGGACGACCTGAAGGCCGCGATCGGGCGTTACAAGGCGGCCGGCAACAAGTACGTGCCGCAACCCCGACCCGTCAGGTCAGCCCGCCGGTTGCCGCGCCGTGGCGCCCAGGGTGCCGGCCATGTCGCTCACGATCCGGCGCAGCAGCTCGGTCGCCGCGGGCGCCAGCATGCGGCCGTGGCGGGAGATCACGTGCGAGCGGCCCTGGTGCAGCAGCGGGTTCTTCATCGGCAGCTCGACCACCGCGGTCGTGTCCAAGTGCGGCGGCAGCGACATCCGTGTGCTCAGCGCATAGCCCAGACCGGCGACGACGAAATAGCCGAGCGCGCTGAACGAGGTCGTGGTCAGCAGGGTCGGCAGCCGCACGCCCTCGCCGATCTCGGCCGCCTCGATGTGCTGGCGCACCCCGAAGCTGCGCTGAAGCGTGGCGCCGGGATAAGGCAGCAGATCGGCCAGCTTGAGCGGCCGGCCCAGGCGCGCCAGCGGATGGGTCTCGAGCACCAGCGCCTGGATCGGCTGCGGGTGCGAGTGATGCGAGCGCAGCCGCTCGTCCCGGGGCGGCTGGAACAGCAGCCCGATGTGGGCCCGCTCGTCGATCACGCGGCGCACGATCTCGTCGCTGCTGCCGACCTCGAGCGACACCGTGATCGCCGGATGCGAGCGCATGAAGGCCTGCAGGCTGTGGCGCATCAGCCAGTCGATGTAGCCCTCGCCGGCGACGATGTCGATGTGGCCGCGCTCGACCTTTCGGATGGCGTCCATCTGCGCCAGCAAGTGCTGCTTCTGGCTCTCCTGGCGCCGCAGGTAGACCGCGAGCAGCTCGCCGGCATCGGTGGGCGCCACACCGCGCCCGTGCCGCTCGAGCAGCACCGTGCCGCATTCCTTCTCGAGCAGGCCGACGGCCCGGCTGACCGCCGACGGGTCCATGTCGAGCACCTCGGCGGCGCCGCGGACCGAGCCGCTTTCCAGCACCTGCATGAAGTAGCGCAAGCGCCGCGTGTCCAGCTTGTCATCCATGTCCTCACCCCGCGAGCGTTGCATTCAATGCAACAAAGATCCTGAATTTTAGTCATTGATGCAAGGACTTCTTTCTTTGAGACTCGCTGCATCCCATCCCAGAAGAGATCGAAGCCCCATGACTTCCGCCACCGCCGCGCTCGCGCCTGAAGCGCTGGACGCCTCCGCCCTCGGCAAGCTCAAGCTCGTTGCCGTGGCCCTGATCGTCGTCACCGTCGCCGAGCTGATCGGTGCCGCGCAGTTCAAGCTGGGCCCCGGCAAGGTGGTGCTGCTGCCGATGCTGTGGGCGCTGCTGCTGGCTGCGGCGTGGGGCGTCGCCGCGCGCCACACGCCCTCGGGGGTCCGCATCCACACCGGGCTTCAGTCCTACGCGGGCGGCCTGCTCAACGTCGGCCTGCTGCTGTTCATCGTCAAGCTCGGCCTCACGGTCGGCGCCGCCCTGCCCTATGTGCGCCAGGCCGGCTGGGCGCTGGTGTTCCAGGAATTCGGCCATGCCTTCGGCACCCTGGCGCTGGGCCTGCCGCTGGCCCTGCTGCTCGGCATCAAGCGCGAGGCGGTGGGCGCCACCTTCTCGGTCGGCCGCGAGGGCAACCTGGCGATCATCGGCGAGAAGTACGGCATGGCCTCGGCCGAGGGCCGCGGCGTGCTGGCCGAGTACATCACCGGCACGGTGCTCGGCGCCCTCTTCATCGCGGTGCTCGCGGGCTTCATCACCAGCCTCGGCATCTTCGATCCGCGCTCGCTCGCGATGGGCGCCGGCGTCGGCTCGGGCAGCCTGATGGCCGCAGCCATCGGCGCCATCAGCGCGCAGCAGCCGCCCGAGATGGTCGAGCAGCTGACCGCCATCGCGGCCGCCTCGAACCTGCTGACCACGGTGGTCGGTTTCTACTTCACGCTGTTCCTGTCGCTGCCGCTGTGTTCGTGGCTGTACGGCAAGCTCGAGCCGGTGCTCGGTCGTTTCTCGAAGCGCCAGCCGGCAGACACCGCGGCGCTCGCCGGCATGACGGGCGTGGCCGCACCGGAGCTCCGCTTCGCCGACAACCTGGTCGCCTGGATCGTGATGGCGGGCGGCGTGATGATCGGCAACCTGCTGTCCTTCAAGGTGCCGATGCTGCAGTCGCTGGCCGGCATGCTCGCCATCATCGCCGTGGTGGGGGTGGTCGGGCTGGTCAAGCGCCTGGTGCCGAAGATGCCGATGGTGCTGGTGCTCTCGATGGTGGCCACGGTGGCCGGCATTCCGGGCCTGCTGCCGTTCTCCGACGCGCTGATCGCGGTCACCGCCAAGCTCAATTTCATGGCCTTCACCACGCCGGTGCTGGCGCTGGCCGGCTTCTCGGTCGCCAAGGACCTGCCGATGTTCCGCCAGCTCGGCTGGCGCATCGTGGTGGTCTCGCTGACCGCCACCGCTGGCACCTTCCTCGGCGCGACGCTGATCGCCGAATTCTTCCACTGACCCTGTCGAGACCGAACGCTCCATGTACCGCGAACCCGAGATCGCCGAAGACACCCGCCAGCGCATGCTGGCCTGGCGCCGCGACATCCACGCCAACCCCGAGACCGCCTTCGAGGAGCACCGCACGGCCAACGTCGTCGCCAATGCGCTGAAGCTGATGGGCATTCCGGTGCACCGGGGCCTGGCCGGCACCGGCGTGGTCGGCACGCTGAAGAGCGGCGAAGGCCCGCGCATCGCGCTGCGCGCCGACCTCGACGCCCTGAACATGACCGAGCTCGGCGAGCGCGCCCACAAGTCGACCTGCGCGGGCAAGATGCACGGCTGCGGCCACGACGGCCACACCGCCATGCTGCTCGGCGCGGCCGATCACCTGGCGCGGCACAGGCCCTTCCAGGGCACGGTCCATTTCGTCTTCCAGCCGGCCGAGGAGAACGAAGGCGGCGGCCGCAGGATGGTCGAGGAAGGCCTGTTCGACCGGTTCCCGGCCGACGCGGTCTACGGCATGCACAACTTCCCGGGCATGCCGCGCGGCCAGTTCGGCATCCGCACCGGCACCATGACCGCCTACCTCGACACCTTCGAGATCGTGATCACCGGCAAGGGCTGCCACGGCGCGATGCCCGAGACCGGCATCGACCCCGTGATGGTCTCGGCCCAGCTCGTCAACGCGCTGCAGACCATCGTCAGCCGCCGCATCGGCGCCACCGATTCCGCGGTGGTCAGCGTGACCCAGATCCACGGCGGCGACACCTGGAACGTGGTGCCCGAGACGGTGGTGCTGCGCGGCACCGCGCGCGCGCTCGACGCCGCCATCCAGGACCGGGTCGAGCGTTCGATGAACCAGATCTGCACCGGCATGGCGCAGACCCATGGCGCCACGGTGGCGCTCAAGTACATGCGCGGCTACCCCGGCGTGGTCAACACCGCCGCCGAGACCGCGGCCGCGGTCGCCGCGGCCGCCAGCCTGGTCGGCGAGGCGCAGGTCCACACCGACATCCCGCCCGCGATGGGTTCGGAGGACTTCGCCTTCATGCTGCAGAAGCGGCCCGGCGCCTACATCGGCATCGGCGCCGGCGAAGGCCCGAACGACCCGCCGGTGCACAACCCTTATTACGACTTCAACGACCGGATCCTGCCGCTCGGCGCCGCCTACTGGGTGGCGCTTGTCAAGCAGCAACTGGCGGCCGCATAGTCGGGCGATGCTGTCCGTCTTCGACATTTTCAAGATCGGCATCGGGCCGTCGAGCTCGCACACCGTCGGTCCGATGCGGGCGGCGCTGATGTTCGCGGGCGCGCTCGAGCGCGATGGCCTGCTGGCGCGCACGGCGCGGGTGCGGGTCGACCTGCACGGCTCGCTCGGCGCCACCGGGCGCGGCCACGCGACCGACGTGGGTGTGATCCTCGGGCTCTTCGGCGAGGCGCCGGACAGCGTCGACCCCGCCGCGGTGCAGCCCCGGATCGAGGCCTTGCGGCGTTCCGGCACGTTGCTGCTGCTGGGCCGCCATCCGATCGGCTTCGACCCGTTGCGCGACATTCTCTTCATCGGCGAACAGTCCCTGGCCGAGCATCCCAACGGCATGCGGATGGTCGCGCTGGATGCGGCCGGAACCGTGTTGGTCGATCGCTGCTATTTCTCGGTCGGCGGCGGCTTCGTGGTCGAGGGCGGTGCCGAGCCGGCGCCGGCCGAGGCCTGCGGCGCTCTGGTCTGGCCGCACCCTTTCCGCACCGGCGACGAGCTGATCTCCCACGCGGTGCAGCGCGGCCTGTCGGTCGCCCAGCTGATGCGGGCCAACGAGAGCGTCTGGCGCCCGCCCGCCGAGGTGCGCGCGGGCGTGCTGCGCATCTGGGCCGCGATGCGGCAGTGCGTGCAACGCGGCTTCGGCATCGACAATCCGAGCGCCGCCGGACGCCTGCCCGGCACCCTGAACATCCGTCGCCGGGCCCCGCAGCTTCACCGCGAACTGCTGGCGCGCGACGCCGGCGCCGGAGCGGCCGACCCGCTCGCCGCCATGGATTGGGTCAACGCGTTCGCGATGGCGGTCAACGAGGAGAACGCGGCCGGCGGCCGCGTGGTGACCGCGCCGACCAACGGCGCGGCGGGCGTGATTCCCGCGGTGCTGCACTACTACGAGAAGTTCTGCCCCGGCGCCTCGGACGACGGCATCGTCGACTTCCTGCTCACCGCCGCCGCGATCGGCATGCTCTACAAGGCCAACGCGTCGATCTCGGGCGCCGAGGTCGGTTGCCAGGGCGAGGTCGGTGTGGCCTGCTCGATGGCGGCCGGCGCGCTGGCCGCCGCGCTCG
Source organism: Variovorax sp. P4_B11 (assembly GCF_056402355.1). NCBI lineage: Bacteria > Pseudomonadati > Pseudomonadota > Betaproteobacteria > Burkholderiales > Comamonadaceae > Variovorax > Variovorax sp. P4_B11. The sequence continues at coordinate 328,794 of NZ_JBFUHO010000003.1, forward strand.
GCGGCACGCCGGCCCAGGTCGAGAACGCGGCCGAGATCGGCATGGAGCACAACCTCGGCCTGACCTGCGATCCGGTCGGCGGGCTGGTGCAGATCCCGTGCATCGAGCGCAACGCGATGGGCGCGGTCAAGGCCATCAACGCGGCGCGGCTGGCGCTGCGCGGCGACGGTAACCACTATGTATCGCTCGACGCCGTCATCAAGACCATGATGCAGACCGGCGAGGACATGAAGTCGACCTACAAGGAGACGTCGCTCGGCGGGCTGGCGGTGAACGTGGTGGAGTGCTGAGGCGCCGCGGCGCTCAGCCGTGCAAGGGCCAGCGTCCGAGCACCATCTGCCGACCCTTGCCGATGAGGCTCCGGATCAGGACGAACTCGCGCGCCTGCCAGACGATGGGTGCCACCGGCAGGTCCGGCACGACCCGCATGTCGCGCAGCAGGGTCATGTGCGGCGTGAAGGCGCCCTGCTCAGCCGCCACGCCGTACAGGCGCAGCGCCGCGCCCAGCTCAATGCGAAAGGCCTGCAGGGCCGGCATCGCTTCGCGCCCCACCAGTACCAGCGGGTGCTTTCTTGCTCTCGATTGGAAACTCGTGACGCCATCGAAGCACAGCTCGAAGGCCGCGCATTGACAGCTTGCCGCCGCCTGTCGGGCTTTCGTCACCAGGTCTTCCGGCAACTCGGGCCAGGAGCCCAGGTGGTGCAAGGTCACATGCAGCCGCTCAGCCATGGTCGCGAGGGCCTCGAGGCCGTGATCGGCACGCAGGCGCAGGGCCAGTTCCGCGGCCTGGGCAGCGGTCGCTGGATCCGGCTGCAGCGCGAAGAAGAGGCCGTTCACCGCTCATCCCACTCAATGGTTTCCGAGGACCGGAAACTACTCCAGCGCATCAATCGTCAACGATCGCCGAGGTTCGCAACAGCATTCTGCACGTCTTCTGCTTCCGTTTCCGGAACTTCTGGACGCTGTTCCGCCGAGGCTGGCAGACCGCCTGATCAGCCAGCGAGTCGAAACGCCGCAGCCATCCGCTCCTGCTCCCGAGCACGAACTTTCAGGCTGTCGGCGATCTTTGGCCACTGCCTCACGACGGACTGGCTGCGCGCGACGATCTCGTCGGCCAGCTTCTTGGAGACCCGAAAGTACGGCGCCACCGAACGCGCCAGGTCGAGGTCCATCGCGTTGTCGGCCTCGCTGACGTTGAGCTTCAGGCCTTGCGACTCGGGCACTGGATTCATGTCGTAGGCATCGGACAGGCGCCAGCCCTTGCCGGGCGCGAGGATGAAACCGTGGTTGCGCAGGTGATCATCGGTGTTGGAGACCAGCATGTTGAACACGATGCGCGACCACAGCTCACGCAGGTCTGCGATGGTGTTCGCACCGTGGTCGATCAGCACGCGGGCGATCTCCAGATAGCTCGCACCTGTCGATGCATCATCGCCATCCAGGCGTCCCGTGAGCGTCATCGCCGAGGCGAAGTGAAGCCTGCCCGCTGGCGTTCGGTCGAAGCGCCTCACCAGGAAGGTGTGCTGTTGGCTCGCGAACTTGCGGGCCAGGCTTTGCGGCACGGCGAGGCCGCAGCCCTTCGCGAGGGTCTGCACTACCAGTTCCCAGGCGCCCACGTCGTGCTCGTCGCGCACGCTGGGGAACTTGGCGATCCACAAGTGCCCCTGCGGATCAACGACGCTGGCTTTGGGCCGCGCACCACCGAGCGAACCGCCAGGTGCGATCAGCATGCGCAGCCAGTCGTCGCCCGCCGCCGAGGTGTTGTCCTCATCGCGCTCCAGCGCCAGGCTGGCCGCTTCCAGTTCGCGCAGCTGCACGAATGGCGGCGCTTCCGCGCCGTGCTGGTTGTCCAGGAAGTCGCCGGCGTCATCGCGCCGCAAGCGCAACGCCCCGGAACGATAGCCGTCGTGCACGCCCAGCAGGTAGTCTGATTCATGCAGGCGCACGGCCTTGCCCACCTGCCCTGCCCGCTGCGCGCGCTCCAGCCGGCGGCGCATCAGCAACCGGCCCCAACGATCCGGGCTCGCATCCGCGAACACGCCGAAGGTCTCGTGCCCCTGCGGCGGGTGCTGCCGACCTTCGAAGAGGCCCAGCCGGGAATCCAGGTGCAAGTTCCCGGTGGCGTGGTGGGCCAGCGCCGCGGCGTCGAACTCAAACTCGAAAACTTCCCGGCCTGCTCCTCGCCCGGCATGCAGCCACCCCAGCCGCAGCGGCTCTGCGAGGCCGACCCAGTCTGCATAGACGGCGATAGTTGCGGCCATCGGCTCAACGCCCCTTCTTCTTCAGCGACGCCAAGGGCTCGATCAAGCCAGCAAGTGCATCGGCACTGGCGAAGCCGCTCTTCTTGATCCAGTCGCGAGCGTCCTCCGCAGGCTTGAGCAGCTTCTTGATTTGCCTGTTGGGGGCATCCAGCCGGTCCACGGCTTCACGCAGCTGCACGGACGGCATGGCGGCCAGCGCCTTGCGCATCTGCGTTTCCGGCAGTGCTTCGAGTGCCTTGCGCATTTGCTCGCTGGGCAGGGAATCGAACATCTTGCGCAGTTGGTCCTGCGGCGAGTTTTCGATGGCATGGCGAAGCGCCGCCGCGGCGCCAGCAACCGGCACCAGCCTCTTGGCCGTCGCCGGCCGTTTGGCTGACGGCGGCATGCTTGGTCGTGTCGTCTTGGTGTGCGCGGGCAGTTGCGCATCCTGGAGCTCGCGGCCCACAGGGTCGGCCTTGCCGAGCAAGTCGAGGTCCTTTTCGATGCCCAGCACCTGCATGACGGCGAGGTAGGCGCCCATGGTCACCCCCGACCCACCGCGCTCCAGGCTGCGCAGTGTCATGGGCGCCATCCCGGCTCGCTCTGCAACCTGCTTGGCCGAGAGCCGACGGCGCAGCCGCGCCAAGCGCAGGCGGTCGCCGAACTGACGCAGCAGTTCGTCGGTGATTGGGAGCAATGCGGCTGTCTTCTTGGCCATAATGCCGATATTTTAGGCATTCGTGGTCAATAGCGCCATAATATTTCCATCGCGATATTGGATTTGAGCCAATTTTCCATCAGATAACGCCAATATATTGGCGTTCTTGTCATGGAAAGGCCATAATTTTGGCCTTCTTGGCCTATTCGACCGACACTAGAGAACATGGACCACGTCGGCCGCGTGCGACCCGTGCACGCGATTGAGGTTGGTGGTGTCGATGGTGTCGTTGTCGATCCTGATCGTGCTGCTGCCGATCGCGGAAATCGAGCACGCGCGGGCAGGCCTGCGCGACGAGATTGGCAAACTCATCGAGCATTTGCCACTATCGGCATTACGCGCCTCGGACTCTTCCATGAGGCCGGGCATGCTCCATCCTGGAGGGCAGAAGCAAAGGGGCCGTGCCGTGAACGATTGGAGATGTTCGGCACTTCGGCAACATTTAGGTCGCCTTCACCGTCGCGCCGGGCTGGGTGACCACCCCGGCGGCTGATGCGCCTGATCGGCTTGAGGCAAGCCAGAGCGTCCAGACTTGCTGGCAACAGTGCGCGCATCGGCCGCCCGCTACATCAGAGCTTGAGCCCGCCTGTGCGCGGTGTCGCAAACTCAGCTTGTTCCTGGCCGAGCGGAAACGCGACCACATACAGAATCGTGGCTGGCATCGGCTTGGCCTCCGCGACAGTGATCCGACTCCCTGCACGGCCAGCACCTCAGCAGCCAGATCGACGTCCAGCGACTTGCAGACATGACCCGCTGCAGCTTGTCGGGCTCATCGGCCGTGGTGCAGGCGCCTTAGCAATAGCGGTCGAATGTCCGCGAAGTGCGGCAAATCACTCCCACTCGATCGTCGCCGGCGGCTTGCTGCTCACGTCGTAGGTCACGCGGTTGATCCCGCGCACCTCGTTGATGATCCGCCCCGACACCTTCTTGAGCAGCGCATAGGGCAGCTCGGCCCAGTCGGCGGTCATGAAGTCGCTGGTCTGCACCGCGCGCAGCGCGACCACGTAGTCGTAGGTGCGGCCGTCGCCCATCACGCCGACGCTCTTCACCGGCAGGAACACCGTGAACGCCTGGCTCGTGAGGTCGTACCAGCTCTTGCCGCTCGAGGGGTCGATGAAGTTGCGCAGTTCCTCGATGAAGATCGCGTCCGCACGGCGCAGCAAGTCGGCGTAGTCCTTCTTGACCTCGCCGAGGATGCGCACGCCCAGGCCCGGGCCCGGGAAGGGATGGCGATAGACCATCTCGGGCGGCAGGCCCAACGCCACACCCAGCTCGCGCACCTCGTCCTTGAACAGGTCGCGCAGCGGCTCGAGCAGCTTCAGGCCCAGCTCGGCGGGCAGCCCACCGACGTTGTGGTGGCTCTTGATCGTGACCGCCTTCTTGCTCTTGGCGCCGCCCGACTCGATCACGTCGGGATAGATGGTGCCCTGCGCCAGCCACTTGGCGCCCTTGACGGCCGGCAGGCCGTCAACTCCGAGTCTTCCGCCGGCGCTGGCCTTGAGCTTGGCCGCTTCCTGCTTGAACACGGTGACGAATTCGCCGCCGATGATCTTGCGCTTGGCCTCCGGGTCGCTGACGCCCGCCAGCTTGCCGAGGAACAGCTCGCTGGCATCGACGCGAATCACCTTGGCATGCAACTGGCCGACGAACATTTCCATCACCATGTCGCCTTCGTTCAGCCGCAGCAGGCCGTGGTCGACGAAGACGCAGGTCAGCTGGTCGCCGATGGCGCGATGGATCAGCGCCGCAGCGACGGACGAATCGACGCCGCCCGAAAGGCCGAGGATCACCTCCTCATCGCCCACCTGCTGGCGGATCGCCTCCACGGCCTCCGCGATGTGGTCGCGCATCACCCAGTCGGGCCGCGCGCCACAGATGCCGAGCACGAAGCGCTCGAGGATCGGCTTGCCCTGCTGGGTGTGCGTGACTTCGGGATGGAACTGCACGGCGTAGAAGTGCCGCGCCTCGTCCGCCATGCCGGCGATCGGGCAGCTGTCGGTCGACGCCATCAGCTTGAAGCCCGGCGGCAGCTCGGTGACCTTGTCGCCATGGCTCATCCAGACGTTGAGCATGCCGTGGCCCTCGTCGGTCGTGAAGTCGGCAATGTCGCGCAGCAGCTCGGTGTGGCCGCGCGCCCGCACGGCCGCGAAGCCGAATTCGCGCTTGTGGCCGCCCTCGACCTTGCCGCCCAGCTGGTGCGCCATGGTCTGCATGCCGTAGCAGATGCCCAGCACCGGCACGCCGAGCTCGAACACCGCCTGCGGCGCCTTGTCGGTGGTCTCCTCGTAGACGCTGGCGTGGCTGCCGGAAAGGATCACGCCCTTGAGCTTGCCGTCCTTGGCGAACTCGCGCACCCATTCGTCGCTGACGTCGCAGGGATGGACCTCGGAGAACACATGCGCCTCGCGCACGCGGCGCGCGATCAGCTGGGTGACTTGCGAGCCGAAGTCGAGGATGAGGATCTTGTCGTGTTGCATGAAGCAGACTCAGAGCGTTGAAATGTCGAAGAGGCGGACGCCCGCTTGCGGCGCCGCCTGGATGAGTTGCGCGTCGAAAGTGGCGAGCGGAAGATCGAGCGAGCGTGCCAGCCAGAGGTAGCCCGCGTCGTAGAGCGACACATCGGCGTCGATGGCCACGGCGAGCACCGCCTTGTGCTGGGCCGGGGCCAGCTCGTGCAGCTCGACGCGATGCCGGATGGCGTCCAGCACGCTCCACAGCCCTTCGACCGCGGAGGAGGGAATGCGGCCGCTTCGCACGCCATTGACGAGGATGTTGGCGCACTCCCATTGCCAGGCGTTGGGCGCCTGCGGCTCGACCTCGTCGCGGCGGATCGCGGCATAGAGTTTGCGGGTGTGTTCGCTGGCCTGGTCCGGCAGCAGCCAGGCCGAGGTGACCGAAGCATCCATGACGAAGGCCGTCACGACTGCCGCCCTTCGTCACGCAGGGCCCGCACCGCGGGACCCGGCTTGATCGCGGCGTGCAGGGCATCGATCTGCCCCAGCTCGCGCGCGATCTGCTCGTCGGTGATGACCGGCTTGCGCCGCACCGGCAGCATGCGCACGACCTCCTTGCCGTGGCGGGTGATGCGCACTTCCTCGCCCTTCTCGACCAAGTCGATCAGGGCCGAGAAGTTGTTCTTGGCTTCCGCGATGCCGAGGGTTTGCATTTGGGCCAGAAAAATTTAATCTGGCCCAAATTCTAACGTCGATCTGGCCTGATTTTCAATGTCTGGCCAGAAGCACGCCTATTCGGCCCGGTAATTCGGCGCTTCCTTGGTGATCTGCACGTCGTGCACATGGCTCTCGCGAATGCCCGCCGTGGTGATCTCGACGAACTCGGCCTTGTTCTTCATGTCTTCGATCGTCGCGCAGCCACAGTAGCCCATGCTGGCGCGCAGGCCGCCGGACATCTGGTAGACGATCGAGACCATCGAACCCTTGTAGGGCACACGGCCCTCGATGCCCTCGGGCACCAGCTTGTCCGCGTTCGGGTTGCCGGTGGTCGACTCCTGGAAGTAGCGGTCGGCGCTGCCCTGCTGCATCGCGCCGATCGAGCCCATGCCGCGGTAGCTCTTGTAGCTGCGGCCCTGGAACAGCACGATCTCGCCCGGCGCCTCTTCGGTGCCGGCGAACATGCCGCCCATCATCACGGTGCTGGCGCCGGCGGCGATCGCCTTGGCGATGTCGCCCGAATAGCGGATGCCGCCGTCGGCGATCAGCGGCACGCCGGTGCCCTGCAGCGCCGTGGCGACGTTGTCGATCGCCATGATCTGCGGCACGCCCACGCCGGCCACGATGCGGGTGGTGCAGATCGAGCCTGGGCCGATGCCCACCTTGACCGCGTCGGCGCCGGCATCGGCCAGCGCGCGGGCGGCGTCGCCGGTGGCGATGTTGCCGCCGATCACCTCGACCTGCGGATAGTTCTGCTTGACCCAGCGCACGCGCTCGATCACGCCGGCGCTGTGGCCGTGCGCGGTATCGACCACGATGGCGTCGACGCCGGCCTTGACCAGCGCCTCGACGCGTTCTTCGGTGCCCTCGCCCACGCCGACCGCCGCGCCCACCCGCAGGCGGCCGCTGGCGTCGCGCGCGGCATTCGGAAAGCTGGTCTGCTTGGTGATGTCCTTCACCGTGATCAGGCCCTTGAGCTCCCAGGCTTCGTTGATCACCAGCAGTCGCTCGAGCTTGTGCTTGTTGAGCAGCGCTTTGGCGTCGGCCAGCGTGGTGCCGTCAGGCACCGTGATGAGCCGGTCGCGCCGGGTCATGATCTCGCTCACCGGCACGTCATAGCGGCTCTCGAAGCGCAGGTCGCGGCCGGTGACGATGCCGACCACTTTGCCGGCGTCGCAGACCGGGAAGCCCGAGATGCCGAGTTGGTCCGACAGCGCCATCACCTCCCGCACGGTGTGGCTTGGCGTGATCACGACCGGGTCGCGAAGCACGCCGGATTCGTAGCGCTTCACCTTGGCCACCTGGGCGGCCTGCTCGGCCGGGGTGAGGTTCTTGTGGACGATGCCGATGCCGCCCTCCTGCGCGATGGCGATCGCGAGGCGCGCTTCGGTCACGGTGTCCATCGCGGCCGAGACCAGCGGCAGATTGAGCGTGATGTTGCGGGAGAGCCGGGTGGCGAGGGAAGTGTCCTTGGGCAGGACCTGGGAGAACGCTGGCACCAGCAACACGTCGTCGAAGGTGAGCGCTTTGCCGAGAAGGCGCATGGGTGAAGCTCCAAAAGACGGATTGTAACGATGCCTCGCGGCCCGGGCCGACGCAGGGATTAGCGCTTTCTGCCTCGCATTCGGACCGAGTTGCATCCAAATGCCGTCCGAGCGTTGCAAAAACACCAGCGAGCAAGTTGCCAAACGTAAGGCGGCGCTAAACTTCCGGCCATGAAGCTCGTCCAGTTGCTCCTCGTCGGGTCCGTGTTCCTGCTGCCCCTGGGCGCGCAAGCCCAATGGCAGTGGCTGGACAAGGACAACAAGAAGGTCTTCAGCGATCAGGCGCCGCCGCCCGACGTGCCCGAGAAGAACATCCTGCGCCGGCCCGGCGGGCCGGCCAAGCGGTTGAACTACAGTGCGCCGCCCGTTGCCGAGGATGTGGCGGCCGCCCCCGCGCCCCTTTCCCAGCCACCGGCCGCCCCCAAAGCCGCCGGCGTCGACAAGGAGCTCGAGGAGAAGGCGCGCAAGGCCGAAGAGGCCGAAAAGACCAGGCAGGCCGCCGAGACGCAGAAGATCGCTCAAGCCAGGAAGGAAAATTGCAGCCGGGCGCGCGAGGGCAAAGCGACCATGGACAGCGGCATCCGCGTCGCGCGCCTGAATGCCCAGGGCGAGCGCGAGATCATCGACGACGCCACGCGCGCGAGCGAGCAGAAGCGGCTGCAGGCGGTCATCGACTCCGAATGCAAGTGAGCTAGGGCCTGTTCACACTACTTCCGGGGTCGCGAAGGCCTGCCAGGACGGGCCAATCAAGGCGCGCGACGCGGCATGTGCGTTGGCACATGCAAGGAGTGCAACGCCGGGTGGCTCGTCCTGGCAGGCCTTCCCTGCGGGTTGCCGGGCCAAGGGGCCGTCTGCGGCGTTGCCCGCGCTTGCAAGGCGAAAGCCTTGCTGCGCGCGGGCGCCTTGCATCCAGCCCCTTGGCCCGGCAACGCGATCCCCGGAAGTAGTGTGAACAGGCCCTAGTACCCCGCCTTGCCGCCCGAGCGCCGGTTCGCGAACAATCCGGTCCCGCGCGCGCCCTGCTGGCGGAATCGCTCGCGCCGCGCCACCTTCGGGTCCACGGCGAGCGGACGGCACAGCTCGACGCGGTCGAGGTCGCTCACGCAGCGGGTCCATGCGAC